>JAZQQW010000050.1:0-5854 GCA_045629255.1 Treponema sp.
GTTATGTAGAAAATCTGTAATTTTATGTTTTTAAGGAACCGGCAAAATGGAAAGTGAATATCTAATAAAAAATGATACAGTACTTGTCGCAGGGTGCAAAGATTATCCTGCATTCTGGGCAGAAATGAAAAATCATCCTTGTGTCAAGAAAATGCATTTGCAGTTTGGAACAATGATGGACTGTTCTGCATTCTGCGAACTTGCAGATCTTGAAGAACTGCGCCTTTTGTATTTGAAAAAGCTTTCTGATATTTCCGGCATTGCAGCATTAAAAAAGACCTTGAAGCATCTCTGGTTTGAAACTGGAGCCGGCAAAACGATTGTGGACTGGTCGCCGCTTGCTCAGCTTACGGAACTTGTAGAGCTTGTATTTTGCAATAATGCAGTTATTTCAGACCTGCATTTTCTTGAACCGCTTAAAAAGCTCAAGAGCCTTCGTTTTGTGGGTGTAAAAATTACGGCAGAAGATTTATCTCCACTCAAAAATATTCCGGAAGTAGTCTTTTATCACACTGGTGCAGACAAAAGGCTCAATGCGTTTCTTTCAGAAAATCAGACTGTGTTTATGACAAAAGTAAAGGAACGCGTGCAGGAACTTGAAAAAGAACTTAATGAAAAACTTGGAAAAGAAAAACAATGAACGCATTTGATTTTGATAACACGCTTTACCGTGGAGAAAGTTCCGTTGATTTTGCGCTTTTCATGATAAAAAAGAACAAAAAGATAGTTCTCTGGCTTCCGCGCATATTTTGGGGGCTTGTAAAATATAAGCTTTGCCTAATAAGCCGTGCACAGATTGAAGAAGTAATAAATGCTTTTTTGAAATCTGTCATTAAAGAAAAAGCAGAAACTGCAAAGCTTGTCGCAGAGTTCTGGCAGAAACATGACAGAAAATTGAACAGTAACCTGATTAAAACAATCAGAGAAGAAGATGTAGTCATAACGGCTGGTCCGTCTTTTTTGATTGAAGCCGTTAAAAATAAACTTGGAACTTCGAATTTGATATGTTCAGAGTTTGATGCTGAAACAGGCCGTGTTGTTTATTTGAATTTTGGCGAAAACAAAGTGAAAAGTTTCCGTGAAAAATATGGTGAAAGTTTGATAGATTGTTTTTACACAGATTCGTACAATGACAAAGCTTTGATGGATATTTCCGCAAAAGTATTTTTGGTCAAAAGAAGCAGAATAAAACAGATAAAATAATAAAAACAGGAAAGAATGTATGAAAAACATTAAAAATAAAGGCGGAATTATTTGCCGTTCTGTTATTTTTAGTGTTTTATTAATATTATTTTTGGGGTGTGCTGTGTTTGGATTTTTTAATAACTGCAGTTTTTGGAAAACAATGGAATTATGCGACTGGTCTTTTGAAGGCGATGATGATAAAGTGCTGGCTCCCGTTGTTGATTTTCTTTCAAACAAAGATGATGACGTTATTTTTCATTTTGATGATACTGTGTATAAATTGCTGCACAGTCTTGATACAAAAGAAATCCGGGAACGCTATAAAGCAAAGTCTAAGTATGTAAGCGATGATTTGTTTTTGTACTGGCGCTGTGTTGCTTTGATAAACGGCAGACAATACTACAATTCTGTCCGTAAAGGAACTGGAGAGTGTCAGTTTGATTGTGAATTTGAATCACTTTTGTATGCAGCAAAACACGCATGGGCAAAAAAACACGATGCAGATGTTTCAGAATATCCGCATATTCCAAAATATTTTGAATGACAGGCACAGAAAAAGACAAGTTTGATTTTTTCCTGATGCATGAAATTGAATATATTTGAGGAGATTACAAGAAAATGGCATTTATTTCCCTGTTGATAATTGACTTTATAATTTTGGTTCTTGGTTATGTAATATTTTCGAATTCTTTGTTTGGAATAGCCGGACTTATCCTTCTGATAAAAAACAAATACGATGAAAAAAAAGGCAGACAAATCTCAAAAATCAGAAAAGTACTCGCAGCTATTTTCTGTATATTAGGAATATTTGCACTTATTTTGATTATTTCAGTATTTGTTTTCTACCTTAAGGCTTCAAGTTAGCTTTATCTTTCTGACTGAGACTTTAAACCTCAATACAGTTTATAACCTATTTATTGTTTGATTGTTTAGTAGAGGTAAGCGTTTTTGCTTCTCACAGGAAAACAATGAAAATAAAGTTACTGGCTTTTGCAGTATTTCTGTTTTTGTTACAGTCAGTTTTTGCACAATATGCAGACAGATATGATGATTTGTACGAAATCGCAGAAAAAGCCTGGCCTTATGTAAACGATGACAATGCTCATGTCAGGACATTTCCTTCTGCTGTTCATTCTGCAATAATTGCAAAATACTCTGCCGGCATAAAGGTCAATATAATAGAAAAAACTGTCAACGATGAAAATGAACTTTGGTACGAAATCCGCATAGACAGAAACACGACAGGCTGGATGCATTCCGACCATGTTTCATTTACGGAAACATATCCGGAAAGCAAAGTCTATAACAGAGAGTTTGACAAATACGAAAAATACATGACTCAATTCTACAAAGAACTTTACCGCATACACTTTGCAGATTATCCATACCCGAAAGCATACGAAGTAATAAATCTGATTGCAGGCAAAGAGCCTGTTTCGCATTCAGAATACAGCATCAAATACAATGATTTTCCAGGTGCCGGCACAGTAAGTACAAGCATATATCAGATAAACGACGGGTTTGTAGAAGTTGATTCATACAGTTCGCTTCAGGCAATCACATTTACAGAAGACGTACCAAATACATTTGGTGTAAAAATGGGAATGACACTGGCAGAACTTAAACAGATTTTCGGCAATGAGATGCAAAGCCAAAACAGTCCGGCGGGAATAGGTGAGTGTGTAAACTTCGTATTCAATAATTCCGGCAGACTGACTGCAATAAAACTTTATTATGAGTCCGGCTCATGAAAAATGACAATGTTTCTTATATATCATACAATAAAAAAACAAGGAGAATACAATGGGAGAAAAACTGAGTAAATTCAAAAATCTTGTCTGGTCAATATTCAGATCAGCTACAAAGCACAAAGTAATTTTTGCGGACACGATTATTGCGGCTGTGTTCGGAATAATCGTGATTTACATGGATTCGCAAAACAATTTTTACGACATGGGGCTAAAAATTTTCAAGGCGTTCATGACAGCCACAGTATTCGCAGTGCCGGCAACTTATGTTTCCGAAAGGTTTTCTGCACTGAAAAAGTACCTTATCCAGGCAGGAGCTTCTCTAATCGGAGCAGCAATTACTTACTGCATTCTGAAATTTGTAGAGCATGATTCGTACAGCACGATGTATCTGCTCGGCATCAATTTCGCCGTAATCTGTGTAGCAATTACACTTCTGGTACCAAAAGAAAATGCTAAATCCTACTATGCAAATCTCATCAAAAACTTCCTGTTCTGTGACCTTTTGTCGCTTGTCGGCATGCTGGGAACTGCATTACTGACAGTTGTTTTTTCAAATCTGATTATAGAAATCGATGATATGGACAATCTGATATTCAGCCAGGGTACCATCTGGGGATTGGTAGTCAGCATCAATCTTTTTGTGTTCTACCTTTTTGAAAAGCGCGAAGAACCTTCCGGAAAAGCATTCAAGATTATCTTCCTCTTCATACTGTTCCCGATTTACCTTTTCCTGCTACTGATACTCTATGCATATCTTTTGAAAGCATTGCTCACGTTAAGCATTCCAAACGGACAGATCAACTGGTTTGTTTCTTTTGCGTCAGTGTTTTACATTGTTTTTTATTTTATATTCAGAGAATATGAAGACAACAAGTTTATCAAAGCTTTTTACAGGTTTGGCTCTCTTGCCCTGATTCCGCTTATCTGTGTCCAGTGGCCGGCTTACTTTATCCGTCTTGGAAGTTACGGTTTCACAGGATGGCGATATTCAAGCCTTGTTTACAATATTTTCACAGTGATTTTTATCATTTTCACTTTTGTCAAAAAAGGCAGATACACAAAATATGCAATTCCTGTTCTGGGAGCATTCATCCTTCTGACTTCGGTAACTCCTGTAAACCTCATCGACGTTGCTTACAGAAGTCAGTACAAAAGACTCACATCAGTACTCAAAAAATACGACATGATGGAAAACGGTCAGCTGAAGACAGCTCTTCCAGACATTGAAGACATCATAACAGACGATGACAGGGCACAGCTTGTATCTGCCGACAGATATCTCAGACATACTTCTGACCACAAAAAGCCAGACTGGCTTAACAAGAAATATTACGATGTAAATGTAAAAGAGCTGTACAACATCAAGGAAGAAAAAACAGACGATGATGTCATTTCTTACGAAATGAAAGATGTTGACTCAAATGAGAGGATCATAGATATAAAAGGATATTCTACAATCAAAAATATGTACGTAATTTCCGAATACTACAAAACTGATGTATATGAAGAACCATATAACAAGCCCCTTATTCCAGAAACTCAAATAGACATCACAGAATATATGCTGAATCTCAAACCGGAAGATACATATTTTGTCTATCAGATTGATGAAAATACAAAGGCATATATATACAATGTCGAGTATAGATATAGTACAAATATGAAACGCTTTAAAAATTATCGTTTTAACTGCTATCTGATAAGTAAATAACAGAGACCTCGCTTTCAGCAGCGCTTCTAGCGCCTTCTCAGTGAGCAGGTACCTCGCGCTCTGTGAGGACGTACCCGTTTCTCTGTGAGGACGTACCCGCTCCTCACAGAGAACAGACCCGCTCCTCACAGAGGACAGACCTTGCTTTCAGCGTGCTGAAAGCGCCCGCTCACAGAGGATAGACCACGCAGAAAAAAAAAGCAAAAAAACATTTTTTTTTCAAAAAAAATTTGCCGCTTTTATCTTTTTTTATTATTTTAAATTTGAGGACGTAAAAGTTCTCTGCAGAGCGTATGCCCTGCAATTTTTTTTGTATGGTTCGGGCTTTAGTTTGCCCCTGCCAAAAGGAGCAGATTATAAGTTTCACCATTACTTTACAGGAGGTACAACTATGTTGTACAGAATTATAACCAGGGAAAATCCCCTGAACAGAGCTGAGAAGAAATTCTATGCAGCCCCGTCTTACACCGACGATGTAACACTTCGGAAAGTTGCACAGGATATTTCAAGCAAATGTACATTGACACCGGCAGATGTTTCTGCAGTTCTTGAAAGTTTTCTTGACATTTTGCCTAGATACCTGGAAGATGGTCATTCCATCAAAATGGGTGACTTCGGCAGATTCAGACTTTCTTTCAAAAGCGAGGGACACACAGAAAAAAAAGACGTCACGGCTGATGACATTAAATCACCGCGCATTCTCTTTGTGCCTTCAAACGAACTCAAAACAAAATTAGAAAACATCCGCTACGCAAAACGCTGATTTATTATTATTTTTATTATTTCAATTTTAAATGCACAAAATCATCAGATTATGTCTAATGATTAAGCATCAGATAGTTAATTTCCATAAATGATTACCCAATATGTGGGGACAAATACAATGAAGGCGATGGCTAAAAAGTACTGTCGTGACGAATTTAGTTCGGCATATGGACAAAACATAGACAAAAGACATAAATCCTGCCCAAAGTTCAGGACTCTATGAATTAAACTTTTTAGTTAAAGCCTTTTTTGAGCGCAAATGCAGTATACAAACTGTCTTCAATTATACAGATTATATTATATAGGTCAAATTTCGAGTTATAAATAAATTTACAAAAAAGGCGTAATTCTTTAGAATTTAGTTACCACACAAAAAACAAAGGAGTTACGCCATGACCGAAAACGATCTTATAGAATTATACTGCATTATTGATGATTTTTA
>JAZQQW010000051.1:0-67227 GCA_045629255.1 Treponema sp.
TTAACAATATTACTAGGTCTATCTGAAAAAATATATTGCATTATTGCAGCAAAAAAACAATCCGTTCCAGAAGATATAGTTTTTACAAATCCCCAATACTCATATGCGTTTTTATCTTCTCTTCCATCCGGGTCCGTATACCTTACCGGATTATTGCCGGCGTAGTGGTACAAATTGGCGTTTGCCGGCCTAAGTTCTCATGTTTCTCCTCAAAACTTCTCAGACTCTATCACAAAATTCAGATTTTACCAATAAAATCAATGTAAATTACAGATTTCACGTCAAAACATGCTTTCTGTGCCAGCCTGTGATATGACTATATTCCGAAAAATCAATGTGACTTAACGGAATACAGCCATTTTCTATAATGTCCGTACCTAGTTACACAAACTGCTGTTTGTAGGACTAAGGCAAGTGCTACTTAGGCCTGGTAAACAGAAGTTTGTCGGGGTAAGGAAAGGCTTTTTTGTGCTGCAAAATCCAATGTTTTTACACTGAAATTTGCAGTAAATGGGCTTTATCCATATCAATTGCTATTGATGGGAAGATGAAAAACTAAAATTTTACAGAATTATCATATTCTAACGAATGGAAAATTATCCATTTTCCCTTTTTATTGACCAAATTAAAATATTTTTTTCTTCCATATTCCATTCTCTCATTTTGATTTCTACTCCTTTAGATAATTCTTCTGTAGTAAAGTACTCAAAATAATTTGGTTCTGTTTCGTATTTTAATTTATAATCCAAATTCACAATATAAATATTTTCATAATAATTATTACCGAATTTTTTCGTTAATTCATCTAATTCTTTATTCGAAAAAATATTACAAGAAAATAAATTCATAGAAAAAAACAAAATAAAAAAAACTATAAAACGCAAAACTTTTTTTCGCATGATATTATAACTCCTAATCATTATCTAAAGAAGGTAAAGGTATTATTTTTCCTTGTTTTACAGTATCTGGATGGCTTATAAGTTTAAATCATAGTGACATCCCGTGCTGATAGCCTTCGGCGGCTTTCGGCACGGAATGTCTTTCAAAATCCAGAAACGGATATTTATCAGACAGCTTTAGAGAGGACTCATACAGCAATCAGTTTAATCTACCCTTGCAATCAGTTCTGTCAAAAGTGGTATTGCCTGCTTTTTTCTGGAAACAATATCTTTGAGATAGTAAATGTGGTCTTCTTTGAGAGGAAACTGCACGAGGTTTTCAAATTTTTCTTCGCTGGCAAGAAACATCAGACTGCTGAGTTTGACAATATCTGTAACCAATAACGCCGCAAAAAGCTGTCCTTTGCTCTTTCTGAGCGATTCGAGTTCTTCCAGAAATTCTTTCTTGCGCGAAAGTATTTCTTCTACTCCGTCAACTTCAATCTGGCTGACTGTGTATTTATGCTTTCCCTCTGTGTAATCTTTCATATCCTGATGGATTATGCTTTCTGCGGTACGATTTTCAATATGGCTTCCGCTTCTGATAACATCATTGCCGAGCTCGTTGATATCGAGTTCCGTTATGCTGCTCAGATATTCTGCTGTGCGTATATCAATTTCCGTAGTCGTTGCCGATTTGAGAATAAGGGTGTCGCTCAAAATACCGCACAAAAGTATCGACGCTATATCTTTCGGAATCGACACATGATTCTCGTGATACAGATTTGCGATAATCGTCGAAGTTGAACCAAGAGGACGGTTGATAAACGTTATCGGTGACTTTGTGCTGAATGTATCTATCTTATGATGGTCGATGATTTCCTGTATAGTGTAATGCTCAAGACCTTCAACTGCCTGCTGCGGTTCGTTATGGTCAACAAGGATAACCTGTACGTTTGCATCGTGGAGCAAATCACTTTCGCTTATAATGCCCATCACTTTGTAATTGTCATCTACGACAGGCAGACAGCGGCTCGGACTTTGTGCAAGCAGCGGGCGGATTTTCTGAACTGTATCAGTTGCGTGAACAGGCTGAGTCTGTTTATCGGCCATAGCAAAAACAGGAGTTGAAAATTCTATGAGCATGGCTGTTTTGGAAGTGCTGTCATGGCTTGATAAAATTGAAACATTGTTTGCTTTTGCAAGATCACGAAGTTCTTTGCTTATCGTATAATCCATTGTTACAATAAGAGCTCTGATTTTTGCCTCGATACACGCACGCTGTATGTCTTCACGGTCACCGGAAATAACGATGAGGTTTTCGCTTTTATGTTCGTCGAGCATTTTGCGGAAAGTTGCAATATCGTCGTCACCAATCAGAATCGAGCAGTTAAAATAATCGTCCGGTTCAAACTCAACAATCGGCACTGCATTCAAAGTTTTCTCGATAAGGTGCAGACTTGCAAAAAACATGTCACCGCCTTTCGGATTGATGAGTTTGTATGCATTCAGGGAAAATGCATTGTAGTTCAAAAGTCCCTGGTAAGTTCCGTCAACGTTGACAATCGGAAGAACAGAAGCATTTGTTTCAACCATGGTATCCACGGCTTTCCAGAGAGACACATCTTCCTGTACTGATACAAATTTATCATTCATATAAAAAGCTGTTTTTGGTATCAGGTCTGGAAGATAAACAGGTCTTTTTATATCAAAACGTTTAAAAATATATTCGGTCTGAGGTGCAAGATGTCCGGCACGAGCGGCAATGTATTCATCATGTCCCAGAAGATGCTTTAATTCTGCATAAGCTGTTGCCGAAACAACAGAATCTGTATCCGGGTTTCTATGACCTATTATGTATACTTTGTTTTTCATAACAAGATTGTAGCACACAAAATCAAAATTGTATCTAGGACATATTAAAAATATATAAAAGCAAAAATAGAAATAAAAGATTCCGGGATTTTTCTTCAGAACAGGGAACAGGAAAATTCTTTCACGGCAGTAAAATGTCAGCCTCAGACTGTCAATGTGATATACGCAACCCCAATGGCACGCATTTACAAAACAAAAGTTCTTTTGCGGGCAAGCTTCCGGCGCTGTTTTTCGTTGAGCATAGCCTGGTCAGCCTGGCGGAATCCTTCTTCAAACGACAGTGAACTGTCTGCAATCGTAGCCGCCCCCATCGAAACAGAGACATCCTTATTCTGATGAAAAATATCTTTGAGGGCGTTCTGCATCTGTTCAATATATGCTGCGGCACCGCTTTCGTGAGTTCTCTCGCACAGAATAATAAACTCGTCTCCGCCGATACGGAAAACTTTGTTTGCAGGCTCCATGCATTTTTGCATAACGGAACTAACTGTATTCAAAAGCATGTCACCATATTCATGTCCAAGATTATCATTTATCAGCTTGAGACAGTCACAGTCTGCAACTATGATACTGAATGGATATGTCAGATTATTCGAGTTCTCATTTTTCCACATCTCGTATGCTTTGCGGTTTCGAAGTCCTGTCATGCCGTCTGTAAAAGCAGCATTTTCTGCCTTTAACCGCATTTGAGTAAGCTCTGTTATATCATTTACAACGCCAATTATTCCGACGATTTTTTTATCGCTGTCAAAAACAGGCTGTTTTTCAACTTCAAAGTAATGCTCATAACCGTCGAAAAACATATTCGATGTATATTTACAGCCTTTTCCTGTTGCAAGTATCTTTTTGTCTTCTTGAAAAAAACGTTCGCCGGCTTTTTTTCCAGGCTGAATTTCCTTGTCAGTTTTGCCTATTATCGTCCACTCAGGAGAATCTTTTCTCCTG
Source organism: Treponema sp. (assembly GCA_045629255.1). Lineage (GTDB taxonomy): Bacteria > Spirochaetota > Spirochaetia > Treponematales > Treponemataceae > Treponema_D. The sequence goes on from JAZQQW010000051.1 coordinate 3,699, forward strand.
TTTACCTCATAGCACCGGCGGCTTAAATACTGATAACGGCATTCCGTATCTTTAAAAAAAATATGAGCTGGAACACTGTCAAAAAGAAGAGGCAGAAGATTTACATCTATATTTACAGGAACACTACTGTCGTTCATCTGAAATACCTTATTATCGCAAAATTAAAGGCACCCGCAAAAACAGAACAAGATGCCGGATGTGTCTGAAATCTCTGAAAAATGAAGTTTTCAGAAAAGTGCATTACACTATCTAAAAGTTTAACACAGGATTTTTCAGAAAACAACACAAAACACATAAGCTTTTATAGAAAAATCAGTCTGTCATGGAAAACTCTTCCAGCTGTCCGATTTTATCAAGTTCGGAAATAACTGAGTTAAATTCATCGGCATTCGGAGCCTTGACTGAATAATGCAAAATCAGCTGGTGACTTGCCATTATGCGGCTTATGTTTACATCCATTACACGGAAACCTTCTTTTTCAAGGCACAGGCGAACTTTGGACAAATCAACATCGTCATTATCCTGATAAACCATGTGAACTTTCTTGTTCTTGCCGCCCGGAAAAAGTTTTTCTTCGAATTTATCAAGATATACAAGCATGATAAGTGCAATTACAAGAACAACACCAGACTGAAGGTAAAGTCCGGCTCCTATTGCAAGTCCAAGAGCAGATGCTGTCCAGACAACGGCAGCAGAAGTGAGACCTCTGATATTCATGCCCTGATGAATGATTGTACCTCCACCCAGAAAACCAATGCCGCTTACAACGCCTGCAATAATTCTGGTCGGGTCACCGCCATCAAATCCTTTCTGTACCTGAATCTCTGTGAGCAGATAAGACAAGATGGACAGCAAAGTCGATGACACACTGATCAAAACAAGAGTACGCATTCCCATAACCTGATAGCGATGCTTTCTCTCAAGACCAAGCAGAGAACCGCACACAACACTTGCAAAAATTTTTATCAGAGAATCTATAATAAAATCTAAATCAAAATTCATTTCTTTTTCTTCCCAAAAAGTGAAAATCCATTAGTAGAAATATAACGTTTGCCAGCTTCTATCCAGTTTGCAGAAAGTTTTGCATCAAGCTCAGTCTTTGCTTCCTCTACTGAATCCAGATAAGAACAGAGCCATTTTGCAAACTCAACGTCGCTTGCAGAAACTTCCCCGCCAGCATCTCCGCGTACAAGCAGGATGTTTACGTATGACTTTCCGCCGTACAGAACTGCAATGTTTTCTGCAAACGCCATAAAAGCAGATGCAGCAGCTGCAACAACAGGAGACGCTACAGGAGAAGAACCGTTTTTGACACCCGGCGAATGCTGAACATCGAACAAATCCGGAGTTTCTTTTATCATGAAAATCAGAAAACCCGGTACACCAGATGAATTTCTCTTTTCAAACCGTGACAGTATTTCCAGAGTCATAATCTGAAACGGCAAAATAAGCTCGTCACATCCATGTATGCATTCATTTACAGAAAGCTGATTTTCTATAGACGCAAACCATTCCTCATCAAAGTAAATGACAGCTTCGTCTATATTGCCGAAAATACTTTCTGTCCGCAGTATAACAGTCTTTGAAGAAATCGGTGAAGATTTATGCCACTCCACGACAGCAATTCCAGAAGCTTCGCTTATCTTTCTGATCTTATCAGTATCATCAAGAGTTTCTTCTGTATTTTCTTCCTCAGGACCTGTTATTGAAATGCTTCGTCCTGAAAGAGACAAACCGTCGGTAAACTTATTTCCGGCAGGCATCTCTTTTCCAACAACGAGTATAGTTTTTGCCATAAGTACAGATTATAACATACCAATATAGACTTTGCAAACAAGTTACATATTGATATACTGTTAAATTATGAGAATTTGGCTTAAATACATAATCGGTATCGCTCTTGGTTTAGCATTTGCTTTGTTTTTCCCGGCTGGTTCAAAAAATGCCCGGGAAGTACTGGATTTTATCACAGACGTCATCATACATTGCGGACGCTACACTTTGGTTCCGCTTCTGTTCTTTTCTATTGCAACAGCATGTTACAAGCTCAGAGAAGACAAGCTGATACTCAAGACAGGTATCTGGACATTTCTTGTCATCATAGTGTCTTCGCTGTTTCTGGTTACAGTGGGCCTTGCCTCTGCTCTTCTCATCAAAATTCCAAGAATTCCTATGTCCATCGAAAGAGTAAACGAAATTCCAACTCTCGATATAAAAGAATTGATTATGGCTTTGTTCCCTTATTCAAGTTTCCAGTCTCTTTTGAGTGATTCATATCTTTTGCCTTGTTTCATTTTTGCAGGACTTTTGGGAGCAGCTGCAAACGATGACAAAATAGGCTCAAAACCAGCCATCACAGTTTTCACATCACTCAGTCACATAGCTTACATTGTCATGGGATTTTTCACAGAAATTCTTTCTATGGGAATGATTGCCATTTCATGCAGATGGGCTATAAATTTCATTATCGCAAAGCAGACAAGCCTTTATATGCCTCTGTTCATTCTGCTTACAGGTATTTTCCTTTTTGTAGCACTGATTATTTATCCGCTGTGCATCAGATTTATCTGTGCAGAAAATCATCCGTACCGCGTAATTTTTGCAAGCATTGCGCCGATTCTGGCGGCGTTCTTCAGCGGCGACACAAATATGACACTTCCGCTTGCCATGCGGCACGGCAAAGAAAGCCTCGGAATCCGCCACAGAATGAATGCAGTAACTTATCCGCTGTTTTCGATATTCTCACGTGGTGGTGCCGCCCTTATCACCTGCGTGTGCTTCATCGTAATTTTCCGCTCATATTCACTTCTTGAAATCAAGCCTTCGGCAATTCTGTGGATTGGACTTTTTTCATTTCTGTTTTCTTTTGCGCTCGGAAAACACTCAACAGGCGGAGCTTTCCTGCTTCTGACAATTCTGTGTATCAAGTTCGGAGGCGGTTACGAAGCAGGTTACCTTCTGCTCAGAGACGCAGCACCAGTTCTGTGCTCGTTTGCAGCAGCTTTCGACGTACTTACAGCTATGGCAGGAAGCTACATAATCGCAACAAAGACAGACTGCGTAATAAGAGTTGATCTCAAAAAATTTATCTAACTTCCCTCTTAAGTTTTTCAAGACGCCCCAGATTACCAGAGGGCGTTTTGGAAAATTGACAGAACCGAATAATGCATATGGTGATTTTTTCAATGCAATTACCGAATATGTTCTGAAAAAAAACATGAATTAAAACACCAAGCTTCTTCCGTTCAACAGCAATTGATATGAACAGCATTGCATTTGTCCTGGACTTAAAAGATTTTTTCAAACTCCAGGATTTTCCTGTCTTTTTTTTTCACTTTTATTCTTTTCCTGTTTCAACCACGACATCAAAATTCGCATTCTGAAATCCCAAAAGCTTTGTGTCCGGACTTGCCACATACACAGTCTTCAGCTTGCTGCATAATTGGAATTCGGCCCATGAGATTTTCTCTATTTTTGGCGGAATCCTTATTTCAGAAATTTTAATTCCCTGAATTGCTTCAAAACCAATTTCCTCAAGTTCATCATTCAATTCCATTTTTTCAATTGAATAACAGCCATTGAAAGAATAGTCCCCGATTTTTTTTACATGCGGCGGAAGCTTTACATCCGTAAGTTTTGTGTAGCAAAACGCCCCCCATATTGATTTCAGCAAGACTGTCAGGCAGATTTATGGATTCAAGTGCACTTTCACAAAAGGAATACTCGTCTATTGATTTTATTCCGGAACCCAATGTCACTTTTTTGAGCATATTGCACCCGCTGAAACAATGGCTCGGAATTTTTTCAACGGTATCCGGAATTTCAATTTCTTCAATTACAGACTCATAAAAAGCCTGTACACCGATAGTCCTGAGATTTTTTCCCAGATGAACTTTTTTCAGATTTTTGCATTCAGCAAAACATCCGTAAGGAATTTCCTCGAGAGAATCCGGGAGCACGATTTCTTCAATCATGGAATTGCTGAACATGCTTTCCGGAAGCTCATCCAAGCCTTCTGAAAGAGTCACTGTCTTGAACTTTGATTCAGTGCAGAAATCTGAGGAAATGTTTATCTTTTCTACACCAGCAGGAATGTTCAGATTTTCCAGAGGAAAAAATTCAATATCAAGAGTCTTTTCTCCGTCAGAAAATTCAAAATAAGTTTCCGGCCTGAAAGTTGCAGAATCATCGATGTAGGCAATTTCAGCTTCCGGATCAGCAACAAATTTTTCAAGGGACTGCGGATATTTTTCTGCAAGAGTCTTTCCGACTGTGATTTTTTTTCAGCGGATTGCCTTCGAAGACACAGTCTCCCAGATAATAAACGGTCGGCGGAATGGAAATCTCTGAAATGCTGCAGCCACTGAATGCACCTTCATCAATTTCACGGAGATTTGCAGAAAGCTTGACCTCGGAAAGTTTCCTGCAGGACATGAATGCACTTTCCCTTATGTAGTAATATGTGTCGGCCATTGAAAGAGACTTCAGGGATTTGAAAGCGAAGGCTTTTTTTCCCACAGTCCTTGTCGCAAGAATTCTTACGCAGGAAGGAAGTTCGACTTTAGATTTGTGCCCGTTGTATGAACTGATTGTCGTACTGGAGGAAAAAGATTCTCCGGTAACAAAAGGATTTCGCACCAGACAATATGTTCCAATTACAATGCCCATAACAGCTGCACCGACAGAAGCTGCAACTGCTGTAAGTTTTCTGCCTCTGTTTTTCTTCCGGAGGAGAAACTGCCTTTCGAACCCGTCTGCAGTTTCTTTTGCGAAATCAGGAATTGTACTTATCGTTTCCTTTCGCTTCAATATGCGTTTATAGACTTCCGCTGCAGGAACAGAAGTCTGAAAGTTTTTGGTCACATATTCCAGAAGCAGATTTTTGACATGCTTAGAATATGAACATATTTTTTCCAGTTCCTCTGACGTCAGCTGTGAAAAATATCCTGCTCTGCATCCATAAGTTTTTTGCAGATAGTAAGGTTTTGTTGCCGTTTTGTATTCTGTCGTGACAAAGAATCTGCTTGCTCCGGAAAAACTGACAGCATTTCCATATGATAAAGGAGCTCTGTTTGCCTCGTGAACATACGGCTTGCAGCGTTTTTCTCCGTCAATATATTTTGAGGAATCTGAATCCATGTAAAGACAGACGTTTTCGGATTCCACCAGAGCTTCGGCAAGATTCAGGTTTACGAATTTTTTTTCTCTGCATCCCTGTTCTGCAAGGTCAATGACAAAGTCTTCAATGGTACGGAAAATGTTGAGATGGTCTTTGTAAGAACAATTGACATTTCCTTTTTTCTGTACGACAACGATTGCATTTCCATCACACTTTTTGAATTTCCATGTAAAAACAACAGCGGAGCTTTGCGTCACAAGAACGTCACCGTATTCGCTGGCCAGAGCAATGAATCTGAGTTCATCGGTAAACAGGTGCTTGAGCCACCCCGAAATTCCGAAGAGAATCTTTCCATTTTCTGTTACAAAATAAAACCTGTATTCATCAAGTGAAGAAAAATCCAGGACACCTTCCGAAAAATAATTTCTGACGGATTCGAAAAGTTTTTCTGTAATCTGTTCCATCAGAGTCTCTCCAATATCGTCAGGATAATGGCTGTTACAAAAAGAACGCATGCCACAGTTACCCAGAATCTATTTTTGTTCTGTTCTTTCCATAAGATATTCTTTCATTGTATTATGCAGCTCATTAACTTTTATGCTTCAGTCCAAATCGCGGTCAGGCAGAACAATCAAATCAACAATATGCTGTACAAAGGAGCCTTTCGCACTTTGCCGAAAACCTCCTTTTGAAAAAAGGAGCTTATCGCACTTTGCCGAAACCTTCCTTTTGAAAAAAGGAGCTTATCGCACTTTGCCGAAAGCTTCCTTTTGAAAAAAGGAGCTTATCGCACTTTGGAGAAAGCCTCATTTTTAAAACGTCTTTTCGCACTTTGGCGAAAGCCTCATTTTTAAAACGTCTTTTCGCACTTTGCCGAAAACCTCCTTTTGAAAAAAGGAGCTTATCGCACTTTGCCGAAAACCTCCTTTTGAAAAAAGGAGCTTATCGCACTTTGCCGAAAGCTTCCTTTTGAAAAAAGGAGCTTATCGCACTTTGCCGAAATCTTCCTTTTGAAAAAAGGAGCTTATCGCACTTTGCCGAAAACTTCCTTTTGAAAAAAGGAGCTTATCGCACTTTGCCGGAAACCTCATTTTTAAAACGTCTTTTCGCACTTTGCCGGAAACCTCATTTTTAAAACGTCTTTTCGCACTTTGCCGGAAACAGGGGCGATGGCATATTTGTGCATATATTTGTCAACAGCCTTGAATATGTGCTAGAATGGCAGAACGGAATGCACAATATGAATAAAAAATTAATTTTACTGGTGACTGTTTTTTTATGCGGCAGTTTACTTTGGGCAGAAAACTGGCCGTTTGACCGGAAAAGTGCGTGTTTAAGGCAAAAAATACGCAGTTAGTCCAATCAACGCCAATTTGTACCACTACGCCGGCAACAATCCGGTTAAGTATGTGGACCCGGATGGTAGATAAGACTAGGCTCCTTTAACTTATAAAGATTTGTGGTGGAATGCATTTAAGACAAATAACCTGTATAATGGCAATTTTGTAAAAAATAATCAGACTGTCGGTTTGGCGTTTGAAAGGGCTGTCGGACAAGCCTTCGGGCTGGAAAAAAATACAGTTTCATTTTTTTCTACTACCAGAAAATCAGCTGTTGTTCCTGATTTTGTAGCTAAACAGTTTATTTGTACTGAAACAAAAGAGTTAATTGATATTTATATGACGGGCATATTTATTGAAGGAAAAACATCCAGAATAGTGGATTTAAATGGAAGTACAAAAGGTCAGATGAAATCTATGGTAGATGCATGTGCAAATCAAATATCCGTAATGGGGCATATTGCGGGAAAAGAAGGAGATGCAAGAATGTATATTGTAACACCCGCAGATACAATAATATCTAATGATTTGATATCTTATGCAACGGAAAGAAACGTTAAACTGTATCAATTTACAGCCATGTATGATAAAGATGATGTTTCGAGAATAAAACTCTCAGAGGGTAGACTGTTGAATCCAAAAATAGATGAAAATATATTTTTTTCTCTAGGTACAATTGGTGAAGGAAAATTAAGTTTTTAAAGGAAAAATAGGAAAATGGAAAAAGAATATTCAGTAAAACTTTACGACGACAGTATAATTGAGTTTAAGTTAATCAGCAAAGATATTTTTGATGATTTAGTAAAGCAGGAAGGATGGAAAGAATATCCAGAAGCGTTAGAATTTGAGTGTTCACTTGTATTTATAAAAGCATATACAAATGGAACAGAATATATTGCCTTAATGGACGACAAAATAAAAGAGAATGCAATTTACTTTAAGAATGAATTTTTCTTTGAACTTTTGAAAACAAATGAATTAGTTTTTTTCGGAGAAAGAAAATATAATCCTGATGAAGCACATTTTATGTTGATGTATTATAACGAAAAAACATCTGTTCTTTTAAAAAATCATAATATTAAGAAAATAAAAGAAGAAACAAAAAGTAAGGAAGGATATTATGAAATTGATGACGGAAGATATATGTATTTATTTGAAGACGAAAGAGCAGAAGTTTTTATGAATTTCAGAGACATGGAAATTCTTGAAGACGTAATAGGATAAATCAATCTTGTAAAAAAGTCGATAAACCGGCAGTCTAATGGCTAATTTACAGGGGTTATTAAAAACCAGTTTCTTCCCATCAATAGCAATTGATATGAATAAAGGGCATTTTCTGCAATTTTCAGTGTAAAAACATTGGATTTTGCAGCACAAAGTTTTACATACAGGCAGTTTCAAAACAATGGCACCGGAAAATGATTTCTGCTATAATAAAACTACGAGGAAAACATGACTTTAAGAAAATATCCAATCGGCTGGCAGGATTTTGCAAAGATACGTAATGAAAACTTTGTTTATGTCGACAAAACTGAATATATCTATAATCTTGCAAAGGAACCTCATCCTTATTTTTTAAGCCGTCCACGCCGGTTCGGTAAAAGTCTTTTGCTTTCCACGATGCGATATTACTTTGAAGGCAGAAAGGAACTTTTTGAAGGCCTGAAAATTGCTGAGCTTGAAACTGAATGGATAAAATACCCGGTTATCAACATAAGTTTTGGCAGAAGCTCCTATGAAATGTCAGGCAGCCTTGAAACAATAATAGATTTGATTCTCTGGGAAAAAGAAAGTGAATTTAACCTGAATGAAAATCATTCTGAAAAATTAAATTTTGCAGTAAGGTTTCAGGTTCTCATTGAAAAGATGTTTAAGGCAACAGGAAAACAGGTTGTCGTTTTAGTGGATGAATATGATAAGCCTATCCTCGATGCACTTTATTCAGAAAATGAAGAAAAGCACCGGCAGATTTTAAGGAATTTCTACGGAACGTTAAAAGACTGTGACCAGTATCTGAAATTCATTTTCATCACAGGAATTACAAAAATCAGCCACGTGAACATTTTCTCCGGCCTCAATCAGCTTGATGACATAAGCATGAACAGGCATTATTCATCAATCTGCGGTATTTCAGAAACTGAACTTGATGAGTATTTTACGGAAGACATAAAGGCACTTGCTGAATCAAAGAAGTTTGATTACGGAAAAACAAAAGCAAAGCTTTCCCAGATGTATGACGGCTATCATTTTACTGACAATACAGAAGGAGTCTATAATCCGTTCTGCCTGTTAAAATGTTTCAGTGAAGAGCGGTTCGGTTCTTACTGGTTTGAAACGGGGACCCCGACAGTTCTTGTAAAGACGCTTTTGCATCAGCCGCTTTTTCTTGCAAACCTGATTGGCGGCCGCAGGGTAAGTGAAGACGATTTTAAAAACTATGACCCGGAAACAAAAAACATGCTCCCGGTTGTCTATCAGAGCGGGTACCTTACGATAAAGTCTTTTGATGAATCTTCTGAAAGATATATACTTGGTTTTCCGAACAAGGAAGTTGAAGCGGGCTTTTTAAAAATCCTTGTAAAGAAATTTGCAAAGTTTCCGGAAGATGACATGGGCTTTGCAGTTGACAACATTACGGACGCCCTTAAAGTTCATGATGTAGATAAGGCTTTGAAAATAATTCAGGCTTCAATTGCAGATTTACCGACAGTCGTAAAAAAAGACATGTGCGAAAATTACTATGAAAGCATTACTCACATCATTTTCAGGTTGACCGGCTTCAATGTCATTTCTGAACTTCAGTCTATAAACGGAAGAAGTGACGTAATTTTAACCACCAATGACAGCGTTTACATATTTGAGCTCAAAATGGATAAAGGCCGCGAAACAGACAGCGTTTTGGAAGAAGCCCTTTTCCAGATAGACGACAAAGGATACGCAGACCGTTTTGCAGTAAGTGGAAAACCCATGATTAAAACCGGTATCGTATTTTCAAGTGAAGGAAAGGGAATTACCGGCTGGAAAGTAAGAACTTAAATCCTGCAAACGACAATGAAAACATTCGGCTTCAGACGATGTTCTATCACTACGCCGGAAACAACCCGGTAAGGAAAGGATTTTAGAAATTCATTTTATTGTTTAAGAAGCGAAGCTCATTTTGACGATGGAAGTGAAATTCTTTTGTTTAGTAATGATGAGTTTATAAAACTTCTAGGTTATAGAGATTTAGGACTTGATGAAAAAGATGATGTAATAATAGATGATATTCATTCTATCATAATGCCGAGAAAAGAATTTGACTGCATTGTCCGTGAATCGCTCGATTATATTTTAACGGAGCGTGATAAATTTATGGAAAACAGTCAGATATAGATTGGAAAATATAAAATCAGGAGTTGCAAAAGTGAAAAAACAATCAAAAGACTTACATAATTGCCGGACTTGAGGATTCTCTAGGCTTGAATGGAGATGTCAAAGTAAAAATTCCTTTGTATGAGGCAAAAACTGGTAATTTAAAATTGGATTCTACAGGTGTTATTCAATATATAGATAGTATAGATTCATTGATTCTGGCTCCGAATGAAACTAGTCAAGGAAGTTTTGATGGAGCAAAAGATAAAAACGGAAATTATTTTAAAGTAACTGCTAGAAATACTGTGATTGACTTTGAAGTAAATGACAAAAGTCTGAAAGTCATAGGAACTCATGATTTTATAGTAAATTGGTGTGGAGACTGTTACAAGAAACTGGCAAATATTGTAAAAGGTTTGAAAGGCGAATCTAAAAAAATATTATCGGGATTTAAGAAAGCTGGTTCTTTGGATGCAAAACGTCTGTCTGGATATTGGGATAAAAGTTTTACACGTGATTGCGGTGCAACATACGATGAATGGGTAGCAAGTATAATTCTTATGAACAATTCAGTTTAAGGAAGTATTTGAATGAAAGCGGCTGTAAAGCTTAGTTTTAAAGCTTTCTTTTGTTTTCTTCCATGTCTGTCAGCCGGACATACCGGCTGACAGTTTATGTTCTGTGTATTAATCTCTGTTATGATTTTTTTTGTCAAATTTGTGATTAACTTTGATGTTTAAGACAAGAGCTCCTGATTTTGAGTCGATGTGTGACATGTCTCTCGGAACATAAGTAGAATATGCTTCACCTGAATGCATATTGTCATCTGTTACGATAAGAAGAAGTCCTTGTTTAGAACATGCGTAATATCCTGTTCTTTTGCCGGGAAGAGAAATAGGATCGCTTGTTATGCGGAAAGAAAGCTTGCCTTTGTGTAGTGTTGCTTCTTTTTCAAAGTCGGATTCCTGAAGGGTTTCTTTCTGTTCTGATTTTTCAAGTATTTCAGTTTCTGCAATTTTTTGTACGTCTTCTGCGGCCTGAACATTTCTCTTTGCTGCGATAAAAGAAAGAACTGCTCTTTCTTTGGGAATATAAATGCTCTTCGAAAAGCTTCTGAGTGCCTGCGGTGCATCTTCTGTAGAAAATGAAAAGTTGCACCATTTGCCGCCGCGCTTGCCGTCCATCGGGCATTCTGAGCAGTGTGTACATGGAGCTGATGGGAAAAACTGTCTTTTCTGCAGAGCTGCACGCAGCAGGCTGATAAATCGTCCGCAGTTAGGTACGCCCGGCTCTACGATAAACATGCGTGTATCTTCGTTGTTTTTGTTCATGTATGACAAAAGTTCGAGTGCATATTTTTTTGCAAGGTAGTCAGGCGGCATGTCTGCGTTCTGCATGATTTCGTTGAATACGTTTGCACTTGTCAAAAAGTCAACTTTTTCTTTGACCGGTGTGCCGAGCTGTCCTGTTACGCGGAGTATTTTCCATGGTTCGCATTCAAGTGCTGCGGAAACTGAGAGAAAGATATTTTCTCCGGCTGTAAGTGCCTGTGATGAAATATCCATGCAGTACCATGTGATTTTTTTGTTTCTCAGTTCTGGCCGTGAAAGGAAAATGGCAATCGGTACTGTAAGCGGTCCGCTTCCGATGTCCAGACATATAGAACCGTCGCCGATATTGAAAAAATCGTCCGGCAGATTTGCAAAGAGTCTTGTGAGGCGTACGATGTTCCACCACAGATAGTAGTGAATGTATGCACTCAAGGCTGTGGTTTCATTCATGTAGCCGAGTCTTCTGTCTTCGCGTTCATCTGTCAGTTCGTGGCTGAGTGAGCGGATTTGTCCGGGAAGAAGGGCTCTCTGTTTAGATGTGAGCGGATATATTGAACTGACAATTTTTTCAAAATCATTTATGACTTTGCGGCCGGCTGCGTCCAGTGCACTCAAATCAAAAAGGGCTTCTGTTTTGTCTGCCTGACAGAAATTTACTCTGTGACCTGCGGTTGAATGAAAATTCTCATCTGAAGATTTTGTGCGGTGTGCGTTCTTTTGTGATTTTTTGCCGGCTGTGCGTTTGTTATCTGATTTTTCTTCTTCTCTGCGTCTTTTTCTGGCTTCTTTGCCTTCGATTCTCTTTACTTTCTGTTCAAGTGTAATGCCTTGTTTTTTTTCATACCATTTTAATTCTATTTTATCACTGGCATTTTCTTTTTCGTTCATACAATTCCTCTCATATATGTTTAACCGCTACGCTGTTAGATTAAACTTAATACAATGATTTACTGGATTAACAGTCAGCGTTTGTCTCTTTTTTGTCTGCTGGTGAAATCTTCGAAAAGTTTTGTTTTTGAAGACTCTTTTAAACATTACCGGATATTGCGGTAAAACCATGGGGCTTACCGTAGTTTCAACTGTGTTAAAATACGCAGTTAAGCAGCTCAGTCTGTTTTTCTGGTTGTTCTCAATGCTCTGTCACAGGCTTCTGTCAGTTTCTTGAGCAAAAGGTACATTTCCCCCAGCTGTTCGCGGATTTCTCTGACAGTAGCGATGGTCTGTGCTTTCTGTTCACATATTTCTGAATCCTTGATGATCTGTGCTCCGGCTTTGCGTGCGCTTAACTTTTTATCATAAACAAGATGTTTCATTCTCAGGATTATTTCTAATTCTCTCTGCGAATAAAAACGACATCCTCTGTAATCTTTTGTCGGAGAGAAAAAAGGAACTGAATTTTCCCAGCGTCGAAGAATATGAGCTTTGACGCCGGAAAGCTGTTCAATATCGCTGATCAGATATTTTGCCATAGGCATTCATCAGTTGTCTTGTTTGTCTCCGCGGTTTTCCCATTTCTGGCGGCTTGCCTTCATTTCTATCTGGACAGGAATCTGGTCAAAACCAAGGTCTTCACGAATTCTGTTCTTGAGATATGTGACATAGCTTTGTGGGACGTTGTCCGGGCGTGTTGCAAAAATCAGGAATTTAATCGGATTTATGCTTGTTTGCGTCATATATCTGACTTTGAAATGTATGGCTTTTGTAGCTGGCGGCGGATATTTTGCAAGCCAGTCATTGAGTGCGTTGTTCAAAGACGCTGTATCCACTTTTCTTGTGAGCTGTTCGTAAATAGAAAGCGCTGTATCCATCAGTGTTTTGATGCCGTCTGCATTCTTTGCACTGATTTCGACAATCGGTGCCCAGTTCATCTGACCGAACATCGTGCGGAAATAGTCCTCGATTTCTTTGCGGGCTTTGTTGCTCTTGTCTTCAACAAGATCCCATTTGTTGAGGATAAATATTACGCCGCGTCCTTTCTGGTATGCAAGCGATGTAATTTTTTTATCCTGCTCAGAAAGTCCTTGTACTGCGTCCATCATGATAAAGGCAATGTCGCACTCTTCGAGCGTTTTGATTGCTCTGTTGACTGAGTAATACTCGACATTTTCGTTGACCTTTGATTTGCGGCGGATTCCTGCTGTATCAAGAATTTCTATGTCTTTGTTGTTATAGCGGAAAGATCCTTCTACAACATCTCGTGTCGTGCCGGCATAATCGCTGACTATAGAAGCTTCTGTGTGTGTGAGTACGTTGCTGAGTGTGGATTTGCCGGTGTTCGGCTTGCCGAGTATGGCAATGCGGATTGGTTTGTCCTGCTCAGAGCCTTCTGTGACACGGGAGAAATCAAGGTCTTTAACCATTGCTTCTGAAAGTTTTGGAATGCCGTCTCCGTGTGTTGCAGATATGAAAACAATGTCGTTGAAACCGTATTTCATGTAGTTATACGCCAGTGTTTCGTTTTTGCCGCCTTCTGTTTTGTTGACAGCTGCAATGAGCTTGTTCCAGTATGGTCTCATCTGCTGGATAAATTCCTGGTCTTCTGCGGTTTCTTCTGTAGCATCGAGCAAAAGCAGAATACGGTCTGCTTTTTTTATCATTTCGACAGTTTTTGCTACAACAAGGTCATCCATCTCGCTTTCTCTGGATGTGTAGTCACGTGTAAGTTTGTATCCGCCTGTATCCATAAGATGTACAGGTTTGCCTGCGATGAAACATGTTCCTTCGACAGGGTCGCGTGTAACGCCTGGTGTCGGATCTGTGATTGCACGTCTTGTATGTGTGAGTGCGTTGAACAGAGTAGATTTGCCTACGTTCGGACGGCCTGCGATAACTATGAGTGGCAGATTAAAGTAAACTTTTTCTGGGTAAAACTGTCTGATTCGGGACTTTTCGTCTAAATCATCACTTTTTTTATCTTCAGCTGTGATTTTTGAGTCATTCTGTGATTCTTCTGCCAGAGTTTCTTCTACTGGCTTTACTGGCTTCGGTTTTGAGAAGTCAGGCTTTTGCTTCTTTTTTTTCATACTGATGTCCTGTTTGAAATGTTCTGCAGTTCCTGAATGGTAAAGCGTGAAAGCGTTTCTTTGATGATAGGAATCTGTTTTGGCGCCATGCTGAGGTTTCTGACACCCATTCCGGCTAAAATAATTGCACTTTCTTTTCTTCCGGCCATTTCTCCGCAGACAGAAAGAGGTACGTCATATTTTCTTGCATTGTGTATAATAAAATGGAGCAGTCTGATAACGGCGAGGTTGAACTCGTTATAAAGCGGTGCGACAGACGGATTTTCTCTGTCGACGCCGAGTGTATACTGTGTCAGGTCGTTTGTGCCGACTGAGAAAAACTGTGCCGATTTAGCGAGGCAGTCAGATGTGATAGCGGCTGCTGCAGTTTCCACCATGATGCCGATAGGTACATCTTTGAACGGTATGTTGTCTTCTTTCAGACTGAGCTGAACACCTTTTGCAATGCCCATGACTGTTTCTACCTGAGAAACATCGGTGATGAGCGGAACCATGATTTTGAGATTTCCGTAGACGCTTGCTCTGTAGAGGGCACGCAGCTGTGTCCTGAATACATGTGGATAGAACAGAGAGAGGCGGATAGCACGAAGTCCCATGAGTGGGTTCTTTTCGTCAGATTCCGGAATGTTCTGGAGGTCTACAGCTTTGTCACCGCCTGCATCGAGTGTACGGATTGTGACAGGTCTGTCGCCCATTGTCTGAAGAACGTACTTGTATGCTTCAAACTGACGCTCTTCGCTTATGGATGCCAATGTTGATGTTCCGCCTGATTCCTGGCCTATGTTATCCATGAAAAGAAATTCTGTTCTGAACAGGCCGATGCCGTCCGCACCTTCGTCCAGAGCGATTTTTGCTTCTTCGACTGTACCGATGTTTGCTAAAAGCTTAAAAGTTGTGCCGTCTTTTGTCTGGGCCGGTTTGTCTTTGTATTCTGCAAGCTTTGCGCGGTATTCCTTTTCGTTCTTGATTTTTTTCTCATAATTGCGGACTGTTTCTGCGTCCGGATTTATGATAAGTTCTCCGAGGTCGCCGTCCATGATAACCTGGTCACCAGTTTTGACGTGTTCTATGACTTTGTCCAGTGCTACAACAGAAGGAATTCCGAAACTTCTTGCAAGAATGGCTATATGGCTTGAAACTCCGCCTTCTGTAAGTGCAAGTCCGAGAATCTTGCGCTTATTCAGGATGAATGCATCGCTTGGTCTCATTGACTGCGCAACAATGATGACATCATCTGGAACTTCTTCAATGTTGAAAGGATGGTAATCAAGCAGAATGTCCTGAACTCTGCCAAAAACATCTTCGATATCCTGAGCCCTGTCTGCAAGGTATGAATTTCCACTTTTTCTGAGACGGTCTGCGTATTCTGCAATCTTTTTTTCCAGAGCATATTCTATATTGTTGCAGTCTTTTTCGAGCAGCTCTTTGAGCTCCTGCAAAAATATAGGATCTGTGAGCATGAGTTCGTAAGTCTCAAAGATAGCTCTCTGGATATTGTCTTTTGTGAGATTGTTTAACTGTGTATCTATCTGAATCTGAACTTTGTCACAGGCGTCAGAAAATTTTGCCCACTCAGTTTCCAGAAAATCTGGAGAAATTGATCTTTTCGGGATAATTCTTTCTTGAGATAATGGCAGAACAAATGCTTTTCCGATACCTGTTCCGGTTGCAGCTGATAAGCCCAGAATAATATTCATTCCCTCATATTACCGAGAAATAAACATCTAGTCAATTCTCACTATAGGAAGAAAATCACCTTTAAAAACTCTGAATGTGTCTGACATAGTTAAAGCCAAAAATTCTATTTTTTTTAATCAAGAAAGTTAAAAAAACGCAGATTTAGTTTAATGCAGTTTTAAACTTTTAAGTATAAACAGAAGAGACATGATTTCGGGTTTTGCAATTTTAAAGAAATGTCACGAGAATTAGATTTTCTGTTAATAAAATCTAGTCCGCGTGACAATTTTTGGAATCCTTGAATCAAAACAAGAATTTCTGGGAAAATCGAAATTGGGGCTAAAGAAGTTCCTGCCTGTGACGTTCATACAAAAGAACGCCAGTTGCAACGGAAACGTTCAGGCTGTCTATCTTGCCGCATGTTGGTATGGACACTATTGCATCGCACTGCTGAGTCAGAAGGCGTGAAATACCGCTGCCTTCGCTTCCCATGATAATGCATGTTTTGTCATCAAAGTGTGTTTTCTGGAGTGGAGAACCGTCGGCGTCTGCCCCGTAAATCCAGAAACCTGATTCTTTAAGCATTTCTACAGAACGTGCGAGATTTGTGACGATGGAAACATTTACGTATGCGCTGGAACCGGCGCTGGATCGTGCAATGATTTCATTGTCCTGTATGTCTGAGGCACTGTGCCGTTCTGGGATTACCAGAAGAGAAGCGCCGAACTGGTCAAGCGAACGGATTATGGCTCCTACGTTATGAGGGTCTGTAACATTGTCCAGAACGACTACTGTTGCGTGTTCTGGGCAGCAGGAAAGCCACTGATCCAGCTGTACGAAGTTCGATGTTTTTTCTTTTTCACCGTCGGCAATGAGAACTATGCCTCTGTGATCCTGTGCCTGCTGCGGCAGGTGTTTGACGATAGCGTCAAGAGCTTTGTCATCAAGCTGTTCGCACGGTATATTGTATTCTTTTGCAAGAGCAATGATTTTTTTAATTCTCGGACCTGGTTTTGAAAAGCAAAGTCGGAGGGTTGCGCTGTGTTTTTTTTCTGCTCCGTAATGTCTTACGCGCTCTTCGACTGCATGAAATCCTGTGTATGTGTTCTGTGCCATAATCTGTCTGCTT
The DNA here is from genome assembly GCA_045629255.1 of Treponema sp. Taxonomy (GTDB): domain Bacteria; phylum Spirochaetota; class Spirochaetia; order Treponematales; family Treponemataceae; genus Treponema_D. The sequence continues at coordinate 20,669 of JAZQQW010000051.1, forward strand.
TTAGTTAATGATAGCTTAAAAAAAAGACTTACTTGGGCTGCCTGCGGTTTTTCATGCTTTATAAAAATCTGCCGGTAACATGTAAATCTAAGATTTTTTAAAGGCTCGTTTTAAGAAAGGAAACTTATTATTGCGTCAGGTTTACGCCGGACGCAATAATTTAGGGGACTTCTAAAAAACAGAAGTTTTTTAGAAGCGCTATACTTTTATAAGGTTATGCGTTTTTGCCGCAGCAATTCTTGTACTTCTTGCCGCTGCCACATGGACATGGTTCGTTACGGCCGACTTTTTTGCCTTCACGTACAACTGTTGTCGGGCGGAGAAGACCTTCGCTGTACAACCATTCGCCGTTTACTTTTCTAAAGCCTGCGATTTCGTGGTGTGTATCACGGATGCCTTTCTGTGTATAAATACATTCGAACTCAACGATACCTTCTGTATCGTCAGCGCCGCCTTTTTCTGTGCGCAAGATCTTGAGACCGTGCCAAGTACTGTTATTGCTCCAGTCTTCTGTTGCTTTGCGGTCTATTTCTGCTATTTTTTCACCTGTTTCACATGTGTTGATGATGAAATCAATTTCATGTTTTACATAAGCTGAATATCTTGCTCTCATGAGAGCTTCTGGTGTCTGGGCTTTCTGTGTACCCTTGTGAAGTGGTTCGCAGCATTCACTGTATTTTTTGCCGCTGCCACATGGACATAAATCGTTCTTTTCGCTCATAATGCGGACAGTATATCAACTTAAATAAATTAAGGCAATTATTTGACGTACACATTTAAATTCGAACTTATCTTTGTTATAATATCGTTATGACGCTAGAAGATGTGCTTGCATTTATTGGCAGTAAAAAGAGTATTCCGGAAGACACAAAGGCTTATCTTACTTCTCTTGATCTCCCTGATACATGGGCAATAGTTGTCGCAATCATTGGAGTTGAGCTGCACGGAGTTGACAGCCTCAAAACTTTACGCAGTGACCTGGAGTTTGTTTACGAAGATGTAAAAAAAGATCTTGATCCTGAAAATTATTTTGATAAAGCAGTGGGCGACACTGTTCAGGAAGATGCAGTGAGTTTTGTGTTTGACAATGAGCTTATCCGTGAAAGCATGAAATGCGGTTTTTATCCTATGTCAATCACTGTGGACGGGTGTAATCTTCTGACTGTCAGATATCATCTGTCAAAGTGTGTCATAACGTTTGACAAACTTCATATTCCACATAATACTGCAAGGTACATCCGAAATAACTTTGCTGATTACGTACTGACTTTTAACAGAGATTATACAGGGTGCATAAAGGCTGTACTGGAAGCATATCCTGACAACTGGCTGTGTCCTGAACTTTTGAATGAATTTGAGGATATCTTCAGAAATCCTGATTCTTGTGTGAGCATGAATTCTGTTGAAATCTGGCATGACGGCAAGCTTGTCGCCGGAGAAATAGGTTTTATCACCGGAAATGTCTATGCAAGTCTTACAGGTTTTCACCGTGAAAAAAATATTGGCACTGTACAGATGTCAGTACTTGGACTTTATCTGAAAGAAAATGGATTTGCATATTGGGATCTGGGGATGTCTATTCCGTATAAGTACAGGTACGGTGCGTGTGACTGTGACCGCGACGAGCAGGAGAGGCTTATGTCTACAATACAGAAAGACAGGCTGGAATTCACAAAGAGGGAAATTCCACTTGTTGAATTTTTGAGTTAAAATAGGCACTTCTAAAATTGCGTTTTTGGGATAATTATCAGGTGTCTTTTGGACTGAGGTATAGAAAATGGAAAATAATTCAGAATATGACGAGCTTGCAGAGTCTAATATTGCAGAGGATTTTGAACTGCCGCCACAGTTTAAAGTTATTTTACATAATGATGATTTTACGACAAAAGATTTTGTTGTTGAGATATTGATGTCTATATTTAAAAAAACTGAGCAGGAAGCAGAATCTGTTATGAACGAAGTTCATGTTCACGGCAAAGGAGTTGCAGGAATTTATCCGTATGATGTTGCTGCGACGAGGGCAACTCAGACGATGAAAAAAGCACGTGCCGAGGGATTTCCGCTTCAGTGCACATTGGAGAAATGCTGATGAAACTTGACAATCAGTTAAATGATCTTTTGGATTATACAAAGCATTTCGGACGGGAAAAAGGTTTCGAGTTTATAACTCCGGAACTTGTACTTTTCTGTTCGATAGATTATCCGGAGCCGGCTGCAATTTTTGAAGTATGCAATGTAAACGAAGCCGGCCTCAGAAAAGACCTTTTGGAATATCTTGGAAAGAATTTTCCGCCGAAATCTGTGGATTATTCTTTGAGTGCGGCTTCTCCTGAGCATTCGTATGCTTTGAATGAAGTCCTGGATTTTGCTGTAGCACAGAGTTTAAATGCTGAAAAAACTGTCGTTTCCGTGGGACAGTTTCTGGTGGCACTCTATGATAACGAGAATCTGTATGGTTCTTATATTCTCAAAAAAAACGGGCTTGAACGAGTTGAGCTTTTGTCTGCAATTTCTGAATTTGAGGCAGATGTAGACAGTGCTCCGGAACAGGATGCTGATTTTGAGCCGATGAGTTTTGTATCTGAGCCGCCTGAAAAAGACTCTCCGGAAAAGATTCTGGATAACTATGCTCAGAATCTGACTGCTATGGCAAAAGAAGGCAAACTTGATACTCTTATCGGACGCGAAGATGTTCTTGATCGTACAATTGATGTGCTTTGCCGCAGGACAAAAAACAATCCGATTCATGTCGGTGATTCCGGAGTCGGCAAAACTTCGATAACAGAAGGTCTTGCACAGAGAATTGTCAGTGGTAATGTTCCTGATTTCCTCAAAGGTTTTGAGATTTATTCTGTGGAAATGGGCTCTCTTATTGCTGGAACTAAGTTTCGCGGTGAGTTCGAAAAACGCCTTAAAAGCATTGTCAGCGCAATGACCAAGAAAAAGAAAGCCATTCTCTTTATCGATGAAATACATACTCTTGTCGGAGCCGGCTCAGGCGGTTCTGGAAGCCTGGATGCTGCAAACATACTTAAACCGGCACTCTCTAAAGGAAACTTGCGTTGCATAGGCTCTACGACATTTGAAGAGTATGCAAAGCATTTTGAAAAAGACAGGGCTCTTGCACGTCGTTTCCAGAAAATAGATGTTCTGGAGCCGGACAGGGAAGACTGTATAAAAATCCTCAGGGGAATTGCGCCGAAATATGAGGATTTTCATAAGGTCAAGTATTCTGCGGACAGCATAACGAGCGCAGTTGATTTGTCTGTGCAGTTTTTTACAGAACGCAGGCTTCCAGATAAAGCTATCGACGTACTGGATGAGGCTGGAGTTTATGTCCGTCTGCACAAAAATCATGGTGCAGGTACAAAGACACCTTCTGTTACTGTGAACGATGTGCGTCGTGTTGTGGCAAAAACTGCCCGTATTCCACTTGAGAATATTACGCTCAAAGAAAAAGAAAAGCTTAGGGATATAGAATCGAACCTGAACAAAGAGATTTTCGGGCAGCAGGATGCCGTTCATGCAGTTTCTGTTGCCGTCAAAAAAGCACGTGCCGGTTTCCGTGATATTGAAAAGCCTGAAGCGAGTTTCCTTTTTGTCGGTCCTACAGGTGTCGGCAAAACCGAACTTGCAAAAGTCCTTGCACAGACTCTGGGTGTAAAGCTTCTGCGTTTTGATATGAGCGAATATCAGGAATCGTATACAATCAGCCGTCTTATCGGTTCGGCTCCGGGATATGTAGGTTATGAAAACGGAGGCGTACTTACAGATGCGGTCCGCAAAGACCCTCATGCCGTGATTTTGTTTGATGAAATAGAAAAAGCTCACGAAGACATTTACAACACTCTGCTTCAGGTGCTTGACTACGGAACTTTGACAGATACTCAGGGAAGAAAAGCTGATTTCCGCAATTGCATGATTATCTTTACAAGCAATGCCGGCGCACGTGATATGGGAAAATCTTCTGTCGGATTTGACAGCGGCGACAAAATAGGTGCAAATGACAGATTTATTTTGAAAGACGCTGTAGAAAAAGTGTTTACGCCGGAGTTCAGAAACAGGCTTGATTCCATAATTTACTTTGGTCATCTGAGTAAAGAAGTCTCTCTCAGCATTGCAAAAAAAGCTGTTTCTAAAATTGCACAGAGACTTGTTGCAAAATCTGTCAGACTTGAAGTGTCGGATTCTGTTCTCGAATACATTGCGGAGAACGGATGCAGTTCTGAGTTCGGGGCAAGAAACATCATGCGCTTTGCTGAGGAAAAAATAGCATCGCCTCTGGTTGATGAAGTTCTGTTTGGCAGACTGTCCGGCGGTGGAGTAATAAGGGCAGACATGAAAGATGGTGCTGTTATATGGAATCAGAACTGATAAATCCGGATTATATTTACGAGTTCCCGGAACCTGGAACTCAGTATAAAATGTTCGGCGATTCTATCTGTGCAATTACAGAAGATATAGATTTACAGGTGCTGTATTCTGCATATATGCAGGGGGTGTTTCCGTGGTTTTCGGAGGACGACGGTGAACCTGTTGTGTGGCATTCTACCGACCCTCGTTTTTGTCTTGTTCCGAAAGATTTCCATATCCCGAAGAGCGTTCTGAAATTTCTCAAGCATACACCGTACAGATATACAATGGACATTTGTTTTGAACGCGTGATACGTGAATGTTCCCTTGCAAAAAGAGATGGGCAGAACGGGACATGGATTGGCAGGAAAATCATTGACTCGTATACAGAATTTCACAAGGCAGGTTATGCACACAGTTTTGAAGTCTGGGAAGACGGCATTCTTGTCGGCGGATTTTATGGTGTGCTTATAGGAAGTGTGTTCTGCGGAGAGAGTATGTTTACAAAAAAAAGCGACAGTTCCAAAAGTGCTTTTGTACTTTTTATGCAGACTTTTATAGAGTGCGGAGGACTTCTTCTGGACAGTCAGAGCTATACAGGTAACATGGCAAGATATGGTACCAAAAATATCAGCCGCGATGCTTTTTTGCGTCTTGAACAGAATGCTCTGTTTGTGCCTCTGAAAAAAGACCTCAAAGCTGAGTTTCTGAAAAAAGTCTCAAAGTATCCGGTAAAGACAGAACATCCTGAAGTTTCATGCTGAATTTTTACATACACGGAGCTCTGAAAATGCTTATCCTGTAAAAGGTTCTGAAATTTCGTTTTTGAGCCTGGCAGGCAATGGAATAATTGTTCTTAGAGTTGTTCCATATATGTTGAAGTCTATTGTTTTTTTCGATAAAATATCCGTATTATGGATAAATTGAAGATACTTTTGGCAAAAGGCAGAATTTATGAATCTGTCTATCAGCTTTTGAGCGATGTAGGCATTTCTATATATCTCCCTGACCGCACTTATTTTCCAAAAACAAATCAGGAAGATCTCGCTTTTCAGGTTGTAAAACCTCAGATTGTTTCAAATCTTCTTGCAGGAGAAAGAGCTGACGTTGGATTTTCCGGTAAAGACTGGGTTTATGAAAACGGAGTTCAGGATGACGTTGAAGAAATTATGGATTTGGGTTTTGACCCTGTCCGCATTGTTGCCGCAATTCCTGAGCCTTTTGATTTCAATGAGCTTATTTCGAAGCCTGTAACAATCGCAACTGAGTATCAGAAGCTCAGCAGCAAATGGATTGAAGACAAGAAAATCAAGGGAACTATTTTCCGTACATGGGGTACAAGCGAAGGCTTTGTCCAGGACAATGAGGAATCTATTGCACAGATTCTGATTGACAATACAAGTACTGGTTCTTCTCTGCATGCAAATCATCTCAAGATTGTTGATACAATCATGGAATCATCAACACGCATGTATGCAAGCAAGACTGCAATGAAAGATCCTGTCAAAAAACAGAAAATCATGGAACTCAAGATGCTGTTTGAGACAGTTTTGAATGCACGTTCAAGAGTTATGCTTGAGATGAATGTTTCTGAAGATAAATTTGACACACTTGTAAAAGGTCTTCCTTCAATGAAGAGTCCGACTGTAAGTCCTCTTTTTGGCGGCAATGGCTATGCAATCAAGATTGCTGTCAAGAAAGGCGATGTTCCGACACTTCTGCCGAAACTTCAGTCTCTTGGAGCAACTGACATAGTTGAGTATGAACTTCGCAAAGTAATGGTCTGATGTCTTATGGAAAGAATTGCAACAATCGAACGCAACACACGCGAAACTCAGATAACACTGACTCTTAATCTGGACGGACACGGTGAATGCCATGTAAAAAACCCGATAGGTTTTTTTGATCATCTGCTTAAGTCATTCTGCAAGCACGGTATGTTTAATCTTGAAGGCGAGCTGCACGGTGATCTTGAAGTAGATGAACATCATTTGATAGAAGATACAGGCATTACTCTCGGTATGTGTTTTGCAAAAGCTCTCGGAGACTGCGCAGGTATTGCCAGAAGCGGTTTCTTTATTTACCCGATGGACGAAAGTCTTTTGCAGGCAAGTGTTGATTTTGGCGGACGTCCGTTCCTCGTTTGCAATTCTGATCTTACAGGTATTCCTCTGGTATCTGTAGGACAGGACGGAAAGCAGTCTAGTTTTCAGACTGACTGCTTTGAAGATTTCTGGCAGGGATTTGTGACTTCTGCCCGCTGTAATCTTCATCTGGATACAATACGCGGCAGAAGTGATCATCACAAGATGGAAGGTCTGTTTAAGGCTGCCGCACGTGCAATACGCAGTGCCGTAGAGATAGACTTGCGCCGAAATGGTGAAATTCCATCCACAAAAGGTGTAATCGTATAGGTTATCTCTAAAAAATTGCCGGAGGGGAGTTTTTCGAGTTTAAGTCCTTGAAATACAGGACTTAGAAATTCGCTTTTTAACGTGCTCTAAAATTGCAGATTTTAGAGCCTTTCTCTAAGATCTTCTCTGTAAATTATGAATAAGGTACCTGGCGAGCTTAAAGCTGCTGATTGACTGCGGCTTTAAGCATCGCATTTTTTTAAATATAAAAGTTCAGACAGAAAATTTGCTGTCTGAAGTAAAAAAAATGTTTTTGGGAGGATCTAAGCTTATGGATGACAATGAAGAGATTTTGAATTTGCTGCGTGATAACGCGAGACTGTCGGTAGAAGACATTTCTGCGATGACAAAAAGGACTCCGGCCGAAGTTGAAGCCATTATCCGCAAATTTGAAAATGACGGCATTATTATGAAGTACGCCGCAATCATTAATCCAGAGAAAGATTCGGCCTCCAAAAACAAAGTCAAAGCCGAGATAGAGCTTCAGGTTGTTCCTGAGCGCGAGCATGGATATGACGGAATTGCAGATAGAATATACCGTTTTCCGCAGGTAAAGTCCCTCTATGTTATGAGTGCCGACAGCTACAGTCTAAAAGTTGTCCTTGAAGGAGACACAATTCAGGACATTGCAAACTTTGTTACAAGAAAGCTTGCAACACTTAAAGGTGTAAGTGCAACAAGAACGCACTTTATTCTCAAAACATATAAAGAGAATGACATTGTTTATGTAGAAGAAAAATCAGACAGTCGCGAAGGAGTTATGGCATAATGAATACGAGAGAAGATAGATTCAGTTCATCAATGATGAAAATTCCGCCGAGCGGAATCCGCAAATTTTTTGAGATGCTTATCGGACACGATGATGTAATTTCTTTGTCTGTCGGAGAACCTGATTTTCCGACTCCGTGGTGCATGCGCGAAGAAGCTTTCTACCATCTGGAAAAAGGACATACCAGCTATACATCAAATTGGGGACTTATTGAGCTTCGCGAAGAAATCGCAAAGTATATGCAGTCTTACAATATGCATTACAATCCTCAGAAAGAGATTCTCATTACAGTAGGTGCAAGTGAAGGCGTAGATGCTGTTCTGCGTGCTATATTGAATCCTGATGATGAGATTATTGTCTGTCAGCCTTGCTATGTAAATTACACACCTCTTGCAGAACTTTGTCATGCAAAAGTTATTCCTCTTGATACAAGCGTAAACGGATTTTATCCGACAGCAGAGCAGATAGAGAAACTTTGTACACCAAAAACAAAGGCATTGATGATTTGTTCGCCGAATAATCCAACAGGAACAATGATTCCTGCTTCGGAACTGGAAAAAATTGCAAACATAGTAAAAAAGCAACAGATTTGGGTGATTTCTGACGAAATTTATTGTGAGCTTTCTTATGATAATGCTGAGCATGTTTCTATAGGAAGTTTTCCTGGAATGAAAGATTACACGATTGTACTGAATGGATTCAGCAAGGCATTTGCTATGACAGGATGGCGTATCGGTTATATTGCAGCTCCGGGAGATTTGCTTACTCAGATTGTAAAACTTCACGGTTATAATACAATCTGTGCTCCTATTTTCAGCCAGTATGCAGCTGCAGAAGGTTTGAGAAACGGTTGGAATGAAGTTGAAAAAATGCGCGTTAGTTATCAGCAGCGGCGCAATCTTATGTATAAGGCATTTTGTGACATGGGACTGTCTGTTCCTGAGCCAACAGGTGCTTTTTATATGTTCCCGGATATATCCAGTACCGGTTTGACCAGTGAAGAATTTGCTACAAAGCTCTTTCAGCTGTATAATGTAGCAGTTGTTCCTGGAAGTGTATTTGGTGCTGGAGGAGAAGGACATATTCGCTGTTGTTATGCAACCGCTGTTGATAAAATAAAAACAGCTCTTGATAGAACTGCAGAATTTGTAGAGCTATGCAGGGCTGGTAAAATTTCCAAATAGGATGGTGTTATGCTTTTTGTAGTTATTGGGGTTGTAATTCTTTTGGTTATCGCCGGATTCTTGGTTTTTGGAAAGAAAAACGGAAACAGCGGAGCAGTGTCTAATACTGCTGCTGTTGGAAAGGAGCAGGCTCAAATAATCAAGGACGCAACAAAGAAGCTTGCAAAACATCCTGATAACGCAGATGCATTGATGTCTCTCAGTAAAGTATATTTTACAAACAGCTTGTGGGACAAGGCTATGCCGCTTTATACAAACCTTGTCCGCATAGCTCCTATTCATCCGGAAATCAACAAAGCTGATGTGAATTTGAAAGCCGGTATATGTTACGCAAAGCTTGAGAAGTGGAACGAAGCTATTCAGTTTCTCATCATTTCTCGCAATGAAGATGCACAGAATTTTGATGTAAACTATTACCTTGGATTTGTTTATACAAAAATCAATGATTACGAAAAAGCTTTACCTTGTCTGAAAAAAGCGCTTTTGATAAATCCGCAGGCCGAAAATGTAGACTTTTTAATTGGAAAATGTCTGCATGCGAAAAAGCGATTCAGAGAAGCAATTCCTGAGTTAAAGACATCTTTGGGCCTGCAGCCGAATAATAAGGAAGCAATGTATCTTTTTGCAGACAGTTTGTATGAAGATGGCCATGGCGACAAAGCTATGAAAGTCTTTGAGCATTTGCGTGCAGATCCTAACTTTGGTCCGAATTCCTGTCTGAAAGTTGGTATTTTTCACATGAATCAGGGAAATCATGAGGCTGCTATAAAAGATTTTACAATCGGATTGAAAATTGCAAATGTTCCAAAAGATATAGCATTGGAGCTTCGTTATAGGATGGCTCTGTGCTTGTTTGATATGCAGAAACTTGGCGAAGGTCTTGCACTTTTGCAGTCAATTCAGCAGGTTGAGAAAGATTACAAAGATGTGAAAGCTCTTGTTGTCCGTTATCAGGAACTGAGTCAGAACTCAAATCTTCAGATTTATCTGTCTGGTTCTGCGGCTGATTTTGTTGCTCTTGTCCGTAGGATGACCGAGGCTTACTATAAAAAGCCGGCCGTAACGAAAATTCTTGATGTAAACATATCTTCTATGTATACGGATGTTTTTGCCGAAGTAATACAGAGAACTGGTGACAAGCAGAATATGGTATTCCGTTATTTCAGGACATCAGGTGCTTCCGGTGAGCTTTATATTCGCGAACTTTTGGAATCCATGCATGATAAAATGCCATCGATGAAAGGTATTTGTCTGACAGCTGGAGTGTTTACTGATTCTGCGCGTCATTTTGTTGAAGGCCGTCCAATCGATCTGGTTGAAAAAGACAAGCTTAAACTGCTTTTGAAAGCTGCAAACTGATTTTTATAGGAAATTGTCATATTAATATAGAGAATCTAAAAGGGCACCATTTGAAAACTTATTCGTGTTTCAGATGGTGCCCTTGTTGTTTTCTATGATTTTTTTAGTGGACTTCGATATTTATCTGCGTTTCAGAAGCCTTATTTTTTTGAATCACCTTTGTTTATGATTACAAGGTTTCTTTCATGATCTTCGAGAAAAGGGACTGTAAGCTGCACTTTTCTGTATGAAGGAATAATGTCTTTTACGCTGTCCATTTCAACTGAGATTTTTTCGGCGCGGGCCTTGTAAGCTGCAATGCTTCCGTTTTTCTTGAGCATGGTAAACAGAGTTTTTGCAATCTTTTTGTCGAATGGGTGAAATGCTCTGAACACTTCAATGTCAAAAGATTCTTTTGGAACTTTTTCTGCCTGAAGAGGAAGAGTCTTCGCATTGTTCAATGAAAGTTTTTGGATGACAGAATCCAGAAACATGTAACGCTTTTCCATTCTTTCAACAAGCACGAAATTGTATTCGCTTAATGCGATTGCCAGAGGAATTCCCGGGCATCCACCGCCACTTCCGATATCGCCGATTACAATTGGTTCTGCCGATGCTGATTGTTTTTCCTGAGCAAGAGCTTTTATATGCGGAACTCCTGCCAGACTGTCAAGAACATGACTTACTGCCATTTCATCTTCATCTTCAGCTTTCATGAGGTTATAGCCCTTGTTGAACTCAAGAACAAGGGCTATGTATGTACACAGGTTTTCCTTCTGTTTGACGGACAATTCCAGTCCAAGCTTTTCGAGTCCCTGTTCCAGTTTTGCAATCATTTTGCATTTCCTAAGTCTATGAGAAGCTCCAGTTTCCAGTCAGAGTCATCAGTTCGCATGGAAACAAGATTTCCGACTCGAGAGGCTTTCATGTTCTTTCGGAGTGAAAGCTGGTAGAGAAACGAATTTGGGTTATAAGAATCTTGTGTTACAGATGCGGCTTCTTCGTATGAATCATAAGAAGGAGAATCGCATTTTGTCCTGAACAGCATGTGGAAAGTTTCTGTACGAGGTTTGCCATCGCTCATGTATTTTCTGTCGCCTGTAACCAGAAACGTACCGTCATCCTGTATGTCAGAAATATATACAGTCCGGCATGTCTGCAGAATATTGTAACCGTTTACTGTAAAGCGCAGGATGTGAGAACGCTTTGTGGTTGCAGATTCTGCCTTTTGCTGGGCAGGAACCGGGGATACAGACTTTTCGTTTGAAACTTCTTCCTGCGGTGCAGAAACTTGAACTGCCTGAGCAGATGATGCGCTTTTTGCAGTTGTTTCTTTTAATTCCTCCATGGCATTGAGGACTTTTTTCAGCAGTTTGTCAGTTTCTTCAGAGCTGTTTGTTGCGTACATGTTAGCAGGAACTGTATAACTCGAATCTCTGTCTGTGAACATAGATGTGAGATTTGAAAGAAGTCCCATGGATCCGAGAGACTGTACGTCTGTTGCAGACAGGGACGATACTTTTTCTGCTGCTTTTTTGTCGCTTGTCACGTTCATCTCGGAACTGCTTTTTTTCTGTGAGTCAGATTTTGTTTCTGAACTTACGTTCTGACGGTGCATTCCGTAATAACTACGGTTTGTTGTGCTTGACGGTGTGTAAAACTCTGTTCCCAGTGACGGAGAGTCTACTGATGGCATACCTATGTCAAATATACTCTGTGCATGAACTGCGCTTTCTGCGCCGCATACTAGAGCTGCCAGCATAATACTGGAAATAAAATTACAAGCTCGCAAGGCTTTCCTCCACAAATTCAAGTCGTCTGGTTAAATCGCTGATCGTCTTTGTCAGGCGTTCGCGTTCTTTTTCCAGTTTAGCCTTCGGATCTGTTCCTTCAGCTTTCTTTTTCATCATTGCAATTACAGAATCAGGACTTTTGCCTGACTTGATTGCATCCGCAACTTTTGCACGAACATCAGGTTTCTTTGTCGAAGCGACAATTTTCATATTGTCAAAACCCATGTCGGCATCCTCATCTTTCAGTATGCTGACTTTTTGAACTGATTTTGCTGTGTTTCTCGGCAGCTGCAAAACTCTGTCTACATAATCTTCATATCGGATATTTGCTTCGTTACAAAGTTCCTGGGCTTTGACGAGTGCTTTGCCGAACTCAATCATCAGATGTCCGTTCTGAGCTATATATTTCTCACGTATTTCTTTAGTGAGAGATTCCAGCTCCGGTGAGCTTGAAAGGTCGATTTTATAATAACCTTTCTGCTCTGCAATTTCCAAAAGAGCCCCGAACTTAGCCCAGAAATATTTTGTATGGCTTCTGGCTTCGTGCGGCGGTTCTCTGCCTCCGTTTTCTTCTATACGCTCTTCATTTATCAGATGATGAGTGTACTCATGTACAGCTGTGTATATCAGCTGGTTATCTGTTTCAAAATTCTTGTTGTGAAGAATTATCTCTCTTGTATCCGGTTTATAAAGTCCGTTTACCTGTTTGCTTTGTTTGCCTGATTGTACAACTGAGAATTCAAGTTTCGTTTCCTGAATATCAAGAAGTATGTCTTTAATTTTGTCGTTGTCCATTGATTTCACCCTTCCTTATGGACAGTAAAACGCATATTCCCCCTATGCGCATAACTTAGAATTTTAAATAATATAAAATATATTATACACCATAATCTGAAATCTTGCTACTGCAAAGTCCTAAAAACTGTTGCTGAGATGTTTTTATAATATGAGAAAGTTGATTTTATGTAATGAAATATTTTTTTAATCTTAAAGTTTACCCATTTGTGACAGGATAAGGCTTGCTGCTACAGTTGATGCTGTTTCTGTACGTAAAACACGTGGACCCATGCCGAGCAGTGTAAATCCATTCTGTTCCAGAAGATTTCTTTCACTGTCTGTCCAGCCTCGTTCGCTTCCGATGGCTGCGACTGTTGCTGTGTTTGAATCTGTGTCTGTCAAAAGGTGTGCAGATAAGCTTGTCTTTGGCCTGATGTTGTCCAGAGCAAGCTTAGAAATCTTCATCTGGGGAAAGTGTTCTGAAAAATAGTTTTCAATATCGTGCAATGCTTGTGTCATGTTCTGCGTAAAATAGATTTCCGGCACATGCGTACTTGCTGCCTGTACAGTTCCCTGTAAAAGCATATCATAGCCTGCTTGAGGTGTAGAAAGATTTGATTTAAGGTAAGATTTTTCTCCAAGCTCTGTTCCTGTCAGAAATACCGCATGTACTCCAAGTCCTGCCATGTCTCTCAAAAGCCGTTTGAGCTGTATCGGGCGTGGAAAACCGATAAGCATGACTAGAGGATAAAGTTGTTTACCGTCTGTCTTTGGTTCGAAAGAAAAATAAAGATTTCCGTCTGTGTATGTTTTTTTGCCGTCAGAAGTGTGAGCATCATGTTTTTCAATTTTTGTAATCACGGCAGAGCCTGCCTGACCGTTTATGATTCCTGCATCGAAAGTGTCGCCTTCATTTTTATGAAGTACGGTTATGATATGCTGAGCACGTTCATCACGCAGATTAAGCGGTTTTGATATTTCTTCTTGAGTAAAAAGACAGATATTCATAGGAAAATACCATACACTTTTTGCGCGTCAAAGTCGAGGGCTTGTAACAGTTTAACTTGTTTGAGGGATAAATCGATAAATCTGATTTCTGTCAGTGAGGTTTCATTGCTCATTTTGTTTATGTATGGTATAAAAACTTTATGTTAAATCAGTTTTCGCGTACACAGCTTACACTTGGAAAAGAAAATATGACACGGCTTGCTTCATGCCACGTCGCAGTTTTTGGAATTGGCGGAGTCGGCGGTTATGTCGTGGAAGCTTTGGTCAGAAGCGGCATTGGTACGATAGATTTGATAGACAATGACAAAGTGGCTTTGACGAATCTGAACAGACAGATTATAGCCCTGCACAGCACAATCGGCAGAAGCAAAGTTGACGTTGCAGAAGAGCGCATACATGATATAAATCCAGAATGTATTGTTTACAAGCACAATGTTTTTTTTACACCGCAGACTTCTGCGGAGTTTGACTTCGGCCTGTATGATTACGCGGTTGATTGTATAGATACTGTTTCAGGAAAGATAGAGATTATTATGAAAGCAAAGGATGCCGGCATTCCTGTCATAAGCAGTATGGGTGCCGGAAACAAGCTTGATCCGACTATGCTTGAAGTTGCTGATATTTACAAAACAAGTGTCTGTCCTCTTGCTAGAGTTATGCGCCGTGAGATGAAAATTCGCGGAGTAAAACACTTGAAAGTCGTTTATTCCAGAGAAAAAGTTACACCGCCGCAGTATGATGAAGATGATTATGAAGGCTGTAAAGAAAAAAACTCTTGCGGACAGACACAAAAGCCTGTTGCTGGCAGCAATGCTTTTGTGCCGACAGCAGCAGGCCTGATTATTGCGAGCGAAGTTATCCGTGATTTAACAGGAATGTCACCTTCTGTTCAAAGTTAGTTAAGTTCCCTGAATTCTGCGTCCGGGAATTCCTGCTCGGATAAAAGTTTATAATCTGTGACAATTATGGTGCCGTTTGGCAGTGAGTTAAGGCCTTCTTTTTTATCTTTGTCCAGATAACCGCTTATTTCGATAAGTTCTCCTGAGTGTGACAGAAGTTCTTTTTTCGAAATGTTTACTTCTTCCGGAATTTCCAGAGCATACTTTCTGCCATTTTTTGTCTCAAGCCCCGGATACTCAAACGGACTGTTTCCGTAGAACTGTATTGTTCCCTTGAATTTCTTTGGTGCGGCCGAAAACGATGCACATATAAAGCAGAGAATTACAGTAACTGCAAATGTGATAAATGCTGATTTTTTCATTTTGCTACCTTGAAGACGGCTCGTTTTCTGTAACAACGATGTATACATGTTCGTCTACAGCAACTCTGTTGTTTGAGAAATTGATTGTCGTAGTTCCCGGACTGTTTTTCTTTCCAATGTAAAGCAGTGTCATTCCGTAAGGTCTGAGGTTATACTGTGCGTTGTGACCGAATGCATTCGGGCTGTCAAACTTATAGTAACCGGAGGATTTTCCTTCTTTGTAAGTTGACGGAAGCGTAGAGGATAGTCTCCACAAATCGATATTGTACATTGTATCTTTGGAGTTGTTGAAACTGTAATAAGGCCATACATTGTAAGAATCACTGTCTACACAAGAATAAGAATACCATTTGAGAAGATAACTCATGTCTTTGCCAGTGGCTCTTTCTATTGCTTCTGCATCTGCAAACGCACTTGTTGACATCTCTTTGATAAGCGATCTGCCTCCGAAGTTTCTTGCAAGCCATGCACCGAATGCGTAGTTTGAAGCATAAGAAAGAAGTGTCTGGTATGCAGAGGACTGTCTGTATTCCAGTCCACAATCAGGATAACATCTTTCCCACATAGGGAGACGTGCTTTCGGGCTGTCATCATCTGCAAGTCCAAGTTCTGCCTGAATAATGTCTTCGCAGAGCATTGAAAGCATTTCATTGAATCCTGTGCCTGTTTCTGTATCATGAAGCATCGTCTTCTGATTCCAGTGAATCATATGCTGGAATTCATGTGCAAGGGTAGAATATACCATTGAAGTCTGTTTTACTGCATAATAAGAATCTATATAAAAATACTTTCCTTCGTTTGAGCTTTTTAGCGGCTCTTCTTCTTCTGTGTAGCTGTGTCCTGAAAGCGTCATGACATCTTCGCTGTCCGGGAAGTAGTCTTTTGCATAGAAGTAACCGACAATACCAGTTGCATTCGATGAATTGTAATCATTTGCAATATCATATATGACAATGTTTACTTTATTGTGCTTCTGGTCATACATGCCGGTGTTTGAGAGCTTGCTCATCGATGTTGCTGTAAAGTCACCATTTGTGTAGTAATAATAAATCTGGTCTGACTCTTCTCCGAAAGTGTTTCTGGCAGTGTTGTAAATCACATTGTCGAATTTATCTGCAAGCTGGTGGCAGATAGTTGTATTGACCTTTGCGCCACTTGCAGAACTTGTTGTGTAATATCCGTCAACAACCCATACGTTGCAGTATGTTCCGCAGGCTCTCAGTGTTGCGTTTCGTTTTTCAAATGTAGTGATATTTGAATCTTTATCTACATAGATGTTTTTAGTTGTTGAATTTTCAATCAGGGTCAGCTGGCTGTCTGTACGGTTTATCTGTTGTGTGACAGCGCTTCTTGCAGCAGGAAGCAGATCTACAGAAGCACTGTAATTTACAGACGGAACGAAGTTCATTGCTGCTGTGTAACCGAAACCACCCAGAAGAATACCGACAAGACCTATGAGAATTTCAACCAAACTACCAGAACTTGATTCATAAGTTTCCTCTGCACTCAGTGTAATGCCACTTGCAGTGCTGACTGCCTGGGTGTAAGATGCCGGCAAAGTCGACTCTGACGGGTTTGTTTTTGTCAGATAGATATGTTTGCCTTCTGGAATGCCGTGTATGTCTATGGATGAAACATCTGGCGAAATCTCAAAGATAGGAGAATTTGGATCGTAAGTCCATGATTCGTGACGGGATGTAGTTGTTGTTTCTACATCATAATCAGAACCGCCTCCTGAAAACAAACCTCCGTCCTTACCGCCACAGCTTGTAAATGCAAATAATACTGCAATGAAAAAAACTGGTAGTTTAAAAATCTTCATGTAATCTCCTGATAATTTTTCTCAAAATGTAAACTCATTTTCTGGAACAGGTAATAATGGAAATACATTTTTTTGTATAACCACACCTTTATTGTAAAATGTCAGTTGCCTAAGTACACCTTCTTAAAAATAATGACTTGAGGTGCTTGAGAAGTTTTTGCCTTGTATTTTTCAAGGTACAAAAAAATCTCATTTCTAAAGTTACCGGTTAAATCACAATTTTTAGCGGTACCCTTAAATTATAACCTAGGATACTGAAAAAAAACAGCTATCTTATATGAGAATGATGAAATTGGCAAGAAGTAACAAAAAAAGCCGACATTTTTTGCCGGCAGAAGATGACCCGCGCGGGAATTGAACTCGCAACCTACAGCTTAGGAGGCTGTCGCTCTATCCAATTGAGCTAGTGGGTCGTATTTTTCATGTCAAAAAGACATGTTTTGGACTGTTGATAATAAGCTTAATAGCACAAGGCTGGCATAGGATGCTATCTGATGCCAGCCTTGTTTTATAGCGGAGCTGTTATATCAGGCTCCGGAAATCTTGATATTATCAGAAATTACTTGTCTTTTGCACGCTCAACGAATGAACCGTCACGTGTATCGATAACGATGCGGTCATCTGTGTTACAGAAGAGAGGAACCTTTACTTCCATTCCTGTATCAAGTGTTGCTGGCTTGAGAGACTTTCCTGAAGTATCTCCCTTAACACCAGGCTCACAATATGTGATTGTACGAGTTACGTTTACTGGGAGCTTAACACCGACAGCCTTTCCCTCGTAGTATGTGATTGTGACTTCGTAGTCATCATCTGGAGAAATGTAACCTGCATTGTCTCCGAGGTCTTCCTTTTCAAGAGGAACATCATCGTAAGTTGCCTGATCCATGAAGTGGAATGTGTCACCGTCGATGTATGAAAGTTTTACGTTCTTTTCCTCAAGGTCTACTTCGTCAAACTTTTCGCCTGCGTCAAGACCCAAGTCCTGTGTTCCGCCTGTAACGATATTCTTTACACGAAGTTTTACTGTAATTCCCTGACGTCCTGATTTCTGTCCGAGCATGCGCTGAACGATAAGTGGAGCACCTTCGTACATGAATGCTGTTCCTACTCTGATTTCGTTTGTTGATAACATAGCTATATTCCCTCAAAAAATAATTTGAATAGTTAGAATAATGAATTATATAAGTTTTGTGTTACAATTTCAACCACTGTCCCAAATCTGGCCAGTGGCTGCTGTCTGACATTCTGGGCTTAGTCTGACTCTGCGGCGCCAGGAAGTCCGATGTCTTTGCGGAAGAACATGCCTTCAAAGTGAATGTTCTTGATAGCTTCGTATGCCTTTCTCCAAGCTTCGTCGAAAGTGTCACCGTAAGCTGAACATGCAAGTACGCGTCCGCCGCTTGTAATCATTCCTGTATCATCTGATGTTTTCTTTCTGTCAGATCTTCTGTCTGCAATTGCTCCTGCGACAAAAAGTTTTGCGCCGGTTTTTGCAAATGGTTCTTTATTCCATGTGATTGGAATGCCCTTTCTGTACTGCAAAGGATATCCGCCGCTGACGGCGACAGGTGCTACAACGTATCCCTTTTTCCATGAGAAGTTGAACTGGTTGAGGCTGCCATTGATAATTGACTTACACATATCGGCAAAGTCAAAGTCCATGAGAGGCAGAACTGCCTGTGTCTCCGGGTCTCCAAGTCTTACATTGTATTCCAGACATTTTGGTCCGTCTTCTGTGAGCATCAAACCAAAGAAAATGAATCCTCTGTAGTCATATTTTTCTGCTATGAGACCTTTGAGTGTCGGTTCAAGGATATTTTTCTCAAACTGAGACAAGATAAGCGGTGTAACGTCATCAACTGGAGAGATAGCACCCATTCCGCCTGTATTCGGTCCTGTAGCTCCGTCGCCGAGTCTTTTGTGGTCACGTGCACTCAGGAACGGTATGATACAGGCATTTCCATCCTGTGCAAGTTTCTCTGTGACACTAACGGCAGCGAGAATAGAAATCTCAGCTCCGCGGAGATAATCTTCTATAACAAGCTTCTTTCCTGCATTGCCGACTTTGCCGTTTGACATAAGGTCTTCAATAGCATTGAGAGCTTCTTCTTCTGTTTTTGCAACAACAACGCCCTTGCCGGCTGCAAGACCGTCTGCTTTGATTACGATAGGAGCTCCATGCTGTTTTACGTAAGAGAGAGCTTCTTCTTTATCTGTGAAAGTTTTGCTTGTTGCACAGGCAACGCCATATTTCTGCATGAAGTTTTTTGCAAGGTCTTTGCTTGCTTCAAGCTGGGCAGCCTGCTTTTTTGGACCGATAGCTGGGATTCCCGCCTTCCAGAACTCGTCTGCAAGACCTTCTGCAAGAGGGTCTTCTGGTCCGACAACTGCCATTTCGCAGTTATACTTTTTGGCAATTTCTACATAATTTCCGTCTTCTGGAATTTCATTAATGCATTTGTTTTCAAATGCTGTTCCACCGTTTCCCGGTACGCAGATAACCTGTTCGACATTGCTGCTCTGTGCAAGTCTCCAGGCAATTGTGTGTTCGCGTCCGCCGTTACCAACTACGATTACTTTCATGGCCGTATTGTAGGATAAATAAAGCGAATTATCAAGCCACATACAAAATAATCATTATGCAGAAAATCAATTGGGCATGTTTTTTTGAGGTGCCCTATACTAATTTTTTTTGATACATTATAATTGTTTTAAAGATAAGGTAGTCTGCAAAAAATTAGTTTCGGCTGCCTTTTATTTATGCTCTTAGCATATTTTGGAGGAAATATGAAAAAGCAACAGAAATTGCACACAGCAATTACTGCAGCATTTCTTGCTGTATCTGCTATAGCTATCGGATTCTGTGTATCTTGTTCAGACAAGAAGTCAGCAAAACTTGCAGATGGTACTTACATTGGTTCTGGTGAAGGAAGAAACGGACCTGTTGAAGTCAGTATTACAGTTTCCGGTGGAAAAGTAAAATCTGCACAGGTTACAAAGGAAGAAGAAACAGATTTTGCAAAGCCTGCAGCTCAGACTATCGTAACAAGTTTTGTAAAAAAAGGTTCAACATCTGGTATTGATACTGTTTCCGGAGCAACAATAACTTCTAAAGCAACAATTGCTGCTTTGGATGCAGCTCTTGCTCTTGCAAAGGGTGAAAAAGCATCTGCTGCTTCTTACAGTGATACATCTTGCGACATCGTAATTATTGGTGCAGGTGGTGCAGGCCTTACTGCTGCAACAGAAGCTGCATCAAAGGGGGCAAAAGTTATCGTTCTTGAAAAAATGGGCATTGTCGGAGGAAATACAAATTCTTCAACAGGCGGTTTGAATGCAAGCGAAACTTCTGTACAGAAAAAATTAGGCATTGAGGATTCAAACGACCAGTATTATGAAGATACAATGAAGGGCGGTTACAACAAGAACTCTCCGGAACTTGTCAGAAACATGGTCGAAAAGTCAGCAGAAACTGTTGACTGGCTCATGTCACTTGGTGCAGATCTTTCTGATGTTGGCAAGATGGCAGGTTCTACAAACAAAAGAACTCATCGTCCTCAGGGTGGCGCTGCTATCGGTGCTCACCTTGTTCCTGTCCTTGACAAGGCTGCAAAAAATGCAGGTGCAGAAATCAGACTCAACAACAAAGTTGTTGATATAATAGAAGAAAACGGAAAGCCATGCGGAGTAAAAGTTTCTGCATCTGGCAGTGAATATACAATTAAGGCAAAAGCTGTCATTATTGCATCTGGAGGATTCGGTGCAAATCCTGATATGGTAGTTTCTTATCAGCCGGGCCTCAAAGGGTTCGGCACGACAAACCACAAAGGTGCAACAGGTGATGCATTTGCCTGGATTGAGAAGTTTAACGCAAGCCTGACACAGATGGAAGAAATTCAAACTCATCCTACTGTTGTTCCGGGTAATGGTACGATGATTACAGAAGCTGTCCGCGGAAACGGTGCTATCATTGTTAACCGCAAGGGAGACAGATTCTGCACGGAAATGGCAACTCGCGACGTAATGTCAGCAGCTATTCTTGAGCAGGATGGTCAGACAGCATATCTTTTGTTTGATGACGCTGTCCGCAAGTCACTCAAAGCTATCGAGGGATATGTAAGTCAGGGACTTTTGACACAGGCTGATACAGTTGCAGCTCTTGCAGAAAAGCTTTCTATTCCACAGGATGAGCTTGTAAAGACAATGGATGGATATGCACAGATTCAGAAGTCTGGAAACGATCCTCTTGGTCGCAAGGCAAACGAAATGCCTCTTCCACTTACAGAAGGTCCTTTCTATGCAGTTGAAATTGGACCGGCAATTCATCACACAATGGGCGGTATAACAATCAACACAAAGGCTGAAGTTCAGGACAAAAATGGTAAATCTATTCCTGGCCTCTATGCAGCCGGCGAAGTTACTGGCGGAGTTCACGGCGGTAACAGACTTGGTGGAAATGCAATTGCCGATATCTGTATCTATGGAAAAATTGCAGCTGACAGTGCAATTGATTACATAAAGTAATAAGATAGCATATCATTAAAAGCTGACAAAAGCCTGCGATATCGAAGTGATCTTCATGTCGCAGGCTTTTTTTATGCATCATGATATTGAAAAAAATGTCTCTTGTTGAATACTTCCTGTTATTCGGGTATAAATGAGAATTGAAAGAAAACTGAGACAGGATTTTTTATTATTATTTTGCATAAGAAAATGGAAGTAAAAGTTAAAGTTTTATGACAGAATCAACAGAAGAAAATTATAAAAAAATGACAGAGACTCCGATGCTTTTTCTGATAGCAGGACTTTCTGTTCCGACTATAATCACCATGCTTGTGACAAATATCTACAACCTTGTGGACACTGCATTTGTCGGAAAACTTGGTACATCTCAAAGCGGTGCTGTTGGAATTGTGTTCGGTTTTATGTCAATATTGCAGGCTGCTGGATTTATGTTCGGTCAGGGTGCTGGAAGCAATATGGCAAGATGTCTTGGTGCAAGACGCAAAGAAGAAGCTGACGTATATGTTTCGTTCGGATTTTTTGGAAGTTTTTTTCTGGCAATGACAGTATCTGTTGCATGCCTTTTTTTTCTTGAACCGCTTGTTTTCATCCTTGGAAGTACGCAAACTATTGCCCCGTATGCAAAATCATATATCATATATCTGTTGTTTTCTGCGCCGTTTTGTTCGTCAAGTTTTACATTGAATAATCTTTTGCGTTATGAAGGTAAAGCGAAACTTGCTATGATCGGCATGATGAGCGGAGCTGTTCTGAATATCGGAGGCGATGCTCTTTTTATGTTTGCATTCAAGATGGGAATTGCAGGAGCAGGACTTTCTACTGCTCTTTCTCAGGTCGTGAGTTTCTGCATACTTTTGGCGATGTATTTTTCTAACAGGACAGAATGCAAAATTTCTTTTTCCAAGCTGTCGCTCAATGTTCCTGTGCTGCTAAACATACTGGCTACAGGTTTTCCAAGCCTTTTGAGACAGGCTTTGAACAGTATAACAACAATGCTTTTGAACGGTCGTGCTGCTGTTTTTGGAGATGCCGCAGTAGCTGCAATGAGTATTGTTTCCAGAATCAGTTTCTTTATTTTTTCTATTGCAATCGGAATTGGTCAGGGATTTCAGCCGGTCAGCTCTTTCAATTACGGTGCAAGAAAATATTCGCGTGTAAAAAAGGGGTTCTTAGTTATTCTTGTGCTTTCTGTTATAACGACCGGCGTAATTGCTGTGTTTGTGTCGATTTTTACAGATAGACTGATACAGATTTTCAGGGACGATATGAGTGTCGTTGAGATAGGAAGACGTGCATTGCGGCTTCAATGTGCGACAGTGTTCTTTTTGCCGTGCAGTATGATAACAGAAATGCTTTTTCAGAGTACGGGGCAAAAACTCGGAGCTTCCGTTCTGTCATCATTTAGAGGCGGCATTATTTTTATTCCGGCACTTCTTCTTTTGTCTTATTTCCGGGGTCTTGCCGGTATCCAGGAATCGCAGCCTTTATCTTATGTAGTGACAGGACTTGCTGCATTCGGCTTTATGGCTGTGTATTTTTACAAACTTCCAAAAAAAGACGGATTTGTAAGCAGTTAATGTCATCTCTAAAAACTGAAAGAAAATCTGATAAAAAGAAAAACTTCTGAACTTTCTGTTTTCATTGTTTTTTCATATTGAGCAGTTTATTTATCAGGCCTAATTTCAAGTTATATAGCCTGTGCGTCGAATTTTTGTACTGAAAGTCCGCTTTCTGACTGCTTGCAAAATGCATGTAAATCTGATTTCTAGATAGATGTCGGAAAGTCCGGACTCTTTCTGTTCTGCAGAATAAACTTTACCGTTTCAAGAAAACTCGAATTTTGTCCTGTTAGTTATCAACAACTATTGTCTTTGTAGGAAGAGGAGTTGCCTTTATCATTGTTTCCAGAACGGAAGCTATGCGGCTGCTTGTGTACATGCTGTCATCTCTTTTGTATCCGAGCAGATATGCGATAAAAGGATCTGTCTGTTCGACAGGACCATAACCTGCCGTCGGATACTCACTGATGCTGGAAATGTCGAAACATCTGGTAATTTTTTGATTATCTCGAAGCAGTGTCAGATAAATGTCTTTTGAAAAATCGTCGCCGACAGCAATGAAATCTGTATTTTTCTCGATGTCACTTTTTGGAATCAGGTCGAGTGTTTCGCACAGAGATTTGTACATTGCTGAAAATACTGCCGTTTTTTCGTTTAACACCCATGTGTCATATTTTTCTTTGTTAAACATTTTCTGGAAAATAAAGTGATGGCGTTTTGTAAGCTTCGGGTACTGCTTGAAAAACTCTGCCGAATATACACAGTATCCGTCATGGGCGAGCTTAGTCAGAAATGGTTCATAAACTGTTGTGTTTGCGCATTCTCCTGGAATAAAAAGTATGACGCTTCCGTTTTTTTCTGGCAAATTTGATACGCTGTTTGTTTTTTTTCTGAAAAAAGAATGAGATATCGTGCTGTCACTTTCGAACTTTGTGATGCAGAGAGTCTTTCTTTCGAACGGATTTATTGGATGATGAAATCCGTTTTCGAGAGAACCGCAGAAATATTCAGTTTTGCTTGAAACAGAATATTTTGTAAGGTCTGTCTTTGCCGGACGGAATTTTACGATAAAAATGCTTGCCGCAATCAATGCGATTAGGGAAATGCAAGATGCGATGATAAATGACGGATTGTAATGGTCAATTATGAGTTTTTCATTCAGACGCAGAAGTGCCCTGAAGTTTGCGAGAAAAGCAAAAAGTGAAATTGCAAAAACTATGATTTCCTGTAACGATATTCCCCATGCAAGAAAATTCAGAATTGATATGATAAGTGCAACAGAAGGAATGATTGCCAACTGGTCGACGCGTTCTTTTTCGATTATGAAAATTCGCAGAGAAGAAAGTGTAAGAATCAGCAGGGTGATAAGCTCGCTCAGAGTTTGGTACGTCATGGTAATTATAGTAGCGAAAATAACGCGATTGTTCTAGGTAGTTCTTAAAAACGTAGTTTTTTTGATTATTTGGCATTTAGAATAATAATTTTTAGCTGAAGCTTACGTTTTTTTTTTGACTTTGACAGTGTGTGTGTTATAATTTTCTTAAGGAGTTTCTTGGTTTGGCAGGGTCGAAAATAGCTGTAAATGTTGTTCAGGTTAGAAAAGCAATAAAGTCTGGAATTCCGCTTGTTCTTACCACATATACTTTTCCTAGAGATATAGAAGCTTACGTTGACGAAGTTATAAAAGTATTTCTCACAGAACTTAATCAAAAGCAGATGATAGAGACTCTTTCTTATTGTATGAAAGAGCTTGCAAACAATGCGAAGAAAGCAAATACAAAACGTGTTTATTTTGAAGAAAAAAAACTTGATCTGCATAATCCTGAAGAATACCGGAAAGGCATGGAAGCTTTTAAAACTGATACGCTTACAAATCAGAAGCATTACATGGAACTTCAGAAAAACAAAGGATTTTATATAAAAATTATTCTTCAGGCAACAAGCAATAAAGTAAAACTTGAAATCCGAAATAAAGCAGAACTTGCAGTTGATGAATACAAGAGAATACATGACAAAATCACAAGAGCTTCCCAGTTTGATTCACTGGAGCAGGGACTTGCCTCTATGCTTGATGAATCAGAAGGAGCCGGTCTTGGTCTTATCATGATGATTCTGATGCTCAAAAAAATAGGGCTTACAGAAGAAAACTATCAGGTTCTCTGCGAGGGCGGGGAAACAATTACAAGACTTATCATTCCGTTCAGTCAGGAATCTAGCGGTGATTTTATTTCTCTTTCCAAAAAATTTGTTGAACTTATCAAAGGTCTTCCTGAGTTTCCGGAGAATATCACGGCGATTAACAGGCTGATAAATGATCCGAACAGTAAGATGAGCGATATAGCAATGAAAATCTCGAACGATGTTTCGCTTACAGGCGAACTGCTCAAGATGGTAAACTCTGCTGCTTTTGCTCTGTCATCACCTTGTACTTCCATAGAAGACGCTGTGAAATTTGCCGGCATGAGAGGTATACGAAACCTGCTTTTCTCTATCGGTTCCATGACATCTCTGATGGTTGATTCCGATCCTCGTAAAAAGGCGATGTGGGATCATTCGTATCGCGTCGCTTTCTATGCATACAATCTTGCACGCCGTTTTTTTCATACACCTGAAGATAAACGTATCGTAGAAGACAGTTATGTATGCGGACTTCTGCACGATATGGGAAAGATAGTCTTTGTTTCATCTTCGTCAGATATTTATGAGCGGATGGGTGTCTTATGCAAGGAGAAAAACATAAGCACCGGTATGTTTGAGCGTATGGTAGCTGGCGTAAATCATGGCGAAGTTGGTGCCCTTATTGCAGAGAAATGGAACTTTCCTAAAGTTATTGTCGATGTTATACGATATCATCACGATGCAGATGCTGCCGGTGACGAATACAAAAAACTTGCACTGCTTATACATTTCTGTGATCTGCTTGCTCATTACAGAGAGGGGATTGTTGATTTTTCAAGTTTTGAAGCAGAGGAATGCAAAATGTTCTCCATTACAGATGAGGCTCAGATAAAGGATTTGAGTGACAGGCTTGATGTTCAGTTCAAAAATGGCTCTCGCTGAAATAGGTTCTGTTTGTGAACTGACATTTTGGTATGCTTTGGAGAAAAACAGAATGTCGAGAAGTATTCATTGGACATATGAAATTTTTAAGCATAAGTCAAAAAGGGAATTGATAGAAATGTGTGATATAGAAAATCCTGATTATGCTGTAAAGGAATTACGGGAAAAAATACGTATAAAACGTGATGTTAAAAATAAACGTGCAGAAAAAAAGATTTCTTTGAATGAAGAAGAAAACGATATCACTTTGTGAGTTTACAAATTTTGCATCCGGACGATTTTGAAGCTGCTTATGTAATTAACATACAAATTTATTTTTACGAACTTCGCCGTACTTACCGCTGATTGTTTTTTGTATCGTCTTTGTGCATGTTCAAAAGTGCATTTGTCCATTCCTGCATCAATATGCCGAACGCGACTCCGACATTGAGCGAAGCTTTGAGTCCTGTCATCGGGATTGATACACAACCGTACGTTGCTAAGTGCAGAGCTTCCGGGCTTACGCCGAGTTCTTCTGAACCTATGATGCAGATACCTTTTTCTGGAAACTTAAATTCTTTGATAGGTGTGCCGCCTGTCTCCAGGACAAAAATCGGCACGTCTTTTGGCAGTTCTTCCAGCGTACATCTTGTATAGCCGAGTGTTTCGATACAGCCCATAGAACTTCTTTGTGCATGAGGCTGTTCTGGATCGGTACAGCGCGGCGAAATAAAAACCTTTTCTGCACCCATTGCTTCTGCAGTTCTGAAAATCGAACCTACATTGAATGGTGAACGTATGTCTTCTGCATAGACGCTTACACCTGGAAAGAAATTTCTTTTTGCAACAGTTTCTTCTGATTGTGCATGAGGAGCAATGACTAAATCCCATTCTGCTGGAAAAGTTCCGATTATTGAAAGAAGAGCATTTCTTGCAATGTTACAGGTTCTTCTTTCATCGAAGTTTTCTGCTTCTATGAGAGTTTTGAGCTGTGTGTATGTTTCTGGAGGAAGTTTTGGGTCTTGCAGGACAATCTGAGCCACAGCTTTTGTGTATTCTGCGCGGCTCATTTTTGTGTAGTTGTATTCTGTTCCTTTTTCTGCAATGCCTGCTATGTCACGTTCCAGTTCGCCGAATGTCAGGGCAAGCTTACGCCGTTTCTGTCCGGCAGCAAGCTGGAATAATTTCTGCGGTTCAATCATCAGTATGCAAGCTTGATGAGTGTAAACAAGTCATCAGTCGTCGTGCTCTTTGGCAGACTGTTGATAAACTCAAGTTTACCGGCGTCTTCTGCAGAAAGGGAAAGCTGTTCAATACTGATAGACAGATCTTTTAAGCGAGACGGAAGGTTTGCTTTTGCCAGAGTCTGTCTGATAAAGATACTGAGGTCAGCTGCAGCCTTTTCATCAGTTGCGTCATCTGTTGTTGTTTTCAGCAGATGTGATATACGAGCCAGCTTTGCAATCTTGAATTTAGATGCATCGTCCAGAACATGTGGAAGAATGATAGCAGCCGCAAGTGAACTTGTTATACCGTAGCGTGCGCTTATGCACATTGCAAGAAGTGAAGAAATTCCGAGTGATGATGTGCTTGATGCAAGGGATGCCATGAGACCGCCCTGGCACAAAAGTTCTTCTTTTGGTGTTGTGACTTCAAGCGATGCTGTACCATTTGAAGCAAGTCCAAGAAGTTCAAACGCTTTTTCTACAGCCATATCTGAGAAAAAGTTTGCCTTTGGACTGATGTAAGCTTCGATTGCGATACCGAGTGTTTCCAGAAGCATGGAAGAGCACTGATTTTCTGACAGTGAAAGCAGAAGGTTCGGGTCAAAAATAACAGCCTCGCCGAGATCTTTCTGTACCTGTAGAAGTGATATCTGTGAATTGCGTGAATCAATGAGAGGAACTTTCTGAGTGAAAACAAATCTGTCTCTGAAAGTTGTAGGAACACATACCAGAGGAAGAGGTTCGCAAGTGATGTCGTTTTTCTCAATGGCTGTATAAGTATCTCTTGTTTCGTTATACAAGGCAGCAACTGCACGTGCAAGATTGATGACTTTGCTTCCACCGACTCCGATTATGCCGTCGATGTGTGCCTGTCTTGTCAGTTTAAGCACGCTGTCAACAGTTTTCGTGTCTGCATGCTTTTCGATATTGGAAAATACGAAATAATCTAGTTTTCTGTCTGTCAGAGGCTTTGTGATTTTGCTGCCTGTATCTACCTGGGTAAGAACAGGATCCATAATCACCATAAACTTGGTTCCCCAGTCTTTTACGAACTCTCCAATTCTGGATGCTGAGTATGAACTGAGAAGAATCTTTTCATGAATATTGAACGCGAAATCAGACATATAAACTCCTAGTAAAACCACCGCGTCAGCGAATGCACAGGATTTTTAGAATTGCAGTTTTACTGCGGGCAAAACTGCTCATGATAAAGAATTTCGGAATCTCTTTATCATGTCTTAATTTGAAAAAAAAGGACGGAAATTAAATTTCCGCCCTCTTTACCTACGAATTTACTACATATGATCAAAGATTAGAGACCGTATGCTCCGAGAATTTGATCAGCGGTTGCTGAAATAGTAGCTTCACTAAAGTAATTCGGATCCTGAATCTTTAGTTTGATTTGTTCAACTAGCTCCGATCTGACATCCGGTGTCTTTTCGGCTACTGAATTGAGGAAGTGTGCGTCAGCCATTTCTTTTGCTTCTTCAGAAACGAGAATTTCGTCGAAAGCTGTGCGGCTTGCACGCTGTGATGCAGAAACATTGTTAATGCCCTGCAGATTGTTGATTTGACTTGGTCCAGAAATCTTGTTAATCATAGCATCTGCCTCTCTATTAAGCTAGGAATCGCCTTCCGTGGCTTGTGTTTTCTTTATTCCAGAGACGAAGACCGCAAATTCTCCCAAGATCTTTGACCTTGATGTATAGTCATCCAGAACTTCCTTTGCGGTTCCCTCGGTTATTTCTTCGTGAAGTTTTGTAAGCTCTCTACCTACTACTACTCTACGCTCACTACTTATATCGGCAATATCATTTAAAAGTTTAACAATTCTAAAAGGACTTTCATATAATATAAAAGCACTTTCAGTAGCCATCAGTTCTACCAGACGGCTGCGTCTTCTTCCCGGTTTCGGAGACAGAAATCCTTCGAAAATCAAAGTCTTTCCGCCTTCTCCTGCAACACTTGCAAGAGTTGCAAATGCCGACGGTCCTGGAATCGGTATGACCTTGTGACCTGCGAGGCGGGCTTTGCCAGCCAGTACAGACCCCGGGTCGCTTATGCCTGGTGTGCCGGCATCGCTTGCATAAGCAATGTTCTGACCTTCATCAAGCATTTGTATAATCTTCTCAGATGCAAATTTCTCATTCTGCGAACGGCAGCTTATCATTGGCTTGCGTATTTCAAAATGAGTTAGCAACTGTAATGTATGGCGAGTGTCTTCTGCTGCGACGGCATCAACTTTGCGGAATGTCTCCAGGGCTCTGAAAGTGATGTCGTCAAGATTGCCGATAGGCGTTCCGACGATGTATAATTCTGACACACATTTATTATATGCCAAATTTTTATGACAGTCTAGAGGATTTTATCACGTATTTCTTTGTCCTGTCTGTTTTTGCATCTTTTCTGCAAAAAAAATCTTCGGAAACCTTGTTAAACTTAGAGGACTGGAGAAATTTTCAAAAACGTCATTTTCTGGAAATGACTGCAAAATTTATAATTTGCTAAGTCTTGTAATTTCAAGAGTTAAAGCTTGTCTGTCACATCTGGTAAGTATTTTTTTTGACAAGCACTTAAAACTGCAAATCAAATTTCCGATAAGTGTACTGGGGACATTATAAAAATTTGGTGGGGATTCTCTTTTTATGTCAAAAAAAACAAAAAGCATAAGCAATGCTGTTGCCGTTATTCTTTTTCTTTTAGCAACTTTTATTACAATCAGTTTGATTTTGGGAGCTTTGAACTTCGAACATAATGTTTCTGAAGATAGTGGCTTTTTTCTGATAATTGGTACTATGCTTTATGGTGTCTACGGATTTTCCGGTTTTCTGATACCAGTTTATCTTGTTGTATCCGGTTTCTTTTGCCTTGATGAAAAGTGGTCTCCGCAGAGAATAATTTGTCTTGCCGTAAGCATTCTCCCTTTTTTTACAGTTTCTTTTGCGGAACATGTGTCCAGAAAAATCGCATCGGAAGATGTTTTCCCTGTAGCCTGTACAAAAATCCTGATTCTCATGTGCATTGCCATTTTGATTGCCGTGATGGAATATCTTGTGGCTTTGTGCCTGTCAACAAAGGCTATACGTGAATCAATTAAACCAAAATTCAAAGAATATAAAGATATCGCTGTCGAAAAAACAAAGGACTTTGTAAAAAATCATACGCACGGAAAAAAACGTGAAAGCATGCCTGAAGAAAGTTCTGATGATATTTCAGACGAAATGTCTGATTCTGTCGGTGCTTATGAGAAATCTGATGCTGAAAATAACGAAAGTTCTGAAAGCTTTGTTTTGCATGATGAAGAACCTGATGCAGAAGCTCAGGCTATAGAGGCGTCCATTGATCAGAGCATAAATGACGTTGCGGAGAACATGTTTGCTTCTCGTACTTCTGTCAAAGATGAAATCGAGGGAAGTGCATGTTCTTTTGCCCTCGAGGAAAACAGCGGAGCTGACGAGCAGTATCTGGGAAGGGAGTTTCCGTACAGTTCTTCAAAAAAAAGCATGGATGTCGTTCCTGAAGAAGCTGACATTGCAGATGATGACGAACAGAATGCTGAGGATGACGGCATATATTGCAATGCTGATTCTGGAAATATGTCCGTTGCACAAAATCTGACTGCGGCAGACGATGAGGAATCTTCTGGTAATGAAGCAGCTGACATCGGAGAAAATGCAGAACCTGTAGAAAACAGATATTCACAGGAAGATTTTGTTTACGAATCTGACGATTACAGTACAAATTATGATCACACACAGGAACTGCCTTCTGTTGGAGAAGTTTTTGATCGGATGGAAGAAGATGCCAAGCAGGTCATAAAAAACAGAATGTACGATGCTGAATCAGAACGTGAGTATAAAGAGCTTGGCGAAGATGATACAGACGTTGCAGATGTCGGTGAATCTTTAGAGTCTGACAGAAACTACAGTGTTGAAGTCGAAGATAAAGAAGGTGAAGAAGATGCTGTTGAAGAAATGATGTCTGACGACTCTTTGGGAATTCTGAATGAAGATAATGACGGACAGGTTGATGAAATAAATACATTCGAAAATCGTGAAATTTCTGATACACGCGAAAGTTTTGATCAGAATGCAGAAAGCACAGGCGGGATAGATGATTCTATTTCTGATGAGTATAAACAGAAATATGACATGCAGCAGTATGATATTCCTGCCATGTACAGAATGCAGGACTCAGAAACTGGCAGCAGTCTGAACGATGAGAATGATGCTGCATTCGGTGAAGATTTTTCTGATGGAGGAGTTTCGGCTCAGATTTTTGAAAGCGCAGATGACAAAGAATTTGTTTCTGACGAACATTCAGAACTTTCTGATGATATAATCGAAAGTAACGAACCGTCTCAGTTTGAACAAATGCCGGCAGCACAGGCAGTTTCTCTGAATGAAACAGATTCTTCTTTTGAGACGAAGACATCTTCTGTTCAGCGTCGTGTGCCATACGGCGTTTCCACAGATCTGCTTGTGGCTTATGCAGACAACCCGTATTGGATAATTGATGATGAAACAAGAGCTGCTGCAGAAGACCTTAAACAGACATTAAACGAGTTCGGCATTGATGCTGAAGTTACAGAAATTATAAAAGGCCCTGTTGTAACAATGTTTGAGATTCTGCCGGCGCCAGGAGTTAAGCTAAGTAAAATCGTCGGACTGCAGGATAATATTGCACTTCGTCTTGCGGCAAGTTCTGTGCGCATCGTTGCACCTATTCCCGGCAAGCAGGCTGTCGGTATTGAGATTCCAAATAAGAACCGTGCTATAGTTTCATTCCGTGAATGTATAGAGGAAGATCTTATTGAATGGCAGAAGATGGCTGTTCCTGTAGTTCTTGGCAAAGACATCGAAGGTGAGAATAAGATAATTGATCTTGCAAAGACACCTCATCTTTTGATTGCAGGTTCGACCGGTTCCGGTAAATCAGTTTGTGTAAACAGTATGATATTAAGCATACTTTACAAAAGAAGTCCGGATCAGGTAAAGATGATTCTTGTTGATCCGAAAATTGTCGAACTTAAACTTTACAATGATATTCCTCATCTTCTGACACCTGTTATTACAGAACCAAAGAAAGCTTTGCAGGCTTTGCAGTACTGTATATGCGAAATGGAACGCCGTTACTCACTTCTTGATCACATGGGAGTCCGTGATATTGCAAGCTACAATAAGAAAATCATTGAGCAGCATATTGCTGCAGAAAAGCTTCCTTATCTTGTTGTCATTATAGATGAGTTTGCGGATTTGATGATTACAACAGGCAAACAGCTTGAAGATACAATTGCACGGCTTGCAGCAAAGAGCCGCGCCGCAGGTATACATCTTGTACTTGCAACACAGAGACCTTCTGTTGATGTCGTAACAGGACTTATCAAAGCAAACATTCCAAGCCGTATTGCATTTATGGTAGCTAGTAAGATGGACAGCAAAATCATTCTGGACAAGATGGGGGCTGAAATGCTTTTGGGCAGGGGAGATATGCTTTATGCAAGTTCTACGTCTCCATTCCCTGTTCGTATACAGGGAACTTTTGTCAGCGACCAGGAAGTTGAGGATGTTGTAAATGCAGTCAAGGCATGGGGCGAACCTGATTATATCGATGATGAGATATTTGTTTCAGATGACGACGACGACGGCGGCGATGAACAGATGAGTTTTGTTGAAGGTGATGACCCATTGTACGAAAAAGCTCTTGATATCGTTGTTCAGGCTGGTAAAGCCAGTGCTTCATATATCCAGAGAAGACTTAAGATAGGCTATAACAGAGCTGCCCGTCTTGTCGAGGAAATGGAAGCAAGAGGAATAGTAGGTCCTGCAAACGGAAGTAAGCCGAGAGATATCATTCATGTTCCGTGATTTTACGTTTTGTAAATAATATCATGCTGTTGTATAGACTGCTTCAAAAAAAAACAAAGTTGCAATAAAAGCTTTTGTTTTTAAGATGTTCATATTAAGTAAGTGCTTCGTCAGTATTTTCGAAGTGCTTTATATAGGAAATAAAAAGTGAAACGTTTAGTATCTACACTGAAAGTATTTTTTTCAGACAGACCATGGCCTTTGATTGTGCAGTTTGCAATGGCGCTTATTACAATATTGCTGTTTTGTTCTGCTCCGATGTTTGCAAACGGCACAAAAGACAGCGTAGAAGGCGAACCATCTTCTGAAGAGCAGAATTCTGACGAAATCGAAAAAATTGATTTTTCATATTGTCATGACATTCCTGACGGCGGCCCGATAGAAGTAAAAGAGACTTGGGCTTATGTTTTGAATGACCGTGCATATGAGTACAAGTCTGCCATGCCTGTCACAGACCTTGTAATTTTCAGTGCGGATGTGAATTGTTACGGAGAGTTTGATTCCATTCCATCGAAAAAGAAGTTTTCTTCGTTCAAAGGCAGAACTCATCTTTCTGTAACATGCCAGAGTTATTCGCTGTCTCACATGGTTTTGGAGCCACAGTTTGGTTTGACAAAGAAAATGATTGAGACGCTTGTTCGCGCGAGCAATGATTTTGACGGCATAAATATTGATTTTGAACTGATACCGAAACGCGATTATGATAATTTTCAGAACTTTATAAAAAATCTGAGAAAAAGTCTGGGAGTTGAAAAATGGCTCACTGTAGCAGTCCCTGCAAGAGTCAAAACACTTTCATCTGATGCATTTGATTATAAAACTCTGGAGCCGTATGTTGACCGTATTTTTATCATGGCATACGACGAACACTGGAGCACTAGCGCACCTGGTGCCATTGCAAGTACTGCATGGTGTGAAAGGATTGCAGATTATGCATTGTCTGTCTTGCCTCAGAAAAAAATTGTCATGGGTTTACCGTTTTATGGACGTACATGGCAAAGTGAATCATACGGAAAAGCCTGGTATTTCAGCGGAATAAACAGGATTCTTGATGAAAATGAAATACGGAGTCTCAAACGGGAAAGAGGTGTTCCTTATTTTTCTATGAAAAAAGAAGTTGATGTCACCGGGTACTTTGAAGATGCATATTCTATAGTAGAAAAATGCAAAGTATACACTTCTAAAGGTATTGAACGCATTGGTTTCTGGCGAATAGGGCAGGAAGATCCGGATTTCTGGGATTATATAAAAATTAAATAACTTGCAAAAGATACAGTTTATCTTTCGCAGGCAGTTTTTATCATAAAATTTAAAATCGCATTCGATGTAAATAGCTGGTTTAAAAATTATGATTTTTAAACCAGTTTGAAAAATCTGAGTTTTAAAACTTTATACAATTTCTAAAAAATAACTTAAAAAGAATAACTTTACCTTTAAAAAGAATTTTTTTGATTTTTTCCTATAAAAAGAAATATCATTTTGTGCTGATTGGCAATGTTGCCCTTGCTTTTTTATATAAATGTCAATTAAAATAGATATGTATCATGAAAAGTTAATTCATGCTGTCTGTAAAACTGAAATTTTAAAGACAGTTTTGAGAAATCGATGTTCAAAAATGTGCCGGATCAGTGTTTTTTGAATTCGACTATCATCAGAATGAAAATTTTCAGAGATATAAAATGTTTTTTTTGTTTTGAGGGAGAAGGATATGACAAAGGAAAAAATTTCTGAGGAAATTGCTCAAGGAAAGGCAATTCTTGGTATTGAATTTGGTTCTACACGAATAAAGGCGGTTTTGATTAACAGTGAAAATGAACCGATTGCATCTGGTGCTTTTGACTGGGAAAACTCTCTTGTTGATGGAATCTGGACTTATTCTCTTGATGAAATCCACAATGGAATCTCAACTGCATTTGTGAACATGAAAAAAGATGTTCTTGAAAAATATAGCATAAAAATTACAAAACTTGCAGCTATGGGTATAAGTGCTATGATGCACGGATATCTTGCATTCGATAAAAATGCAAAGCTTCTTGTTCCTTTCCGCACATGGCGCAATACAATTACAGGTCAGGCAAGTAAAGAGCTTTCTAAACTTTTTGACTATCCGATTCCAGAGAGATGGAGTGTTGCACATTTGTACCAGGCTGTCCTGAAAAACGAGCCTCATGTAAAAGATGTTGATTTCTTTACAACTCTTGCAGGTTATGCACACTGGATGCTGTCTGGCAAAAAAGTTCTTGGAATCGGAGATGCATCTGGTATGTTCCCTATAGATGCTGACACAAAGAATTATAATAAGAAGTTTATCAGTCAGTTCGACAGCTTGATTGCAGAAAAGAAGCTGTCATGGAAAATAGAAAATCTTTTGCCGGAGGTACTGCCGGCAGGTGCAAACGCAGGAACTCTTACAGAAGCTGGTGCAAAGTGGCTTGATCCTGAGGGAACTCTGGAAGCTGGTGCTGTTCTTGCTCCTCCTGAAGGAGATGCTGGAACTGGAATGGTTGCAACGAACTCAGTTGCTGTTCGTACAGGAAATGTTTCGGCCGGCACATCTGTATTTGCAATGGTTATTCTGGAAAAGGCTTTATCTAAAGCTTATACTGGTCTGATTGATATCGTATCAACTCCTGACGGAATGCCAGCTGCTATGGCACACGCAAACAACTGTACCGGTGAATATGATAAATGGATAAATCTGTTTGGTGAAGCTGCAAAGCTTTTGGGTGCTGATTTCAGCAAAGGTAAGCTTTATGATACTCTTCTTGCAGAGTCATTGAAAGGTGACAAGGACTGCGCAGGTCTTATTCCATACAACTACATTTCAGGTGAAAGCATTACAGGATTTGATTCTGGTCGTCCTCTTTTTGTACGCACTCAGAATGCAAAGTTTAACCTGGCAAACTTTATGCGTGCACAGCTTTTTACTTCACTCGGCGCATTGAGAGCTGGTATGGATATTTTGTTCGACGAAGAACATGTAAAGCTTGACCGTCTGACAGGACACGGCGGATTCTTTAAGATGGCAGAAGTTGGACTTCCTGTTATGGCAGCTGCAATGCACACTCCTGTAAGCGCTTTGAGTACAGCAGGAGAAGGCGGCCCTTGGGGTATGGCACTTTTGGCTTCTTTCGTTGTAAATGGAAACGGTAAGAGCCTTCCTGAATGGCTTGAAAAGTCAGTCTTTGCAAATGCCAGCGTACAGACTGTTCAGCCGCAAAAAGCTGATGTTGACGGGTTTAATGCTTTCTTTGCAAATTACAAGAAAGGACTTGCAGTTGAAAAAGCTGCTGTAGAAAATTTGGACTAAAAAAATACGAGCCGCTGCAGATAGTTGTTTTGCAGGCGGCTTTTTTAACATGGAGAAAGAATAAATTATGTCAAATTACAAAACTATAAAAGAGCAGGCTTTTGAAGCCAATATGCAGATACCGGCACAGCATCTGGCATTGTATACATGGGGAAACGTAAGTGCTTTTGATAAGTCTCTGGGCGTTTTTGCAATTAAGCCGTCTGGAGTTCCGTATCCGGAGCTTACAGCGGATAATATGGTTGTAGTTGATCTTGACGGCAAAGTTGTAGAAGGTGATCTGCGTCCGTCAAGTGATACTCCGACTCATGTTGTGCTTTATAAGGAGTTTGCAGTTAATGACGGAGCTTCGATAAACGGCATCATTCATACACATTCTACATACGCAGTAAGTTGGGCTCAGGCAGTTAAGCCAGTTCCACTTTTTGGAACAACTCATGCTGATCATATTCAGACAGAAGTTCCTTGTACTCCGTATCTTTCTCAGGAAGCTGTAAAGAATGATTATGAAAGAGAGACAGGAAATTTAATTGTCAGCCATTTCCGTTCTCTTAAACTTAATCCTGCAGAAGTAAATATGGTTCTTGTTGGAGGACACGGACCTTTCTGTTGGGGAAACACAGCAGACAAGGCTGTTTACAATGCCGCTGTTTTGGAAGAAGTCAGTCATATGGCATTGAATACGATTATGATTGAGCCGAGAGCTGAGTCTCTGCCTTCTTATATTGTTGACAAACATTATATGAGAAAGCATGGCCCGAATGCTTATTACGGACAGGCAAAAAAATAAATGATACACAAAAAAATCGAATTACAGGCACGTTCTGTAGGTAAAATAAATTCTGCGGAAAATGGTTCCGCAGAAAGATTCGTTCCTTCGATAACAACTTATATTATAGAAAATAGTGCTGAAATCGATGTGGACAGAAGAAGACCTATGGTTGTTATATGTCCTGGCGGAGCTTATACATTCAAAAGTTTTCGTGAGGCAGAACCTGTTGCACTTAAGATGGTGTCTCTCGGATTCAACTCATGTATTCTTGACTATTCTGTAGCGCCGATGGATTTTCCGGCAGCCTTTATGGATTTATGTGAAGCTGTTTATTACATAAGAAAACATGCGGAAGAACTGAATACTGATGCAAATAAAATTATCGTATGCGGTTTTTCGGCAGGTGGTCATCTGGCTGCAAGTCTTGGCGTCTGGTGGAATACAGATATAGTATCAAAATATCTGCCGTATTCGAATATCGATATTCGTCCGAACGCTCTTATGCTGGGATATCCTGTTATTACTTCCGGTGAATTTGCACACAAGGAATCAATTCAGAATGTTTTGGGTACTGAGTATGGCAATGCTGAACTGATGGATTTAGTTTCACTTGAAAAGCATGTGACTTCTGATGTGCCTCCGACGTTTATCTGGCATACTGCTGATGATAATTGTGTACCTGTACAGAATTCGATTATGTTTGTTTCTGAACTTGCAGCTAAAGGAGTTGTTTTTGAAAGCCATATTTTTAAAAGCGGAAACCATGGTTTAAGCCTTGCAACAGAAGAAACTGCATCAAATCCGGCTCAGGTAAATATTGAGTGTGCAGTCTGGCCTTTGATGTTTCAGAGTTTTGTGAAAAAATATTTTGCTTGAAAAACTGTTACGGAAAATTATTTAGAGGGTAACTCAAAATTTAATTTCTGGACGTAGATTGTAAATCAAAACAGGCTTTGCAGAGTGTTAGAAAACATTTGCAAAGCCTGTTTTTTTCGGCAATGATTATATTTCCGATTTGAAAAGCATTTATTAGAGTGTTTTTTATTTGACCACAAATCGTGAAACATTTGTCTTCTGTCCGTCACAGACGACATAAAGTTCATGTTCTCCCGGTGTGAGGGGAATCTTCCATGAAAATACATTTTTAACAAGTCCTGCAGACTTATTGTCCAGAAACAATTCTGCAGAAGTTCCGTTTCCTCCGACAGCGGTAACTGTAAGCTGTTGTACTGACATGGGAAGAGACGGATTGTAAATGAAATGTGCATTGTTTCTCGGGTAAGTGATGGCAAGGCTTGCACCTCTGAGCATTGAACCATCCGAAGAACTTCCCAAAAAGTTTTTACTGTCTGCCCAGTGCTGATATTCTGACGGATATGTTATTTTTACTCTTCCATTTATATTGTTGTGCCAGTTGCAGACTGGTAAAATCGTACCGTTTTTCACAAATTCTTCTACTACAGAAGGACAGTCATTGTCCGGTGCCATGCCTGAAAGCCCGCAGATTTTTGTTTTGCTGTAAAAACGGGGGTTCTTGAACTCTGAAGTTCCGCTTGGATTTCTCCGTGTAAGCTCGTCCAGTAGAGAACGGACTATTGATGCAGGAATACTGCTTCCTGTCTGACCGATTACTGTTTCTCCTTCGAAGTTTCCCATCCAGACTCCTACTGTATATGCTGTTGTTGCTCCAAGTGCTATGATGTTCTGAAACTGGTTTGATGTTCCTGTTTTAAAAATTGCCGGATACGGAGTATTGAAAACCGATGCGTGTCCGAATCCAAGAACTCTTGCACTTTCGTCTGTGAGAATGTCGCACATAATTCGTGCTGTATCACTGTTGTAGACTTTCCGCATTTTCTGCTTTTGGGGACAGTCTTTTTCCCATGTGATGTTTATGAGTTCACCGTCATTAGTAAATACAGAGAATGCTCTGACCATTTCGTACAGCGTGACTTCGCTGCTTCCGAGTGCTAAAGACAGGCCTGTTGTGTCTTCTGTTCCTTTGAGTGATTCATACCCAAGTCTGTTGAGTTGTTCCATATACTTTTTGATGCCGACTTTGTACAGAAGATAGACTGCCGGGATATTCAGACTGGAGGCAAGTGCAACTCGAAAGCGCACGGGACCATTGTATCTGTTATTGAAGTTGAGGGGAACATATACTCCTTCTCCGCCGAAGTCCTGCTGGATATCCGGCAGAACATCATTCGGCGAAAAACCGTTTTCCAGGGCAAGAGCGTACAAAAACGGCTTCATTGAACTGCCGGGCTGATTTTTGACAAGAACGCCGTCAATCTGTCCTGAATGTATGTCATCGTCAAAAGATGCATTTCCTGCCCAGACAATGATTTGGCCTGTTTTGTTATTAATTGCAAAAACTGATCCGTTGTGAATACGTGCGTCCCGGAATTCTTCAAGTTTCTGTTGTATCCGTTCCTGTGAAAAAATTGTGAGAGCTGAATCTATGGAAAGATTTAGAGTCGGTGGAATGATTTTGTTTTGTTTTTTGTAAGAACTTATGATGTAGTTTACAAAATGCATACATACAGAAGGGTATGCATAAGATTTTTTGATGGAGGAATCTGCGGGGCGGCGGATTATCTTTGCAAGTTCTGCTGCCTGTTCGGGAGAGATTTTGTCCGGCTCCCGTCCAAAAAAAGAACGGCAGGCACTTCCTATACCTTCTATCTGCTGTCCGAAAGGTACATTGTTGAGGTACAGCTCAAGTATTTTTTTCTTCGAATATTTGATTTCCAGATACAGTGCAAGAAATGCTTCTTTTGTTTTTGTGGCGACTGTTACTTTTTTTGTTCGCGGCCATATTATGCGCACAAGCTGCATTGTTATTGTAGAAGCACCGCTTATAACATGTCCTGCTTTTCTGTTCTGTATAACAGCTCTTGCGATAGAAGAAAAATTTATTCCGTGATGATGATAGAAATTTTTGTCTTCTGCATTTATAAATGCATTGCTCAGATAGTCGGGAATTTCTTCTATCGGATAAAATTCCCGGCGCAGGCCTTCCTCCAAAGGCATGATATACATGAGAATGCCGTTTGTATCGTAAAAGCGGGAACTGTTCTGTTTGTTTTCAAAAGAGAGGAGTTTTCTGCACGGAATTAGACGCAGTGTAATATATACAAAGGTTAGCAGCGTACAGAAAACTAAAAAAAAACATGCACTGCGCCTTGCAATTTTGTTTTGCAGGACGCAGTTTTTGCTGATTAGTTTATTCAATAGTCCAGACCTTTCCGCTTCCGCGTCCGAAGGTTTCACTTTCATACATACATTCTGCTGTTGAGCAAGGTGTATTGTATGTTCCTCTTCTGCCTGCACGGAACAGGAATTCTACCTGCTGGTATCCGATCGGGAAGTAATCCCAGAAATACTGAACTTCACTGTCATAGATGCCCTGGTAGCTCAATCCCCAGTTGTATCTGTCGTACCAGTCATCATCGTAATCGTCATAGTAGTCATAATCAGTATCTCTGTCATTGTTTGACGAGTTGGATTTGAATGTTCCTGTTGTGACAAATGCGGCATTCAAAACTTCACAGCCGGCAGGAATTGGTACACGAGTTGCAATATATGTTCTGTTTTTAGTAGAAGATATGTATACCTTTTCTTTGTATGTTTTTCCGTATTCCAGCTTGTCACCTGTAACAAGTTCTCCTGTCTTGACGTCGTAAATCTGTGTGTAAATACAGATTCCTTCGTCGCGGGCTGTCTGCTGTGGTACAGGAAGTGCATATTTCATGCTTGCTGTGTAGAACAATGTTCCGGTTCCCTGTTTTGTAAACTCGAGTGAAACTTCCTTGCCTTTTGGAGTGCTTGCAAGGTCTTCTTTTGACAATGTTTTGTCGCAAGCCTGTGCGTTTGTACCCTTGAAGTTTCCTTTGAGAATTGATTTTTTGTCCAGAAGAGCTTCTGCTGTGAAATTTAAATTTTCCAGATTGTTGCTTTGGATATATTCACGGATAGCAATAAGAACTCTTGAAGTTGCTGCTGTTGATGTCCAGTAACCTTTGCTTGATTTCTGTAGCTCAAGCAGCTGATATACAAGGTGCTGGTTTATCTTGTCAGCAGGATCCAGTGTTGTAAACAACTGGAGTGCGAGTGCAAAGCATTCTGACTGGTCGTTGAAGAATGACCAGTATCCCCATGCAGAATCGTATGAGTTTTTGAATGTTGCGCCGCGTGTCGTCAAAGATATGTTGCTTCTAAGTTTGTCTGCGATATCCTTTGCTTTTCTTGGGTTGTGTGCAAGATATGTCAAACCGACAAGTGCAAGTGTTTCTGAAGATGAATTACAGTTAGAAACAATTTTTTCAAGGTTTGAAACAGAAATCTTTGCACCCAAAAGACTTGCTGCATAGTAGTCATGTGCTGCTCTGTAGCATGACCATGCAGAGCTTTCTGATGAAGATATTGCAGAGTTTCCTTCGCTTACGAGGTAGTCTGCAAGTTTATCTGTGTCTACAGATGATATGTCAACTCCGTTTTCGTCTGCGAGTGCCAGAATTTCGGCAATGCGTGCTGAAACAAATTCGTTTGCATAGCTTCCGCTCGGCCAGTATGGGAATCCTCCGTTCCAGAGCTGGGACTGAGACCAGTAATTGATTTCTTTCTTTGCATAAGACTTTGTGTTTTTGACTTTACTGTCAAGACCAAAGAGTTTTATGTATTTATCAAATGCGACAATTGGCATAAGCATTGACGATCTCTGTTCAAGACAGCCGTATGGATAGTCAAATACATAGCGGATAGCTTCGCCGAGTACTCCGAGACGGGTAGGATCGAGCTGGACATACAGCTCCATTCTTCCTTCTTCTGCATCTGCAGGGAGTATGAGCTTTTCTTCCGTGACTGCGGATTTGTTTTTGTCGTCTTCGCGAACTTCACCTACTGTTGTGACCGTTTCGTAAATATATGGCTTTTCAATCTGGAGTGGCAAAAGAATTTTTTCGTTTACAACATCGCTTTTGACAATGAATTCGATTGTAATCCAGCCCGGCTTCTTTGCATCAAGATTAAACATAAGAGGTTCTGTTTTGTCTGCTGCAACTTTAATTGTCTTTTTTGATTCTCCGGAAATCTTTGCACTTCCGGCAGTTTTCTGCTTTTCGTCTTCTGCGTTTGAATTCTCGATTTTATCAACGCCATCGTATGCGTTTATGAAAACACTTACTTCATGGGTAATGTTGTCGAGGTTTGAGATAACTACGCCCGCTTCTCCGTGGTCGTCCAGACGCAGCTGACGTGGAAGTGCTGTACGGACAGAAACAGGGTTTGCAACGTTCATTTCACTTTCTGTCAAAGCAAAGTTGTTTCCGCTGATACCGACAGCTGTGATGCGGTATGCAGTCAGTGAGTCCGGCAATGTAAATGTACATGTTGCATTACCGTTTGCATCAGTTTTGACTTCAGGTTCAAAAAGAGCTGTAGGATCAAAGTTTTTGCGTTCGTTGAACTTGTCACTGTCTCCTCCGATGAGGTTTTTGATTTCGTATGTGACAGGGTCAATCAAATTGTAACGTGAATCTCCTCCAGATACGCAGTCCGGGAATAGATATTTACTGTAGAATTCCTGAACAGGATTTGGAACGTGATAGTTGATAAGATCGATGACACCTCTGTCTACAGCCATCAATGTGACTTCTGCGTTTGAAAGAGGCTTGCCGTTCTTTGTGGCGTGGACTTTGATAGTTGCCTTTTCTCCCGGCTGGTATGTTGGTTTGTCGGTTGTAACATCGATGTCGAACATCTTTGGAGCTGTATTTACAATAAGCTCTGCGACGCCGAACAATCCTTTCGGTTTGTCAACATCTGGTGTGTTGAAGTCATTTTTCGGTGTACTGCTTCTGACTGAGTATGATGACAGTGTGACATACATGACAGGAATATATTCCTCTTTAATAGGAATTGTCAGAACTGTTGTTGGTGTATCGATAGTTTTCAATTCCTGAGAAACAAGACCTTCTCTTTCGATAGTCATCAGGTATGTACCTTTTGGAAGAGGGCTCTGTACAAGAATCTGAGCCTCGTCACCTACGTCATAAGAATCTTTGTTTGTTGTCATTGAAATTTCCTGATCATCGTCACGGTGGTTCCATGACCAGTCATAGCTTGTAACGTAGAATGTAGTTTCTGTGACAACATCGTGGCCTTTACGGTCTTTGCTTGAAACGCGGACAATGTATTCTCCGCTGTTCTCTGGTTTTACAGTAAAGTTTGCAGGCTTTGAAGTTCCTGTGAAAGATGTCTCTGTTTCTGACTCTGTAACGATTTCCATCTGGTAACGGGTGTTGATTGCACCGCTCCATGAAAGCTGCTGGACTTCTTTCCATTCTTTGCGGAGAACTTCGATTTTCATGGTTTTCTTTGATGGAAGATCTGTTGCAAGAGGTTCTGTTTCATCTGGAGTGATACAGATGTAGTCAAAATTTACAGAATCACCTTTTTTCGGGAAGTAAACATTTCCAGTTCTGTTGAGTCCGATATAGTAGCGAGCAGGATGAACTTTGACGCTCGATGATGTTGCAATCTGCTGTCCGCCGGCATCAGTTACAAGTGCCTGTGCTTTATAGATGTACGGACTTCCGATGATTTTTTCACCGCCTGATGTCTGTGAAATTGACGCAGTTCCTTCTGCACTCAGTGCGCCGGAATCTTCGCCTACAGAATCTCCATAGTCGTAGCCTTGTTTTGGACCGTATGTATATTTACTGAAAGTTTTGTCTTTTGGTGAGAAATAAGATTTTTCTCTAGTCCAGCTGGATTCCCATGTACTGCCGGCAAGGCTTCCTCCGCCGAGGTAGTTAGCCTTGATAGCGACGTTTACACTGTCGCCTGAATAATATGTGATATCTGGAGCTGATGACTTAACTTCAAATCTGAGACGCTCAAAGAACTGTACCTGTATGCTGCAGCTCTTTCTGTGAGTGCTGCCGTTTTTGAGTTTTCTTGTATATCTGATTCTATATTCGCCAGGTTCAAGATCATCCGGCAGGGTAAACTTGCCCCAGAAAGTACCGTTTTTGCTTGTGGTTCCTTCATCTGTGTAATATACGTTTGAATCCCAGCCGTCATCAATAAGCTCAATCTTGTAATCACCTGTGTATTCAGAGTATTCGCCGAATGACAGATTTTTGTCATATCCACGGAAACTGACTTTTTCTCCAGGTTTGTACAGACCTCTGTCTGTAAACATGAAAGTAACTGGCTTTTCTTTTGCCGGTGTGTAGATTGATTCGTAGTTATAAACTCCGGCTGACCACAAGTTGTGAGAAGACGGACGGAAAATAACTCTGTCGTTATCTGTCTTAGCTTCTACATAATAAGTAGACGATGTTTTGTTTGAAACATTGTAATTGAGGATTGCAAAACCAGATGCGTCAGTCTTACCGTGTGCAACCTGATCGAGACCGTATTTTGTAACTATGTCAATGTTAAGGTCTCTGTTTCTGTGATTTTGGTAAGGTTCGTTGTCGTTG
Organism: Treponema sp.; assembly: GCA_045629255.1. Classification (GTDB taxonomy): domain Bacteria; phylum Spirochaetota; class Spirochaetia; order Treponematales; family Treponemataceae; genus Treponema_D. The sequence goes on from JAZQQW010000051.1 coordinate 65,178, forward strand.
TAAAGATAAACGTCTGCGTTCGGAACAGGCTTTCCTGTACTCATTGATGTTACGAGAACAGCAGCCTTGTTGTATGCGTATCTGACTGTGACACCTAAATCTGTGACCTGTACAGTCTGAGAATTATTATAAGAGTCGATCTTTTTGGAAACGATGTCTGTCTGCCAGTCTGTGTATTTATATTCGTAATTAATATTTGAATTAACCTGTACTGTACCATGATACTGGCTGCCGGTTTTTGTCAGATAATCAGACAGATTAATTGGCTGGATGACAGTTGTATTCTGTGGAATGTTATCTGGATCCAGATCTGTTCTTGTGCTTTTGCCAGAGTCTCGTATATCATTACCCTGTGCATCTGTTATGGCAGTTACAGTGTAAGATGAGCCGGATTTGATATTCTGGTGCTCAAAAGCAATCTTCGGTGTAAACTGTGCTTCTAGGATTTCGAGGCCGCTGTCTTTGAAATATGCGAAACTTCTGGCTTCTGGAACTGTGACATTGTATGTTGCAGATTCTCCCAGTTTTCTACCGTATATATCTGTAAAATCTTCGTCGATTGTTATTCTGTAAGATTCACCGAAAGTAACAGGCAGACTGTGAACTATGAGTCTGTAACCGCTGATTTCGATATTGTCTTTTGTGACAGGTTTTCCGAGACTTGTTTTGATATGTTTTGCAACTTCTTCTTCGTTGTCCTTCTGAAGCATTGTAGAGAATTTGAATGCGATAGGATTTACTAAGTTGCTTGAAACGTATGGCTCTGTATCAAAATCTTTGATTTCGAAAGGTACAAGTGTGTGAAAGTTCTGAGAATCTGCAGAAGATGTTTCATAGCAGTTTTCATCTGCCATGGCACCTGCTTTGAGAAATACATATATGTCAGAGTCTTCTGGAGGCTCTTTTTTGAGAGAAAGCCTTACAGCGTTTTTCTTTTCCTGCTCAATTGAGAAAGGAATATCCGGATCTTCTTTACCGGTTGAAATACTGAGATATTTTGAAATGACACTGCTTTTAACCGGGAAATTAAATGAAACAAGAATGTCTTTTGCAGCTTTTGTCGGAACGCTTTCATTATCTACATAGCGGCCCTCTTTGAAATCTGCATATCCTGGAATAATGCTTACAATCTTGAGTTCTTCTGGATGGAATGTAAACTCAAGGTCACCTGTTATCTTGTTGCCGTTTACAGATGTTGCGTCTTTATTTATAGTGACTTTGTAAACTTTCTGATCAATGACCATTTCGTTTGCGTCGAAACTCAAAAGGCTTGTGCCGTACCATCGGAATACACCGTTTATCGGCGGAGTGATTGTGACAATGTCTGATTTGTCGCTTGGCTCTCCGAGTTTTTGCAAAGCAACTGCAGGTTCAGAAAACTGTATCTGGATAGAAGGATATTTTACCGTTGACGGGAGCTCATCCTGCGGAGAAATTGATACAACATAAAACTTGCCGTCAGGAGATGCTGACTTTGACGAAGAGTATGTCAGTGCGTTTTTTGGCAATTTCGATTTCTTTTTGCAGCTGATGGCTGAAAATGCGGTAAGTGCACAAAGGGAAATGACAAGTAATTTCTTGAAAATTTTCATTTTCGCTCCTATTTTTTTTAGATAAAATCCAGCATTTTTAACAATCGTCAGATTCTATCCAGACTCTTGTAATAATAAGAAAACTTCAATTTCTGAAAAACTTTTTGTATTTTTGCAGCCTTGAATAAATATTTTAAGCTGCATTGAATAGTGTGAAACATCTAAAAATATGATTTTTAGATTCTTTCATTAAGAATCTTATTATATTTTAAAAGAAAAGAAAAGGGCACAGCTAAACGCTTTTTAACGCTTGAATTGTCAAATCAATTGCAACATTTTTGAATAATAGACCTCATAAGGTGTTTTGTAGCCAAGACATTTTCTTGGTCTTTTATTTATTTTATCAGTAATGAATGCTATATATTCATCACTGTAATCAACTTGCCAGCAAAATAAAATCAACTTGCCAGTAAACTAAAATTGTTTTCCGCCAAGTTTTTCAGTGACTGCTTTATGTT
>JAZQQW010000052.1:0-11146 GCA_045629255.1 Treponema sp.
ATGGTTTCTGCCAAACTTTTCAATTTAGCAGAAACTTGAATTTTGACCTAAAATAAAGACGTCCAGAACAATTTCCGGACGTCTTTATTTTTGGCATAAAAAAATCCTGCAAAACTCTGCAGGATTATATTGAGGTGCCCGAAACGAGACTTGAACTCGTACGTCCGTTAAGACTCTAGTACCTGAAACTAGCGTGTCTACCAATTCCACCATCCGGGCCAGTGTTAAAAGTATAAACAAATCCGTTATCTTGGTCAAGTATTAAAATAGCTTATATTGAAAAATTTGACCGTTCATCAAAGGAAACTGTATTTCTGTTGCTGCAAAACAAAAATCATCATCTTGATGTACTTCTTTATTATACAACATATCGCCTTTTATCGGATATCCAAGCCATGCCAAATGACATCTTACTTGATGTCTATATCCTTTGGAAATACTGCATTCAGCTTTATATAAACTGCCGTCAAGTTTCTCTAAGTGCACATTTGTAATATATTCAGAAGGAGATGCTTTTTTATTTGCGGCGTGACCGGACTTTTCTGTCACAGGACGAACTTCCTTTCTGCTAAGTCCATACGGGCGAAACTTGCTTTTCACAACACAGCAAAAATCACAATCGCTCTCAGTTTTATAAGAGATTTCTGGTCTAGGAGGATATCCATCATCAAGTGACAGTTCACAGTTTTTTATGTGAATTTTGTCCGGGGCAAGAAAAGCACTCGCACAGCTTCTGTTCTGATTACCAGCAGTGCTATTTTTTTCTGAAATGACATTCTTGTCTTTTAAAATTTTTTCACACAAAGCTGTATATTTTTTGACAAAGTTTCCAGCATTCTGCTGTTCGAGAATGAAATCATAAAAATCCTGTGCCGCAGCTACAACCAGAAGCCCCCTTGTTGCAGTATCAATTCTGTGAACAAGCCCAAATTCGACAGTTTTTCTGCCATTAACAAGTTTAAGTTCAGGACACATGGATATCAGTTGAGTCATAGCACTTGCATCTTCTTCTTTCAAAGGAGCACTAGGCAATCCACCAGGTTTATCAATAATATAAAAAGGTTCCTGTTCAGAAGGCATATGCAGTACTTTGATTTCTGTGCTACCGGTATTTGTAAATATGTCGGACATCATCGTTCCTTAGGAAGTATAGTTTTTGAATACAGTTTATGAAGTTTTGAAAGAACTTCTATAAAACGGCCTGGTGTTCCTGATACAAAAACAGAATATTCTGCTGAATTTGGAATTCTTATCTTGAGCATATGAGCATGAAGCATCAAAGTTGCTTTTGGAAAAAGTTTATCTTGTTTTGAATAAAGACTATCTCCGAGTATCGGACAATTCAAATACTTCATATGGACACGAATTTGATGAGTCCTGCCAGTTTTTATGCGAATTCGCATCAGCGAATAGTCACCATAACATGCAATGCAATTATATAAAGTTACAGCGTATTTGCCCTCTTCAGAATCAGTTGCCTTAAATCTCTTTCTATTTTTAGGATCACGCACAATATATGTTCTGACAATACCATGAGAATGCTGTGGACGTCCCTGACATATTGCGATGTATTCTTTTGTAAGGCCTTTATGATTACGAAACTGACCTGTAAGCCATTCCTCTGCATCTCTGTTCTTTGCGGTAATGATAATTCCTGATGTATCTTTATCCAGACGATGAACAATACCAGGTCTTCTTCTTGCAAGTGCAAGTTTTTCTTCTCCATCTTTTACATGAGAGATTTTATCTCTTCCCCAGTAATAAAGCAGTGCATTTACAAGAGTTCCAGACCAGTTCCCACAAGCAGGATGTGTCACCATCCCCTGTTCTTTATCGATAACACAGACATTATCATCTTCGTAGATTATATTCAGTTTAATGTCTTCCGGCATAATATCATCAGGAACATTATCTTCCCACTGAATTTCTATGAAATCTCCGGCTTTGATTTTGTATGAAATTTTCTGAGCTTTTGAATTAACCAAAATCTGCTTGATGCCGCTTTTCAGCTTACTTCTGTTCATTCCACCTGGCAGAGAGGAAATGTATTTATCCAAGCGCTCAGACAAAGCATAATCATCTGGAACTGAAATAGAAAAAACAGACATAACTACTCTGATTCCCGCTGAGCTTTAGCAAGATTATATTTTCTTGTATTTTCATGAAGCATCCTGCTGGCTTCTTCACATGAAATAGGATGTATATTTTCTTTATTTTCAAGTTTCTGCATAGCTTTCTGCCGCTCTGCTTTTTTTCGTCTGGAATAGCTGATAATAAAATCAGTTATTCCAATACCAACACTTATACCAGCAGATATGCCTACTATCTGCAAAATTTCTTTTTTTTCAAAGGCACCGTTTGTACTGAACGGATTCGGAAAAGTATCAACCTTGCCGGAAAAATATTTATATGCGCCAAATCCTGTACTTACTCCAAGCGTTACAAACGGAAAAGATCCAAACGTAACAATTTCAGAACGACGCAAATCTTTTGACCACTGAGGAAATTCATCCGGGCTGTAAGGCTTTGCACCATCGTCATTATTAACAACCTGAGAGGTGTCAACTTCGCTGCCAGAATCAGAATTACTTTCTGAAAAGCAATAAGTACATGCGGATATAAACAAAATGAGAAAATATGCTGATAATTTAAGTTTATTTAGCTTCATACTGTTAATTTTGCAGGTCTATTTCCAAAAATTGCTGTTCCAACTCTGACTATCGTACTTCCTTCTTCAATGGCAATTTTAAAATCACCACTCATTCCCATGCTGAGATCTTTTATCTTTATCGAAGGATAAGTTGCATTTATTTTCTCACGCAGATTCCTCAAAGTCACAAAAGATTTCCGGATTATCCTTTCATCATCCACAAACGGAGCCATCGTCATAAGACCAACAGGACAAATATGCGGATACTTTTTATCCAGACAATTTTCTATAGAATCAAAAAGTGTTTTTTCATCTGTATATCCAGACTTTGAATCTTCTCCTGTATGGATTTCAAAAAACACATTTATCTGCTTGCTGAGCTTTGCAGCCTGTTTTTCAATTTCTGCAAGAAGTTCTTCTCTGTCAACAGATTGAATACAAGAAGCCACTTCCAATGCTTTTTTTACTTTATTGAGCTGCAGGGAACCAATAATATGCAGATCAAACTTTCTGTTTTTTTCACCAAGCTCAGTAAATTTTGCATAAGCTTCCTGAACTCTGTTCTCTCCAAAAAGAATCTGTCCGGCATCCATCGCCTCTACAACGCTTTCAACCGGATGAAATTTACTGACAGCACACAAAGTAACAGAGTCAGCTTCTCTGCCAGCCTTTATAGTTGCTTCCTGTATATCATCGAGAACTTTTCTTAAATTATCTTTTATATTAAAATCGGCCATTTTTCCTCTTATAAAATCTCTCAAAAACAAAGTTTTAAAGGTTTTCCGCTGTATTTTTCAAGGAAAACAGCGTTTTTGTCAAAACAGAAAACTGCTCTATAGTAAGATTTTCGGCTCTTTCTGCTTTTGAGACACCTGCTTTTTCAAAGAATTCATCACCGGACACTCCCTGCGGAAGAATCGGCTTGATATTGTTCAAAAGAGTCTTTCTGCGCTGAGAAAACAGAGCATGAACAAGTTTGACGAACAGTTTTGTATCAGGACAGTCATCTTTCTGCATCTTAGGTGTAAACAGAACAGCCTGAGATGCAACATTCGGACGAGGCCAGAAACTTGCTGATGACAGCACAATGCCAGGAGTAACATCATACATCCACTGACACAAAACACTGAACGCAGAATAATCTTTTGTAGAAGGTTTTGCACGCATTCTGTCTGCAACTTCTTTCTGAACTGTAAACACACAGCGATTGAAAGTTATGTTTGCCGTAATAGTATCCGCAATAAAAGATGCCGCAATATTGTACGGCAAATTGCCGAACAGCTTTATACCAGATATTTTTTCGCCACAAGAAGAAGCTTCTTTTTCCCAGTTTTTGAGGACATCACCTTCTATGATTTTAAACTGCCCTTTTTTTTCTTCCTCAGCAAAAATCTTATGCAGCAAAGAAATAAAACCTCTGTCAATTTCAAATGCAGTAAGGTTTGCACTTTTCTGCATGATTTCACTTGTCATAGCCCCTAATCCAGGTCCTATTTCCCACACAGAATCTCCCGTGTGCAAATCCAGAGAGCGAATTATCTGAGTACGGGCATTGGAATTTATCATAAAATTCTGACCAAATTTCTTCTGCATTGCCATTCCATTCTCATCAAGAATAGCCTTAAGAGCCTGAGGTGAATTATAATCAGGACAGTTCATATTGTTCTCCATTTTTAACTGAGCGTTATCAGCGGAAAATGTGCAAAAAGATGAACAATGTGCACAATTAACGCGTACAGTATATTCAGTATACAACTAAAAACAGGAGAAAGAAAAGGGAGTATAAAACTAAAAATAACACCAATTACAGATATTGCCATAAAAACAGTTACCAAAGGCGAAACTATAAGGGTTGAAATGACACCTATCGGTGCCGCACTGCCAAAAATCAGCAGAGTTACGGGCATTGTCGAAAGCTGGGCACTTAGTGAAGTCGCAAAAGAATCAGAAATAAAAGGTGGCATTGAACGTACAAGATATCTGTTGACAGGCTGCTGCAAAAACAGTATTCCAGAAATTGAAGCATACGAAAGTATAAACGAAACTGAAAAAAAATCATCAGGTCGGATAGCAGAATGTAACAAAAATACAAAAGCAAGAACTTTCTTAGCATCAGCATCAATCAGATAAAAGAAAGCAGACATCATCATAATCAGCGTAAACAAAAAAGCCCTGAACAAAGATGGAGAAAAACCAGCAAACCAGACAAAAAAGCATACTGCGCAAAAAGCAGATACAAATGCACACTTCTTTCCTGCAAAAGCAAAAAATGTTTTTTTCATAAAACATGCAAAAAAAGAAAGATGCATACCGCTCAGTGCCAGCAGATGCGACAAGCCAGCTTTCCTGAAAGAATCAGCAACAGAAATGTCAAGAAATTCTCTCGATCCGGAAAGTAAAGCCAACACTAGTCCGCCTGCATTACCCCATGTATACAATAGCTTTTTTAGCAAAAACCGGCACTTCGCCCGTAAATACGCAATACGGCTATTGTACCCGATATAATGTATTTTACTCACCTCAAACCAGTTTTTCTTTGAATTCCAAAAGCCGTCCAAAACAAGACGGGCTCCTTTTTCACACAGAAAACAGTCCTTTGCACCTTGTCCAAGGTGCCCTGAATAAAGTGAATCTACAAGCTTCTGGGGAATTGATACGCAGAGCCTGCCTGAAGCCTGAGATTTTACTTTACAAAATTTTACCTGCCCCTCGGCTTCAAATACAGAAACTGTACACGTATATGATTTTCTTGAAGAGTCTGATTTTGCAGGATTTGCGGCCAATGCGCATTCAATGCAAGTCGTGTTCTCCAAATTAAGCAATGACATATAAGGATACTTGTCACGAAACTTAACAATTCCGGAATATACCGAAAAAGCAAATAAAACAGCAATTATAATGATGACATTATTTTTTACCATTTAAGCTGAGCTATAGCAAGTCTTGCAGCTGTCGTAACTTCCTCAGGATAATCCAGATATGTTACATATAGAAGATAATCAAATGCAGACTTGTCGCCCAAACCTCCCAGAGCTTTGATTGTAGAAAGAACAACATCTTTCACAGGAACCTTACCGGCTTCCATGCCCTTATTTAGGTAATCAAGATATGACGACAATACTTTGCCAGTATCTGGACTTGCCACTTCAGCTATGTCTGAAATCACACGAACAAACAGTTCCTGCGGCAGTTTTCTTTTTTCATAGGCAGTTTTAGCATACGTAAAAGAACCTGCTATTGTTTTTGCAGATCTAGTCCATTCATTTTCAGCCAGGACATCAAGTGAGCTTACATATAAAGAAATTTCGTCATCAGATGAAAAATTACCTTTGTTGTCCCTCACATTTATTATCACATCTGAAAGTATTTTTTCAGCAACAAATCCTTTTGTTTTTCTAGGAATTTGCTGATTATCCCTGATTATATTTAAAATTTTGATACGCTCAGCTGTTCCTGAACTGTCTACTATTTTCAAAATCTCATTTTCACATTTATCTGCCAGAGGCACAAATGAATCTTCCAGAACAGAAGAGTATTTTGGCCACACCCCCATCAAATCTGCAATAAACAAAATGTTAAATGATGTTTTGTCACCATGATTTTTCAAAACCGATAAAGCTTTTAAAATCACATTATTCATAGGAACTGATGAAGGATTATCAGATGCTTTCTGCGCCAGATCTGCAATATATGCATTCAAAATGGAAAGATTACTTTCTGTCAAATATGAATTGAAAACATTCAAAATTGACATGCGGACAGTATCACTTTCAAAACTTTTAAAAGCTTTACCCAGCATCAAGGAGACATTTTCTTTTTTGTCAGAAGGAAGGGCTTTTATATTTATGCAGTCAATCGAAGTTTTAACAAGGCTGGAAATATCAGCATCATCACCAATAGATTCATGCGCAGAAAGCGAAAATTCCAGGGATTTGACAGCAATAGAATAGTCACCGGATTTTGAAGACTGCTGCACAACATTAATCTTATCTTTTATATTCCCCTTTAAGAAATCTTTTTCGTAAGAAGAAACTGGAAAAATAAAGAAATTTATGGCAGAGATAAAAATTAAAGCAATCAAAATCTTTGCTTTTGCCATAAATAAAACTCCTGCCACAATTAGTTATAAGCGGCAAAGAAAACTTACTACAAACAAAAACAATTAATTTGCAGCCTACTTTTCACCGCCGTCTTGTGATTCATTCACAGACTCATCTTTTGCTTTTTTCGCTTCCATGGATTTCACTTTGGCACTTACGTAATCAACAGTCTCAACACCTTCCAAAGTACCAGTTTCAAAATCTATATGCGTATATATGTAATTCAGAAGTGCAGTATGCATTTCATCATCAACATGTGTACACTCAAAATGCAGCAAAGACTGACGTTTTTCCCTGTCATAATCAGATGAATGAATTATGCCATACATTGTAATTGAAACCCGATTAATAGTAAACTGGAGCTTAATGCGATTGCTGCTGGGAGCTTTGCCATCAATGCGGATTAAAGCACCATATTCACTTATATTTTCAATGACAGCACTGCAATCGCCGTCAGTCTCTATATTACTATAATCACTTTCTGCGGATTTAATTACAGAAATAAGAGCATCTATTGCACATATACAACGAACAGACTGACGTTTCTGAGTTCTATCAAGCTTCGAACACTCATTCAGGAAAATGGCCGTCTTATCTTCATACATGCCAATATCACTGACAGTAGTGTCAAATGCATAACATGCATCATTTTTGCGCCAGAAATAAACACTGACTTTCTTGTTTTTCCAGATGCTCGGCGGCAAAATTTCTGAACGTTGAGTTGCTGCATGCTTAAGTTTCTTTGGAAGCTCTATAGCAATAAGCTTTCCATTATTCAAAACCTTTGAAACAAAGACACCTTCTCCATAATATATAATGCAGATTCTTTGTCCGACCTCCAAAGCCTCAGTTGATTTTGCAGAGTTCTGGTTAGACTTTTCAAGGGCTACTTTTGCCCGCAGTTTATTCAGCTTCGCCAATAGAATATTTATACCAACATCATCATTTTTGACAGATCTCTTACGTTCTGAAACAATAAGCGCAATACATGTATTCAAAACAGGAACTGAAGTATACATAGACAGAGGATCAAAAATTCCGCATCGTTTTAAGTTTTTCCATAGGATTCTTATTTCACTTAAACAAAACTCATTCTCCCGTCCCAAAGAATAGAAACTCATCTTTTCACCAAAAAAGGAAAGAAGTCTGAGAAAAACAGCAGATAACGCGAATGCAAATAAAATGACTATAATAACAATGATAATACGCAAAACAGCCTCTTTACTTTTTAAAATCAAATTTATAAACATCGTTGAACGAAATTGAATTTGTTTACAAAACTAAGTAATATTATACCATAAAGAAGATGAAAACAAAACATTTTTTTATGGAATTTATTGTGCTCCTTGCAGTGCTATACATTCCACCTATTTTAACGGGTAACATTTCTCATTCTCTGCCATATCTATCACTGTCTTCAATTTGTCAGTTAAGTATAGCATTATTACTTTTTGTCCAAATGAGACAAAATAAACATAATAACTGTCTATTTTTATATACTATTTCTATCGGAACACAAACTCTCGGTTGTCTTTTTCTCGTTTCTGCAGGGCTTCAATTTTTCTCAAGCTTTATAATCCACTCAGATTCGTCATTTTTTTACTCAAACTACCCTTCAAATTTTATCAGATGGGCAGATCTTTTTATAACCTTATTGGCATCAGCTTTCTGCGAAGAAATTTTTTACAGGCTTTTCATGCCAGAAGTGCTGCTCATGATAATTAAAAATCTGAATTTCAGCAGCAAGAAAGAGCAATATCTTTCCATTTCAGCAGAAGTTTTTTCCATCTGCATTTTTGCCCTGGCACACAGATACCTCGGATTTCTCTCTGTCGTAAATGCTGTAATATGCGGTTCTGCCCTACGTCGATGCTATCTCCGAACAAAAAATATCTTCACAGGAACAATCGTACATTTTATCTACAATTTGGTACTTGTGATTTTTTCTTACTTGCTTTTCCTTAAAAACCAAGCATAAAAAAACTTCTGGCGATAAACTTCTTTTCATAATATTTTTTTTTAACACAGATATCTACATTTCTTAGCAGATGCATACATTTTTTGCAAATACTTGCATTATTTCTTTATTTTTGGTAGAATTATGCAAATTTTTATCTATGCAAGGTAATAAAAGATGATATATACAGACACAAGAGACAATAGTATCAAGGTTGATTTCAAAACTGCAGTTTTGAACGGTATGAATGCACAGACTGGTGGACTTTACATTCCTACATCATTTCCAAAGATTGATCCATCATATTTAAGCCGTATACCAGAGCCATCTTTCAGAGACATCGCTTTTGCAATGGCAAAAGCTTATGTAGATGGAGAAATTCCGGACGCAGATCTCGAAGCAATCATTCAGGATGCTTATCCTTTCCTGCCTCAGGTTGTCCCGATTGATAAGACAACTTACGTTCTTGAGCTGTTCCATGGTCCTACATGTGCTTTCAAAGATTTTGGTGCACGTTTCATGGCTCGTGTTATGTCATATTTTAACCGCGGAGAGAAAGATAACCTTCATATCCTCGTAGCAACAAGCGGCGATACAGGTTCTGCTGTAGGAAGTGCATTCCATAATGTTCCAGGAATCGATGTAACAATTCTTTATCCAGATGGAAAAATTTCACCACTCCAGGAAAAGCAGCTTTCTACATTTGACGGCAATGTTCGTGCCCTCAAAGTAAAGGGCAACTTTGACGACTGTCAGAAACTTGTAAAGACTGCATTTACAGATGCAGAGCTCCGCAGCAAATTCAGACTTTCTTCTGCAAACTCAATCAATATTTCACGACTTTTGCCACAGGCTTTCTATTATATGTACTCTTCTCTTGTTGTAAAAAACCGCATTCCACATGACAGCAAGATTGATAATCCTTCAATCATTGTTGTTGTTCCTAGTGGCAACTTCGGTAACCTTACAAGCGGCTTGATAGCACAGAAGATGGGAGCACCTATAAAGGGTTTTGTTGCTGCAACAAACGCAAACCACACAATTCCAGACTGGATTGCTACAGGTGAATACAAGGCACGTGATTCTCAGCCTACATTAAGCAACGCTATGGATGTCGGCGCACCAAGCAATTACGAACGCATCGCCAGCATGTATACATTGGACGAGGTAAAGAGCAACTGGGCTTCTTACTGGACTGATGATGCAGGTACAATTGATGCTATTAAGATGTGTAATGAAAGAACAGGATATATCATTGATCCACATGGTGCTGTTGCATGGAAAGCATGGCATGATATCACACATGGAGAGATGGAAAATCTCATGAACGGTTCAAAGGGTGACTATACAAAGCCTGGACTTACATCAAATGTTCCATCATGGGGAAATGATGTTACTGACAAAAAGACAGTCGGTATCATTTTGGAAACAGCACACCCTTCAAAGTTCGGTTCTATCGTACAGGATGCAATCGGCAGAAGTCCAAGTATGCCTGCAAGACTTGAAAGCGTAATGAGACTCAAGGATAACGCAATTCCAATGAGCAAAGATTATGATTCATTCAAGTCTTGGCTTGTAAATCACTTGTAAAATAAAAGTCCCCATCTTACAAGATGGGGATTTTTTTTACTTTTGGGCGTAGAACAGCACAAAAAAAATAATTGATGTGTTTATTTTGTGAAAATATGCAATTTCAATTACAAAAAGCTCCCTGAAATCAAATTTCTTAGAACTTTACAAATTAAAGAGGATAATATGAGTGAAGAAAATACAAAATATGTACGTCCGACATGGGATGAATATTTTATGGAAGTTTGCCGCACTGTTGCAAAAAGAGCAACATGCGACAGAGGCCGTTCAGGCTGTGTAATTGCCAGAGAAAATCAGATTTTAGTGACAGGCTACGTAGGAAGTCCTGCAGGACTTCCACACTGTGATGAAGCAGGTCATATGATGCGCAAAATGATACACGATGACGGATCTATCACACAGCACTGTGTTAGAACCGTTCATGCAGAACAGAATGCAATCTGTCAGGCTGCAAAACGAGGTATCTCCATAGACGGAGGAACAGTTTATTGCAAGATGACACCATGCAGAACATGCGCGATGCTTTTGATAAACTGCGGAATCAAGCGTGTTGTATGTGAAAAACACTACCACGACGAAGCAGATTCAATGCAGATGTTCAAAGATGCAGGCATAAAAATTGAGCATCTGGAAGATTCAACACAAACTTACGACAACATGTAAAGTATTTTTACCAAAAAGATTTCAAATTCAAATATAAATTCTTTAAAAGATGAATTTACAATTTAAGTGCAACAAATGAAAAGACCCATAAAATCAACTATAATGGTGTTTGTTCAAGACATTGTTACAGGAGATAAAATGGGTCAGTACAAACATCTTAGCACAAAAGAAAGAGAAGTTATACTA
>JAZQQW010000053.1:0-20015 GCA_045629255.1 Treponema sp.
CCGAAGAGTCTGGCGGAAGCCTCAGGCTGTCTATAGGAACAGGCGGCGGCAGAGCAGCAGGAGAAAGAGCAGGACTTTTTGCAAACGGCTCCCTCAAAGTAGATATTGCAGGCGATGACGGCTTTACTGCAAGCGAGACAACAAGCATTGTAAACGGGCAGGGAACTGTCAGCATCAAAGGCCTCAAAGTCGGTTCTACTATCAACGTAACGGCAACAGTTACGACAAGCGAAAATAATGTCTACTCAGGTTCAAATCAGACGACAGTACAGCAGGGGACAAATACAGTCTCAATTACAGTTCAGCCTGTTGGATTAAACCTGACCATCCCAAGCGATGCAGATACTGACTATATGGACGCACTTCTTGCAAAGCTTACAGACGGTCAGACATATACGCTTACAATCGGCTCTCTTGGCACAGGTGTTTATCCAAGTACACTTCTTCCGAAACTTGGAGACAAGCCGAATTGCAATTTCAGAATTGTACTTGACGGATACACAGTATCAAGTTCAAGTTCTTTCTTATCTGGTGTCAGTAATCTTTCAAATGTCATTTCTTATGACATGTCAAAGGCAAATATAGGACAGATATATGACAATGCTTTTTCTGGCTGTACGAATCTTACAGAAGTAAAGCTTTCTCCAGATACATACAGACTCAGCAGTACTGTTTTCTACGGCTGTACAAGTCTGCATGAACTGGAGCTTCCTCCTTCTGTTTCTATGGTTGTAGATGATACATTTCAGGGCTCAAACATCACAAAACTGACTATAAGCAGTGCTATAAACTGTGTCAATAGTTCCTTCTATCTCGGTTCTGCCTTGGGCTCGTCATCTATAACAACTGTAGAAATTGCTTCAACAGGATCTGTGCCGGGAAATATTCTTCGTGACTGTTCTTCTGCAATAACCGTGAGTTTCAGTCATCCGGAATCCATTACATCTATAGGTAGTTATGCATTTGAAAATTGTGAAAACCTTACAGGGTTTGACATACCGTCAGGCGTCACTTCGATAGGAGCGGGTGCATTAAGACGTTGTAAGATACGTAAGGCAGACTTATCGAACTGTACTGCAACTTCGTTCGCCACTGGTGCAATTCTGGGAGCAGTTATTGATGAACTTATAGTAGACGGAGATAAAATATCCCGCATAAAAGATTTAGTAGATGAAACAGCTAGTGTTGCAAAGCTTACGTTAAAGGCGACTGCAACGGGAAATTGTCAAAGCTTTTCCGGTGGCCTGTCTAATACTACTCCGATTGTTATCGCATTTGATTCTTCTATAAAGTGTATTCCTGCATCGTCATTTGACAGCTGCACTTTTTTTACTTTTGATGAAACTGTAACTGACAGTGCATGGTTTACATCACCAGATAATGTTACAGAAAATCCGGGTACGGGATCATATATGTGTATTATGACAAATGGAAAAGTCTACTTGGTTGGAACAATGCCAATTAATAACACAACATTTATTAATACAAGTTATTCTGCTGCGCTTTACAGATTATGACGAGACGCTTTACAGATTCTGACATCCGTTTTTAAGTATCTTTCCTGCCGGCACGATTTATATAACTCGTGCCGGCAGTTTTTTTATCTTCAGAATGGGGTGCAGTACAGTTTCTCAAGTCAGAATAACTTCGGAGTTGTGAGAAGTATAAGTTTTTTTTACAGTTCTATGTTTTGTTTTTTTGCGTATTCCTGTCCGGAAAGAATTTCTGAGCTGAGCGGAATCCATTCATAACTTTCTCTCAGGCTGTCAGCTGCTGCAGCAATATCTGCTTTTGCTTCTGTCCGTGAGCTGTCGATTGCGCTCTGCAGAATCTCGGAGAAATCTTTTTTTACCAGCTGAGGATATTGTGTTTCGTTCTGTGTGACAGATGTGATAATCCATCGTTTACTTTTGTATGTAAGCGTTAGATTATCTATGAAATGACTTATATATATATTGTTGTCATCTGAATATATGAAATAATAAGATACTTCAAACTTTTTACTGTCGCCGTTTTTGAGTTCGACGCCGCCTGACTGTGTGACGGGCTTCGGAAACTGTTTACTTACAGGACCTTCAAAGAAAATCTTGCTTTTCGTATTGCCGATGTAGAACTGCGACAGACCGTACATATCGTAGCTGCCGTCGTTGTTGAAACTCATCCACTCTGACGGTGTGACAGTTTTGTGATTCGTTTCGTATACTGCCCTCGATTTGCTTGCTACATAAAATGTGCTTACTGTTGTGACCATATTTTCGGCCTGTTTGCATTTGGCGCATTCGCTGGCACTTGAGATATCCATTGTGTTCAGTGCACTGTAGAACATCTCTATAGTTTCGTATTCGGTAAGTCCTCTTGTTGTCGGACGGGTGAGATTTGCAGAAACGATGGATATGATCAGGACGAACAAGACTGCTGCCGTTACTGCAAAAACTGTTACTTTCGGTCTGTTGTGTCTGAACCATCTGATGATGTTCAGTTTTTTTGTGAAAGCATCCTGATATTTTCTGCAGTCAGAGTCGAACTGATCGTGTGAGATGTATGCTTTGCGGATGACGTTGAGCAGATTACCATCGGATGGTATATCTCCGCTTTCTGTAAGTCCGAGTTCTTTATAAAGTGCCGGCACTGGAAATGAGAGACCTGAAAGACATACGTTACTTTTGGTGCTGTCGCTTCTGCCTTCTGTGATGATGCCGGAAATTTTTTCATCCCTGTTTCCGCCTGATTTGACAGCACCTTGTCTGCTGAGTGCGTTATCAATGGAGATTGCAAGGGCAGGATCCAGACCCCAGATTCTGTACTTGATGGGAATGAAGTTTTTGTCACGGAAATCTTCTTCTCTTTGTGCAATGTCAGTCTGTTCAAAAGGAAAGTTTCCGGTAAGTATTCTGTAAGCAATGACTGCCTGCGTGAATCTGGAAGATACGCCTTTTGTAAGATTTTTATTGATATAAAAGCCTTCGTTTGCAGCATGCAGTTTTGAGCCTTCCTGTGAAGCCTGTGAGGCAAGTGAAGACATGTTGATTCCTGCTGCGCACAGAGTTGCTGTTTCAAACAGCTGTTCCGGCAAAAACAGAATCCGCTCAAAATCAGCTGCAATGAAAATACCTCCTGCTCCTACTGCCGGAAGAGGTATTTTCTGCTCGAGTGCGCTCTCTATTGCGGAACATACTCGTGAACCTGCCAGAAATTCCTTTGTCTTGTTATCAGACTCAAAGAAAGTCATCAGGGGAAGTCCGCTGAACAAAGGTCCTTCCAGAAGAACATTCGGGTTATCTTTGTCTGTGTTCTGTATTGTATTTTCGGATACAGTTCCTGTAAAAGTCCATTTACTGAACTTCCATGTTCCGTCCTGATGTTCTGCCTTTACTCCGCGTTCAAGCAAGTGTTCTATGATTCTTGCTTTGGAGAAAGTACTTTGAGTCATGCCGATATTAAGGTAAAGGTTTCCGTTTCTGGAAAAAACTAGAGGTTCTGTCATATGGTAATGTTACCTGTTTCCTTCTGCACTGTAAAGATATTTGAAGTAATCCATACTTGTACTGAATGTTGCATCAAAGTTGCCCATTGTATTTTTGTATGACTCAAGGCTTTTCCAGAATGCATAGAAATTCGGATCCTGTTTATAAGCATCATTGTAGATTGCTGCAGCTTCTGCATCAGCTTTTCCTTTTGTTTCTTCTCCGATGCGGTATGCTTCACTTTCGATTGTGCGTCGTTCGTTTTCAAGTTTTCCGAGCCATTCAGCTTTTTTTCCTTCGCCGAGTGAACGGTAAGCCTGCGCAACCTGGTTTCTCTCTTTTATCATTCTGTTGTACACGCTTTCTGTCAGTTCGTCAGAATACTTTATCTGTCTAGGCACGATATCGATAAGTTCGATGCCGTACTCACTGATCATTGCACGTGCGTCGTTTGCCATTTCTTCGCACAGTTTGCGTCTGCCTTTTGTGACAGTTTCGTTCTGTGTGTTTACGTTGACAAGTGACTGGATTTCGGCAGTTTCATCTGCTTCCATGCCTTCAAATTCAGATGCTGCGGAGCTGTTGCGTGAGTTGATGATGTTTGAACTTCGGACAATTTCGCTCAGACGGTTTCTGGTGATGATTGTTCTTGTTGAAGAATCTATGATATCGCTGAGCTTGATGTTTGCTCCTTCGATTGTTTTGAATGCCTGGTAAAAAAGTGCAGGGTCAGAAATTCTCCAGCGGCTTGTGATATCTACGATGATAAACTGATTCTCTTTTGTCGGAATGCGTTCACTGTCTCCGTCGAGTGAAAGAATCTTTGTCGGATAAACTGTCACTGTATCGATAAATGGAATGCGCAGATAAAGGCCGGCCTGTGTACGGGAAGCAATTATCTGTCCGAAACGGATAACAACACCCTGTGTGCCTTCATTGATAACATAAAAAGGTCCTGCGGAAATAAATGCAAATATCAGAAGAGCTGTGATGATTATTGTGTTTCTGAATTTTTTCTTTGTCATTACTGTTTACCCCCTGTAAGTGTCTTTACCGGCAGAACATTATCCAGCTCGCTGTCAATGAGGGCTGGCGATGTGTTGTTTTCTTTGTATGCATTGAAGATTTCTTCCATAGTTTCCAGATACAGACGTTCTCGTGTTACTTTCGGTGATTTCTGGTATTCTTTGTAAACTGCGTTGAATCTTGCAACGTCACCTTTTGCTTTGTTTACACGTTCTGCTGCGTATCCCTGAGCAATCTGTACTTTCTGGTCAGCTTCTCCCTGAGTTTTTGGAATCTGGGAATTGTAGCTTTCTTTTCCTTCGTTGATGAATCTGTTCATATCCTGGATAGCTTTGTTTACGTCTTCGAAGCTGTCCTGGACACCCTGCGGCGGAACAATGTTCTGCAGTTTAACGGCAGAAACTTTTATACCTAGTTCGAGTTTTTCGTACTGTTCGTTCATCATCGTGATGGCCTGATTTTCGATGTCCGGTCTTTCACTTCCCATGATGTCGAGGATTGCGCGGTCGCCTGCAAGTTCATTGATGACTGAACGGCTTATATCGCGGATTGTTCTTTCTTTGTCCTGAACAGAGAAGAGCCACTGACGCGGATTTACGATTGTGTACTGAATAATCCACTCGACATCGACAATATTCAGATCTCCTGTGAGCATTGTTGACTCAGATGTAATGTTATTCTGATATTGTGTTCTGTATCCGTTTTCTATGGCTTTAAAACCGAACTGTTCTGTCTGAACGACTTTATTTCCCGGGACGATGTACTTTTTGTCTATGCCAAACGGCAGCTTAGTCTGTAAGCCTGGGCCGAGAGTTTTGTAATAGCAGCCAAAACGTGTGATAACTGCCTGCTCTGCCTGGTCTACAACAAACAGTGTAGAAAAGAAAACTGATATTACTGTAATTGCAACGATGATTCCTGCAAGGGATGCAGGTGTAAGAAATTTCTTGAACTTCTGTGAATAGTTCGACATGAATCCTCCGTTTTTTTATGTTGCCTCAAGAAAAGATTTATCGGGGCTTACATAAATATAATAAAAGAAAAGAAATTCAACAAGTAAAGAGTTCTGTTTTTAATACTGTTTGTGTAAAGGCATTGTCTAAATGTTTTCTGGATAAACATATGTCTTTGATATTTTTTCTTAATAAACTGTGCATAACTTGTGGGATTGTGCATGTGTATAACTTTCTGAAAAATATGCGCATAGTGTTGTGCTTGCTGATTGTACAGTGTATTTCTGTATGTGCAAAAACATGTGCCAGGTATGTGTATAACTTATGCATATCTTATGTATATGTTATGCTTTGAAACTGCATAACTTGTACTTTGCTCAAGTATAAACTAAACGTGTTGTGAGTATAGTACTATGCGCAAAAAAAATAAAAATGATTTTCATGTACGTAAGTTTTTGTGTTTTCTGTATTTTTCAAGAATCCCTTTAATGTTTTCCCTTGTGTTAATGCGCGTTTTGGAATAATATATGGCAGTTTCAGAAAGCAATATCTCTGATTCCTGAAAAGATGAATTATTCTGCGGCATGGCGTTTTTATCTGCCGGCTAAGTATTTTGGAGGCATTATGATTTCACAGCGACTGAAAAATCTTCACCCGTATGTTCCTGGCGAACAGCCGAAAGACAGGGAATACATTAAGCTCAATGCAAACGAAAATCCTTATCCGCCGCACCGCAGTGTAGGAGAAGCCATTCAGAAGGCTGTGTCTGGCGGCGATCTGAATGTAATTGCTCGTTATCCAGACCCTGATGTAACAGAACTTAGACAGGCTATCGCCGCCATGCTTAATCAGACAGGCGGTGTTCTCGGACACTCTGATGTTAACGGACTTGAATGTAAGCCTTCAAAAGCTGATGAAATTCCGTTTGAAGTGACACCGGACATGATATTCTGCGGAAATGGAAGTGACGAAGTTCTGAGCTTTGTTTTCTATGCATGTTTTGATTCAAACAGACCTCTTGTTCTGCCTGAGTTTACATACAGTTTCTATCCTGTTTACTGCGGATATTACAATATCCCGATGAATACGATTGCTCTCAAAGATGACTGGACTCTTGATGTGGAAAAGATGCTTTCCGAAGCAGACAAAACACAGAGTTCATTGATTTTTGCAAATCCGAATGCGCCTACCGGACTTGCATTGAGCCGTGCACAGGTTCGTGATATTTTGCTCCGTGCACCGAAAGACAGAGTTGTTGTTGTCGACGAGGCTTACTGCGACTTTGGCGGAGAGAGCTGTATTCCTCTTCTCAAAGAGTTTGACAATCTGCTCATTGTCCGCACATTCAGCAAGAGCCTTAGTTTTGCAGGTATGCGGCTCGGCTATGTTGTTGCAAATCCTGAGCTCGTGAAGTATATCTTCATGGTCAAAAACTCTTTCAATCACTTCCCGGTAGACTTTATGGCAAAGACTGCCGCCGTTGCTTCATGCAAAGCTGCGGGATACTATGCCGACAATGCAAAGAAGATTATGGCAGAAAGAGAAAGCCTTACAGAGTTCTTGCGTGAAAGAAAATGGTTTGTAATTGACAGTACGACAAACTTTGTATTTGCAAAAAAAGACGGCATCAAAGGCCATGACATTTACGAAGCTGTCAAAAAAGAGGGAATCCTTATCAGGCACTTTGCTACAAAAGGCATAGAGGATTTTGTAAGAATATCCATTGGAACACACGAACAGATGGAACAGCTTAAAGAAGTTCTTGGAGGTATATAATGAAATTTCTGGTAATAAGCGATATACACGGCAATCTCGATAATCTTTGCAAGATGGAAGAAAATTTCAAGCAGGCAGACGGTGTGCTTTTTGCAGGTGATTTCGGCATTGAGCATACAGACAACGGCAAGCCTGTTCTGGATAAACTTGTTACACTTCATGACAATATTTATTCTGTTCTCGGAAATTGTGACGATCCTGATTTTATCTCAGAGCTTGAGAATAATGACATTTGTGTCGAAAGATGTCTTGTTACAAAAGATGGCCTTGCTTTTGCAGGCTGCGGCGGCGGAACAAAGTTTACAGGAACAACTCCGAACGAGCGCACGGAAGAAGATCTCGTTGCTGACTTCAGAATGATAACAGAGCAGGGTGCGCAGAAATGGGATAACCTTATTGCCATTATGCACAATCCGCCGAAAGATACAAACTGTGACATGATACCCGGCGGTATTCATGTAGGAAGCGCTGTTCTCCGCAAGTTCATTGAGGATTACGAACCTCTTGCTGTTATTACAGGTCATATCCATGAAAGTGCCGGCACAGATAAAATCGGCAATACGACTGTTGTAAATCCGGGAAGTCTTGCAGAAGGCAAATATGCATGGCTTAACGTGTCAAAAAATGCAGGCGAGTGGAAGGTCGACAGTGTCGAACTCAAAAAACTCGGTGAGTAAATAAAAGCACTTTGCAAAAATAAAAAGGCTGCCTGTCAAAAGTGTACTTCTGTCTGATGTGAATGCACTTTTGCCAGGCAGCTTTTTTTATGCATCATTATAGCCTGTGCAAATATTAATTTTAAAACCCGAAATTCAGGCTGAACATCAGAGAATAAATTTATCTGGCTTTCTTGAATTTTCGTTTTCGCTGGACACGCTGTCTTTTCTTTTTTCTTCTGATTGAAACAATCGGTTTTGCGTATTTTGATGTCTTCATTATGACATACCAGCCTGCAGCAGCTGCTGCCAGACATATTGCGCTTATGATAATCATGCCGAGATTGCCGTTCTGGCTCCATGGAAGCGGTATGTTCATTCCGAAAAAGCTTGTGATAAATGTAGGTATGGTTATGACGATTGATATGATTGTCATGCGTTTCATGACGATACTCAGGTTGTTGGAAATAAGAGATGCACATGCATCTGTTGTCTGTGCCATGATGTTTGTGTACGTGTCAGCCATTTCCATAGCCTGTCTATTATCAACGTCGACATCATCGAGCCAGTCGCGGTCGTCTTCGTCGAACTTGAGTATGCGTGTTTTGCGGAATTTTTCCAAAAGCAGCTGGTTACTTTTGAGCGATGTTTCAAAGTAAACAAGTGATTTCTGAATGTTCAGAAGCTGCAGGAATTCCTCGTTTGCAACAGAGCGGAACATTTCATTCTGGATTGTTGTGGCACGTCTGTTGAGCTCTTTCAGATAGCGGAGAAAAGTCAAATCGCTTCGTGCCAGGATACGGATGATAAATGCCGGAATATCAGAAATGTTCAGCTCTTTGACACGGTTTGCTGCAAAGTCTTTGAGGACTTCGCAGTCTGTCCAGCAGATTGTAATGATTGTTTTATCAAATGTGATGATACCGAGCGGTGCACAGAAATAGCTGATATCGTCGCTTGGAGAAAATACCGGCAGACGCAGAATTGTCAGAATGTATTTTTCATCTTCGTTTACTTCGATACGTGAAAGTTCATCAGGGTCAAGGATATCGAGAATATTCTCTGCATCGATGTGATATCGTGTTTCAAGTTCTTCAACGTCGTCACTTGTAACAGAACGTGCATCTACCCATGTTGTTTTGTTCGGGATGAGAGATTCTTCGTCTTTTGCTTTGAATTTGCCGTTTTCCTGCTGCCAGAATGTAATCATGGTCATATCCTTCTTTTATAAGAATATGCCGACAGTACTTTTTTGTATTTAACTTAGAAAGACTGAAGGCGTTTTACGTACGAACTGTTCATACGTTGATGATAACTGGAGCTGCTACTGCCGCTATCCATGAAACGCCTCCTATTATTTGAGAGCCTCTGAAAACTTGAGTTTTGAAAGGCAATTCTGAAAAATCCATGTTTAGAAACTCTGCATTTATGCATTTCCAAACTTGTCAGGCATCTGGTAAATAACTTTTTGCGATGTCGTTTTAATGTGCTGCTATGCTATCACAAAGAGACCAGCTTTGCAAGATTTCCAGGCCGCTGAAAAACTTAGTATTCAGCGGCATAAAATGAAAGCCGGCACTTTGTAACAGTGTAATGCCTGGATTGCAAAATCTGTCGTATTACGGAGACGGCAGATTCTTGAGAAGCTTTATGATATAAAGTTCTACATATCTCTGCAATGCAGGGTGATTTTTTATCTTGAGAAGACTTGGTGATTCAACAAGTGATTTTGCAAGACTTTGAATACGTTCCAGAGAAACGTCATCATTTTTGAAAGTTCTGATAGTTTTTCTGACGTAATCGCGGATCAAAGTATTTACATCTTCACGCAGGTTGTCGTAAGCCTTTTCGTCAAGTCTGTCGTTCCACTCGGCAAGATATCCTTCAAGCTCGCGGTCGATTGTCGTGTTTTCTGGAACAATCTGTGTTTCTGCTTCTGCAGCACCAGAGCGGATAGCTCTTGCTCTTGAAAGCGTATTTGCTTTGTCGTTTTCGTTGAGGTTCTTTACCTTTTCCTCTGATTCTGATTTTACTTCTTTCAGAATCTTTTCTGTTGCAGTCTCGTACTGGTTTTTCTTGTTCTTTTTGCCATTCTTGAGTCTTGCAAAGAAAGAAATGATAAAAGAAAGTCCTGGCAGTGTATAATAGAACGGAAGCTTGATTTTTGCATTGCCATAGATATCTGTACGGCTGATCAGAAGAAGTTCGCTGTAAGAAACGAGGTCTCCGTTGCGGTACAGAGTGATTGAGCCTGGTGTTGTGTTTTCAAAAGCAACAACAGGGAGGAATGAAGCATGCAAAAGTGCATAGAGAATCGGAGCTGCAAAGCTGAGTTCTCTTTCAAGGCAGTTTTCGAATGCAAGAGGATCTTTCATTTCTGGAAGTGTCTCGAAACGGAGAAGTGACAGATACCATTCTTTGCAAAGGCTTTCTCTGACTACAGAGCGTGCATCTGTACAAAGTCTCAGAACCAAAGGCATGACCTTATCTTTCATGATAAAGTAACCGTCGCCGCTGTCTGTCTTGAATACGAGCAGGTTCGGCAGGCTGTTTCCGACAGTTTCTGAGTGAAGTTCTTTAATGTGATCGTTGAGTTCTTCTTTTGTATACTGACCGAGAAGAAGATGACCGTTTGAGTCTTTCATCTTTTCGATGTCTTCTTTGCTGAAATAATATGGAGGGTTTTGCAGTCTTGTATCAAACTCTTTGAAAGCTGTGTCTTTCTGAACTCTTTCAGAAGCCTTTGACTTGTAGAAAGTTGCCGATATCTCAATGACAGTGATTGACTGGAGGATGTTGATGTCTTCAGTTGTCAAATCCTTGAGCTTGTTATAGTCCTGGCGGACGAAATAGCAAAGCTGGCTCCAGTAGTAGAAGTTGTCGCCGTTGAGCTTGAGTGCATCCAGGGCATCTTCTGGACGGGAAACAAACAGAGAGAAAAAGTTCTTTATTGAAAGTTCTTTTCCTGGGTTTGAAATAGAAAGCTTTTTTAGGAAGTAGTCATGGGCTTCTTCTTTTCTGAGCAAGTCCTGCAGTTTTTTGAGTGCAAGCTTAATCAGTGTTTTTACGGAAATTGATGAAGGGAACAAAAGTGCAGGGACACCTTTGAGTACATCAAGTGCATACAAAGTTCTGTCATCAGTTTTTTCATCAGACATGAGCTTGTACATAAGTTCTTCCATCGGCATTTTTGTAACGATGTTAGACGGAACTCCCTTTGGAATATCATTGATATTCGGAAATGGTATGGAAATGTTTACACCAATATCCTTATACCGCTCTGCATATTGCTCAATGAATGAAGAAATTACAAAAATTGACTGCATTCCCTGAGATTTATTCATCAATACAATTTGATGAGCAGAAGAGAGCTTTTTCAATTCATCTTCTATGGCAACATCTGTACTGCCCAGATATGCCTGAAGTCCGGCGTTTTCGTTTATATGGTGCTGTGCATACGAACGAACATAATCTGCAAATTCTGTGAAGTCAAGAACTGCACTGTGCTGTTTTGTCGAAAAACTCTTTAATAAGTTAAAGATACTAGCTGTTACTTCCATAGTCTTTAAAGTATATCGGATTTGATTGTCATTAACAAGACTTTATTCTGTTTTACATCTTTATTTATATGTAGAGAATACCCCGGAAAACGCTGATTATATGCAGAGAATACATGTTAGCTGTGTTTCTCTTGAAAAATAAATTTGGAATGTACCTGGAAAGCTGTATTTTTTTTCTAACTGTGTTTGCATTTCATGATGGCAGTATAAAAATTTTTTTTTGAGTTTTGTACCCGTAATGATAAAAATAAAGGCACCTTCAAAGTATTTTTTGAAGATGCCTTTGATTATCTTAGCTTCTAGTTAAGCTTTTTTGCTATCTCGTCAATGAATGCCCATGAATCAAGGATTTTCTTTGCAGGTGGATTTGCAAGGCGTGCAAGGTCTCCTGTCATTGTTCCTTCTTCGATTACGCTGAGCGTTGCCTTTTCGAGTTTCTTTGCAAAAGCTGCAAGGTCTGGTGTGCCATCGAGTTCGGCGCGTTTTGCAAGTGCTCCTGTCCATGCAAAAATGAGGGCTACAGGGTTTGTAGATGTCTTTTCGCCCTTGAGGTAACGGTAGTAATGCTTCTGAACTGTGCCGTGGCTTGCTTCGTACTCAAATTCGCCGTTAGGGCTGACGAGTACTGATGTCATCATTGCAAGTGATCCGCAGGCAGATGCAATCATGTCGCTCATAACGTCGCCGTCATAGTTTTTGCAAGCCCAGAGCATGCCGCCCTCGCTCTTCATGATGCGTGCAACTGCGTCATCGATGAGTGTGTAGAAATACTCAAGGCCGGCAGCGGCAAACTTGTCTTTATATTCTGCTTCGAAGACTTCGTTGAAAATTGCCTTGAAGTTTCCGTCGTATGTCTTTGAGATTGTGTCTTTTGCTCCGAACCAGACGTCAATCTTCTGGTCGAGTGCGTAGTTGAAACAGCACTTTGCAAATGAGCGGATAGATGAATCGAGGTTGTGAATTCCCTGAATGATTCCAGGTCCTTTCATTACCTGGATAGTTTTGCGGATTTCTTTGCCGTCTTCGCCTGTAAAGACAAGCTCAGCTTTTCCTGCCGTCGGGCATTTGATTTCGCAGTTTTTGTAAACATCACCATAAGCGTGACGGCCGAGAACAATCGGCTTTTTCCAGGAAGAAACATTGCACTGGACATTCTTTACGAAGATCGGTGCACGGAAAACTGTTCCGTCGAGCTCGCCGCGGAGGATGCCGTTTGGAGATGGTGTAAGCTGTTTGAGCTTGTATTCTTCCATACGTGCTGCATTTGAAGTGATAGTTGCACATTTTACGCCGACACCGAGACGCTTGATTGCTGCGGCTGCTTCGTAAGTGACTTTGTCATCTGAGTCATCACGATTTTTGAGACCGAGGTCATAATACTCTGTCTTGAGCTCTACGAAAGGCTCCAGAAGCTTCTCTTTGATAACTGCCCAGAGGACTCTTGTCATTTCATCGCCGTCAAGTTCTGCGATAGGTGTTTTCATCTGTATTTTAGCCACGATTTTCTCCTGTTGTGGTATAATGTATAGTTTCAGGGCAACTTTAAAATTGCCTGTTTGTATTTGAACATCCAAAAATCACAATTTTTTAGTGATGTTTTATTTTTCCTGCACGGCACATTGTCCTGTGCTTTCTGGCAGTATGCATCAGACTTTGCAGGCGTTGCCGTTATAGTTTAAGTCAGTCAGGACTTCTGTGTGGTCAGGGAAAACTGCTACAGTATGCTCTTCATGACAGCTCCAGCTGCCGTCAGCTGTTACTACAGTCCAGTCGCTTCCGTGAGCGCCGGTAACGACATCATCAGTTCCCTCGTTAATCATTGGTTCGATAGCCAAAACCATTCCAGCCTGAATGCGTGGGTTTGAACCGTGGCACGGGCAGTTCGGAATAGATGGATCTTCGTGTACGTCGAGGCCGACACCGTGTCCGCAGTAGTCATATACGACACCGTAATTGTGCTGTTTATTTGCAATTTCGAAAACTGCATTTGAAATATCACTTATTCTGTGCCCCGGAACACAAGCCATGATTCCTGCGTTCAGGCTTTCTCTTGTAACCTGGACAAGTTTTTTGTGCTCGGCCTTTACGTTTCCGACCATCACAGTATGTGTACTGTCTGAGATGTAGCCGTTCAGGTTAATACCGATATCGAGTGAAACAAGGTCTCCGTCCTGAACGATTCTTTTTTTTGACGGAACTCCGTGGATGACTTCTTCATTTATACTGATACAGGCAGCTCCCGGGAAACCTTCTGAATACCATGCCGGCTTTCCACCGAAACGCTTGATAAACTCTACGCACCAGTCATCAATCTGCTTTGTGGAAACTCCCGGTTTTACTTTCGGGATAATTTCGTTGAACAAATCTGCCAGAAGATGGCAGCTCTTTCTGATTTCATTGATTTCGTTGTCGTTCTTTAGACGTATCATATATTTGCCTCTTTAGAGAGCCTGTAAAACTTAAATCTTACTGGTGCTCTTGTGTACTTTATTCTGCTTCCGGAAAATCGAGTTTTCTGGAAGATGCCGTCATCTGTTTTACAAAAAATAACAGAGAAACTTCAGCAGGCGAGTCTTGCTGACTCTTCGCGGCAGATACGGGCTGTCTGTTTATCGCCGATTCTTTCGTAAGCGTCTGCCATTCTCTGCAGGAAATAGCAGTCATCTTTTTTGCCAAATCCAAGGTCGAGTGCTCGTTCCCATGCATCAAGTGCAAGCTCGTCGTTTATCTGTCCCTCGATGTTGTTTCTCAGAACATGCCGCGTAATGCTCATGACTTCCGGAAAAAACAGCTTGAAGTAATTGTAGCTGTATTCCATCTTGATGATCTGCTCCAGAAGAATGACAGCATCGTAATATTCGCGGCGGAGTACGAGTTCTTCTGCCAGAATGAAACCGTAATCCATAAAATCCTCGCGTGTAAACCATTTGGCGAGCCGGAAAC
Organism: Treponema sp.; assembly: GCA_045629255.1. Taxonomy (GTDB): domain Bacteria; phylum Spirochaetota; class Spirochaetia; order Treponematales; family Treponemataceae; genus Treponema_D. The sequence continues at coordinate 14,379 of JAZQQW010000053.1, forward strand.
CGTTTCTGGTCATGTTCATGCGTTTGAACTCAGCAACGGCATCGTCTTCTCTGTGATGTGTCAGGTCAAAGAAAATAAGCTTTGAACGGCTTTCATCGTCTTCTCTTTCCAAAAGCCATGTTCTGTAATCGAAAGCACGTGCACTGTGAGCCTTTTCTTTTTCGTAGCTGCGGTAAGCATACGACTCGTCAAAAAGACTTCGTGTCTTCATGTCGCTCAAAGTTTCGTAAGCTTCTACAAGCTCTCTGAAAGCATCGGAATCAGACTTTGTGATGTCCGGGTGGAGAAGTTTTGCTTTTTTTCGGTATGCACTGCGGATTTCTGCTGCAGTGGCGTTCCGGCTGACGCCGAGAATCTTATAACAGTCCTTCATGGCAATTGCCGCAGAGTATACAATTATTTGTATAAATTTGCAATTAAATTAGGATAATTGTAGAGTTTTAATACAGAACCGTTAAAAACGGTTGCATGCTAATCAGCTTTCGAGGGCTTTTTTGAGTTCTGAAAGCCGTTCTTTGAGTACGTTAAATGCTCCGAGGACAGCACATCCTTCCAGGACTGCCGTTATGTAAGCTTTGAAGTAAATCAGATACGGCAATGAGAGCAGGATAAATGTGCAGATGACAGTCGGAATGAGCTGCTTTTCTGAGCGTGGAACAGCTTTATCTGATTCCAGAAGCTTCTTTTTTGCTTTTGATATTGAGACTGTATAATAAATTGTAACAGCAGACCACAAAACTGTTGCCAGTATGCAGACTGCGAGGTCGATTCTAAAAAAACTGCTTCCTGTGTTCATTGCTGACATATAGTAAAAAATCATTTTCTTTATGTCAATCTAAGGATACAGACTGCATTGCGTTAGAAAAAATCAGTTTTTCATGGCTTTGTCATTTATAAGCTTCAGCAATGTGTATTTTGTAGAATCAAATGCGATGTTCAGATTTTCTACGTCCTGCGCAGTATTTACTTCGTGCCATTCTAGTAAGGAAACTTCTGTTTCCTGTATTTTGAACTGGGCGTTTTTTGGCAAGGTTGCTGCAAAAAAGATATCGCATGTTTTGTAAACGATGTTTTTGTAAGGGTAAGTATTCGGGAATGACGCAATATAGTGCAGGTTTTCCGGCTCTATGCCGATTTCCTCCCGGCATTCGCGTATTGCAGAAGTTTCTATATCCTCGTCTGGCGATGTGAATCCGCCTGGGATGGCCAGACAGCCTTTCCGGGGCTCTTTTACACGGCGTTCAAACAGTATTTTGCCGTCTTCTCTCTGCAAGACTATGCCGACTGCGCTTGCTACGTTCATGTAAAGATCGAATTTGCAGTCAGGACATACCCATTTGATGTCTTTTGTCTGTATGTTTTTGCTTCCGCATTGCGGACAGTAAAAGAATTTATTCTGTTCCATAACCTGTAAAAAAGTATAGAATCTATGTCTTTTGCCGTCAATAATCCTGATGCTTAAAGACTGTTGTATCTCATCAAGTCAATCTAATTCCCGTATATAAAAAAATGAAAAGTGGTATTTTTGGGGAAAGTACCGTTACTTGTTTAATCTTCTCTAATACAGTAGAATAACCGAACTAAATCGGCTTCTGTAAGCGTTTTTCCGCAAGCGGAAGCAGCAGGCGCTTCGTTTATTTTTTTTAGAGGTGCCTTTTAACTGTCTGTGAGGTTTTTTTTATGGAAAACAGTAAACGTACTGTAACTTGTGGCGAACTTTGTGCCAAAGATGTCGGTAAAACAGTTGTTTTGAACGGTTGGGTAAGTCGTGCCCGTGACCTTGGTGGACTTACATTTATTATGCTCCGCGACCGCTACGGAATTACACAGGTAATGGTCGGCGATAAAGCCAGTGACGACGTCAAAAAAATTGCAGCCTCATTGAAAAGTGAATATTGTATTGCTGTACACGGTGTCGTTAACGCACGTGCAGAAAAAGACATAAACAAAGACATGGCTACCGGTGAAATCGAAGTTATCGCAGACGATATCGAGATTTTCACAACATCACAGGAACTTCCTTTCTCTATCGAAGAAGTACGCCAGAAAGACGGTACTGTTGTTCTTCCAAACGAAGACCTCCGCTTAAAGTACCGTTATCTTGACCTCCGCCGTGACCCGATGCAGCAGAATATCATTCTCCGCTCAAAGGTAACTTTTGCAACACGCGAATATCTTACGGAAAAAGGATTCCTTGAAATCGAAACACCGACTTTCATCAAATCAACTCCGGAAGGAGCACGTGACTATCTCGTTCCTTCCCGCGTTCACCCTGGAAAGTTCTACACACTGCCACAGTCACCACAGCTTTACAAACAGCTTCTGATGGTTTCTGGATTTGACAAGTATTTCCAGATTGCACGCTGTTACCGTGATGAAGATGCACGCGGAGACCGTCAGCCTGAGTTTACTCAGATAGATATGGAAATGTCATTTACAAATCGTGAAGAAGTTCTTTCTACAACAGAAGGAATGATGCAGCACATTTTCAAAAAGACATTGAACTATGACCTGCCTGCAAAGTTTGACCGCATTTCATGGGACGATGCATTTGATATTTACGGTTCTGATAAACCTGATTTACGTTTTGACCTCAAGATGCAGGATGCTGCTTTCATGGCAGAAATTTCTGATTTTGCTGCATTCAAGGCTGGAGCTGCAAACGCTTCAAAAGATCTTCCACGCCACAAGCGTTCAGGTCTCAAGGCACTCGTTGTAAAGAACGTTGCAGATAAGTACAGCCGCAAGATGATAGAAGCCCTTGAGTCAGTTGCAAAAATCAATCATGCAAAAGGTCTTGCATGGATGAAGGTAAACGCAGAAGGAACTTTTGAAGGCGGAATTTCAAAGTTCTACGCAGGAAAAGAATCTGAAATCTGCTCAAAGCTCGGCGCAGAAAAGAACGACCTTCTGCTTTTTGTAAGCGATGAGAAGTGGCAGGTTGCATGTGTTGCCCTCGGTGCAGTCCGCAAGCAGCTCGGTAAAGATTTGAACCTTTATAATCCGAAAGATGAATTCCATTTTGCATGGATCATTGACTTCCCTTACTTTGCATTCAACGAAGAAACACAGGCATGGGAAACAGAACACCACATGTTCACGCTTCCTCAGAAAAAATACTGGGATACTTTGGAAAGTGACCCGGGCAGCGTAAAGGGAGATTTGTACGACCTTGTTCTCAACGGCTATGAACTTGCATCAGGTTCAATGCGTATCAATGACCCTAATCTGCAGCAGAGAATCTTCAAGATTGTCGGATACTCAAATGAACGTGCAGAAAAAGCATTTGGCTTCCTTGTCCAGGCATTCAAGTTCGGTGCTCCGCCACACGGAGGAATTGCACCAGGATTGGACCGCCTCATCATGTTGATGAGACACGAAGAATCAATCCACGAAGTAATTGCATTCCCTAAGAACAACCTGGCAGCATCGCCAATGGATGAATGTCCAGCACCTGTTGACGAGCAGCAGTTGAAAGATTTGCACATTACAGTGTACGATCCAGAAGAATAAGGAGCTTTTTATGCCACATATTACAGTGCAGATGTATCCTGGAAGAAATGATGAAATTAAAGCTAGACTTGCCAAAGTTTTAGCAGAAGCAGCTTCAAAAGAACTTGGCCGTGAAATAGAACATTTTTCGGTAAGTATTGAAGATGTACCACAGGACGAATGGACCGAAAAGGTTTATAAAAACGCCGTAGATCCAAATAACAAAAACGTCTTTGTACGTCCAGGCTATTAAGAAGAACGGCAGTTTCCCACGGGAGGCTGCCGTGTTTTTTATGGTCGATAAGTTTTTTATGTGTTATATTTAGATTTGTGATAGATGTAAAACATCTTAGAGAATTAAATTCTCTTGAACATATTGTTATTACAGCTCATGCATATCAGAGATTAACTGAAAGAAAAATAAGTATAGCTGATATTATGAAGGTAATCGCTGAAGGTGAAATTATAAAACAATATGAAGATGATAAACCTTTACCAAGTTGTTTAATTTTAGGTTTAACTTTGAATCAAAAGTATTTACATGTGGTAGTTAGTGTTGATGAAGAATATATTTATTTAATAACTGCGTATTATCCAACCTTGGAGCAATGGGAATCAGATTACAAAACTAGGAGGAGGTAATTATGATTTGTATTAATTGTGGTGCAAAAGTTGAAAAAGATACAACAACTTATATCAGAGATCTTGGAAAATGTATAATTATTATCCGAAATGTTCCTTGTTCAAAATGTAGTGAATGTAACGAAATAATTTACACTGCTGATGTTTTAGAAAAATTGAATAAAATCATAGATAATTTGAAGAATCAAATTACAGAATTCGTTGTAACCGATTATCAAATGGCAGCATAAAAGATAAGGCAGTTTCCCGCGGGAGGCTGCCGTTTTTTTTGTGCCTTTTAACTTGACAACTTGACAAGTTTAAAGCTACAATCCGCTTATGATTCAGATGACAGTTGGTGATTTTAAAGCACAATTTTCCGCAGTTTTAGACAAAGTTCTTCAGGGTGATGAAGTTCAGATTTTGTATGGCCGTTCAAAAAAGCCTGTGGCTCAGATTACAAAGATTGAAGAAAAGCCGAAGAAGAAAAAACGTCCTATTGGAATGTATGCACATTTAGGTCCATATTGGGAAGATGAAACTTTTGAGTTTACTCCAGAAAATCTTTTTGACAATATGGATGATTTATTACTGTAGGGGTGGCAGAATGAAATATTTAATTGATACTCATGTTTTTATCTGGTCCCTACTTGAGCCAAAAAAAATTACAAAAAAAGTATTTGATATTCTTGAAGATACTGAAAATGAAGTATTTATAAGTCCAATTAGTTTTTGGGAGATGGCGATAAAACATCAAGCCAACAAACTGGATTTAAAAGGGATAAATCCTCTTCATCTTCCACACATTGCAGAACAGTATGATTTTACAGTTTTGAATCCTGAACCTTATGATTATGTAAGTATTGGAACTGTGCCATTAAAAGAAAATCATCATGATCCATTTGACCGAATGTTGATTCAGCAGGCAATCCGCAACAATCTGGTTCTTCTTAGTGCTGATGAAAAATTTCAGCAATATGAAGAAAATGGGTTGCAGTTAATGTGGTAAAAAAAGACGGATGATGAATCGGCAGTTTCCCACGGGAGGCTGCTGTTTTTTTTTGTGGTGTATTGTTTTATATATACATATGATATTACATAGTATAATATGTATTCGTGAGGTTATATGACAAATTTTTCACGAAAAGAAATAGTTTCATCTACTCAGCTGGTAAGACAGTTTTCAACCTTTATGAATTTTTTGAAAAATAAAAATCTGGAGAAGGTTGGAATTATTCGAAATAACGAGATGGAAGCAGTCATCATTCCAATAGAAGAATATGAAAAATTGAAAGCCCAGGCAGAATTGAATCAGCGAAAATCTATAAAAGATTTTTTTGGGACAATGGATCAGGAAACTTTTGACGAAATGGAACTGGCAATAAAAGATTGCAATTATCAGAAATAATGAAATGGAAGCAGTAGTTCTTCCAATCAAAGAATATGAACGGCTATTGAAAATTGAAGATTCTGCAAATAAAAAATCCTTAAAAGAATATTTTGGAATGATATCGAAGGAAGATT
>JAZQQW010000054.1:0-38111 GCA_045629255.1 Treponema sp.
TAACTAGGTACGGACATTATAGAAAATGGCTGTATTCTGTTAAATCACACTGATTTTTCGGAATATAGTCATATCACAGGCTGGCACAGAAAGCATGTTTTGACGTGAAATCTGTAATTTACATTGATTTTATTGGTAAAATCTGAATTTTGTGATAGAATCTGAGAAGTTTAGAGGAGAAATATGAGAACTTAGGCCGACAAACGCCAATGAAAACATTCGGCTTCAGCCGATGTTCTATCACTATGCAGGCAACAACCCGGTGAAGTATACAGACCCGACAGGTGAATACACAACTTATGGCGTATTGTTAGCTGGTGTTTGTTATGTTGGTGCAGCAGCATGTTGTTGTATAGCCGTTGCATCAGCAGGAACTGGTCAGATATATATAACCCCAGGTGCGACATTAGTAGCATTATTTTTAGTTAGTGCTGGTGGTACAATTTTAGCAGCAGACGCAAATAATGTAAATTATGCTAAAAGCAATCATAAGGAACATGGAAAATCAAAAGGAAAACCAGAAGCAAAACCTGCAGATGAACCGAGTCCTGTTCCGAAAGATGGTGCTGAAAGTGGTAAAGAATCTGAAAATGAAAGACCACCTTTGGAGCACAATAAGAAGCATCATCCTAATTCTAGAAATCCTGAGCCTAAAAACGCAGAAGATATGTATAATAATTCTGTACCTGATAAAAAAGGAAATTACTGGTATAAGGATAAAAGTGGAAATATACACCGTTACCAAGGTGAAAAAGCTGGAGATCATCAAGCTAGGCATTGGAATGGCTCAACTCATGATAAACCTCCAATAAGATCTAATAATATTCCACCTGAAATTAGTGAAATGTCAAAAGGAGATATAGATGCTGTTTGGTAATAAAGAAAAGTTTGCAATTGAATTTGAGGTAAAAGAAATTTACCATGATAAAAGATTTATTGGAGATGGATTTTTTGTCGTATACATTGATGGTTTTATGTATGGAAGAAAAGAAGATGATGCTACATCATTTGGTTGTATTCGTTCTACTTTAAAGTATTTTGATGTTTTACAGTCTCCAAGTAAAAATCCTTTCAATAAATATGAGTGTTATGAGTTGTGTGATAAATTTTATGATACTGCTTATCGTATGGAAAGACGATATAAGGAAGAAGAAATAAAAGATTTTATAAAAGAAGCTGAAATTACATATGATAAAAGAGAAAATTGTCTTCTAGACTATTGGACTCCAATGGAAGAAGCTTTTGATGACGGAAGTTTCGTTCTTCAATTAAATGAAGGTGATTCAGTTCGTTTATTAGGATTTAAGACTTCTGATGATGAAACATATAACATTGAAAATGTACATGGTGCTATTATTCAAAAAGAAAAGTTCTCATCAATTATTCAGGAAGTTATTCAGGAATTGGAAAGATACGCAAATATGTAAGATTAAATCAGCAAACTGATATTGTTCAGCTGATAGTTACAAGTGATTTTATCAATGGAATTTGAAGAAATCCAGTCAGATTTCACGGTAAAAAAATCCTTTCCTTACCCCGACAAACTTCTGTTTACTCGGCCTAAGTAGCACTTGCCTTAGTCTTACAAACAGCAGTTTGTGTAACCAGGTACTATTGTTATAAAGCTGGCTGTACAACCCTTATAAAGCTGGCTGTACAACCCTTATAAAGCTGGCTGTACAACTCTTGTAAGGCTGGCTTTCGTCTTTCTGCCGTAACAAAAGCTGCCATATTGCAGACAGGCAGCAGTTCAGCAAGTAAGGTACAATTCTTACAAAGGCACAAAAATAAGCCGCCAGTTTTTTCACTGACGGCTTTTTTCACAGTTTATATTCTGTTATGCAAATTTTGATTTAATTACAATGTCAGCTTTTTTTCGCCCCGCAAAAAAAATCAAAACCTGCTGCTTTTAGTCAAAATCAGACCAAGCCCTGTGCTACCATTGCTTTTGCAACTTTTACGAAACCTGCAATGTTTGCACCAGAAACGTAGTCGCCTTCTGTTGCATATGTCTTTGCAGCTTCGTAAGCATTGTCATGAATGTCCTTCATGATTCTCTTGAGCTTCTCGTCAACTTCTTCGAATGTCCATGACAAGCGCTCTGAGTTCTGGCTCATTTCAAGACCAGAAACAGCAACTCCACCAGCGTTAGAAGCCTTTCCAGGTGCAAATGTTACGCCATTTTCCTGAAGGTACTTGATTGCTTCTGCACGAGTTGGCATATTTGCTCCTTCTGCAACAATCTGAACACCGTTAGCAACAAGCTTCTTTGCATCTTCGAGGTAGATTTCATCCTGAGTTGCACAAGGAAGAGCGATGTCTGCCTTTACTCCCCATGGCTTTTCGCCCTTGAAGAACTTTGCATTCGGATACTTCTTTACGTATGCGTCAACCTTTTCACGGCGAGCACGGAATTCCTTTACGAAGTCAATCTTTTCCTGATTGATTCCATCAGGATCATAAATATATCCTGTTGAGTCAGAAAGTGTGAGCGGCTTTGCTCCGAGCTGAATGAGCTTTTCTGCTGCATACTCAGCAACGTTTCCGTCACCAGAGATGATTGCAGTCTTACCCTTGAGACTCATACCCTTCTTTTCACACATATTATCTACGAAATAGACAAGACCGTATCCTGTAGCTTCTGTACGTGCAAGGGAACCGCCAAATGTGAGTCCCTTTCCTGTCAAAACGCCAGTATACTGATTTGTGATTCTCTTGTACTGTCCGAACATGTAAGCAACTTCTTTTCCGCCTACACCCTTATCTCCGGCAGGAACATCTGTATCTGCACCAATATGACGATACAATTCTGTAATGAATGACTGGCAGAAACGCATGATTTCTGCATCTGACTTTCCGTGACCGTCAAAGTCAGAACCACCCTTTCCGCCACCCATAGGAAGTGTTGTCAAAGAGTTTTTGAGAACCTGTTCAAATCCCAGGAATTTGAGAACATCGAGACCTACTTCCGGAGAAAAACGAATGCCTCCCTTATAAGGTCCGATTGCAGAGTTAAACTGAACACGGAAACCGCGGTTTACGTGAGGCTTTCCCTGATCATCTGTCCACGGAACACGGAACATAATAATGCGCTCTGGTTCAACCATGCGCTCAAGAACAGCATACTGCTCAAGTTCCGGCATCTTGTCTACAGCTGGTGCAATTGCTTCCAAAACCAAGCCTGCTGCCTGAAGAAAGTGATCCTGATCTGCATAGCGTGCAGAAATCTCGTCCCAAACGCGCTTACAATAAGCGTTATTAATTTTGTACTCCATTGAAATACTACTCCTTGAACTGCAAATCTACGAAAAATCAAAGCGCTAAAAAACAATTCAATGCATATTACCGTATTTTTATCTATTTGTAAATTATTTTTACGTATAAATATACGTTATTTAAATATAAATTTGCATAGTAAAACAGAAATTACATATTTCGCAAGTTTTCAGAGTTCGGTATATGATGTAACTTCAAAACGACGGATTTCTGGATTTTCGGCAATATCAATGCCGGCGTTACTGCATGCAAGGTTTATCTGAGATTGAACATCTGTTACTTTTTTTTCGTCCGGAAAAACATATCCCTGACGGCAGCCTTTGTTTACGATGATGCCGAAACGGGACGGATTGAGATCTGATATTGCAGCAGGAACTGCCGCAGACAAAATATCCACGCGAATCTTGAGTTTGGGAAGTTCTGCTTCCGTGACAGGTTCAAACCTCCAGTCTTTTGCGCATGCATTGACTGAATTGCGTATTATTTCTTCTGCAAGAGTGTCGCACGAAGCAGACAATGTTCCCATGCAGCCGCGAAGTTCATTTTCTCCGGCATACAGGCTGACAAAAACACCTGTACTTTCAGAAGCAAGTTCCCTGCAAAGACGCATTCCCTTGAACTCTGCATCGTCACAGATTGCACAGCCGGCCCTGACTTTCGGAACTTTGCCTTTTTTCACAAAAATTTCTACGGCAGATTTTGCAAGTGTTACATAATCATTCATACAGACCTCAATCTACAATCCGAACATCAGCATGACAAGACGCACTGCCAGAGCACAAAGCCAGGCAACTGCGCACTGCATTATAACGACACAGGAAGACCAGTGCCTGCCAAGTTCCCGTTTAACAGAAGCAATCGCTGCAACACACGGTGTATAAAGAAGGCAGAATACAAGAAGCGGCAAAGCTGCATTCAGACCAATGACTTTTGTCAAAGAAATTTCACCGAACAGAACGTTCAGAGTGGAAATGACACTCTCTTTTGCAACAAAACCTGTTATCAATGCTGTTGATATCCTCCAGTCGCCGAACCCCAGCGGTTTAAAAACCGGCGCAATATATCCTGCAGCAACGGCCAGTATACTTTTGCCGGAATCATCCGTGATTGCAAGATGCGTATCAAATGTCTGCAAAAACCAGATTACTATGGAAGCAACAAATATTACAGTAAATGCTTTTTCCAGAAAGTCTTTTGCTTTTTCCCATAAAAGAAGTGCTACGTTTTTGATGCCCGGCAGTCTGTAGTTCGGCAATTCCATTACAAAAGGAACTGCTTCACCTTTAAACAATGTGTGCTTGAATAAAAACGCCATCAATATGCCGACGGCAATTCCTGTAAGATAAAGTGAAATCATGACTATGGCTCCGTGTCCCGGAAAAAACACAGATGTGAAAAATGCGTAAACAGGCAGCTTTGCCGAGCAGCTCATAAACGGTGTCAAAAGAATTGTCATTTTTCTGTCGCGCTCAGAAGGAAGTGTACGGCTTGCCATGATGCCCGGCACAGTACAGCCGAAACCAATGAGCATAGGGACGATGCTGCGTCCGGAAAGTCCGACTTTGCGCAGAAGTTTATCCATGACAAATGCAACACGGGCCATGTATCCTGTATCTTCCAGAAGCGACAGAAACAGAAACAGCACGACGATTACAGGCAGAAAGCTCAGCACACTGCCGACTCCTGCAAAAATGCCGTCGATTACAAGAGAATGTATAACTTCATTTACATTCAGGCAGTCCAGAAGCTGGTCACAAGTTTGTGACAGAGCCTTGATTCCATCTTCAAACAGTTTCTGAAAAAATGCTCCGATTACATTGAACGTCAAAAAGAACACAAGCCCCATAATGACTATAAACCCCGGTATTGCCGTCCACTTACCTGTCAGGACTTTGTCGATGTTAGCGCTTCTGATATGTTCGCGGCTCTCTTTCGGTTTTACAACTGTCTGCTTTACAAGATTTTTGATGAACGTAAAGCGCATGTCGGCAATGGCAGCAGCGTGATCAAGTCCACGCTCTTCTTCTGCCTGAAGAATAATATGATCAAGCATTTCGCGTTCGTTCTGTGACAGTTTAAGCAGGTCTTTCATTTTGTCTTCGCCTTCCATGAGTTTTGTAGCGGCAAATCTCAAAGGAATTTCTGAAGAACGTGCATGATCTTCTATCAGATGAATTATCGCATGTATACAGCGGTGAACGGCACCACCGTTGTCGTTTTCTCCGCAGAAATCAACTCTGTCCGGTTTTTCCTGATATTTGGCAATATGCAGAGCATGACGCACAAGCTCGTCGATTCCCTGATTTTTTGATGCAGAAATCGGAACGACAGGAATGCCGAGAAGTGATTCCATTTTATTGATAAACACAGTGCCGCCGTTTCCGACAAGTTCGTCCATCATGTTCAGTGCCAGAACCATCGGGCGCCCAAGCGACATGAGCTGAAGTGTAAGATACAGACTCCGCTCTATGCTCGTTGCATCAACGATATTTATGATACAGTCAGGTTTTTCCTTGATGATAAATTCGCGGGTAACGATTTCTTCGTTTGTATATGGCGACATGGAATATATGCCCGGCAAATCCGTTATGTTCGTCTTCGGATAACCGAGTATTGAACCGCTTTTTCTGTCGACTGTGACTCCGGGAAAATTTCCGACGTGCTGGTTGGAACCTGTAAGTTTATTAAAAAGCGTAGTTTTGCCGCAGTTCTGATTTCCGGCAAGTGCAAATGTCAGTATATGATCATCGCTTAAAGGATGTTCATTTTTTTTCTCATGAAAACGTCCAGGTTCACCAAGTCCCGGATGTTCGATTTTCTTTGTCTGTTTTTCTTCTTCTATTTCTTCATCAGTAACTGCAGTTTCTCTGGAAATGACAATATGTTTTGCATCATCTTTACGAAGTGTAAGTTCATAATGATGTATCCGGAACTCTATCGGATCTCCCATCGGAGCATACTTTACAAGCTGTATTTTTGCTCCAGGAATAATGCCCATGTCAAGAAAATGCTGGCGCAATGCACCGCTTCCGCCGACTTCAGTAATCAGTGCTTTTTCGTTTATATCAAGCTCGTTTAATGTCATACTTTTTCCCTGGAAAATCATCACTCACAGCGACTGTCAGTCATTTAAAACTCTCACCGCTGCCAGTTTGACCAAGTAAACTCTAGCTAACTACCAGACAATAATCAAGTGTGTCCTAGAAAAAAAATATCTGCCTTTTTCAAAAAACACAGTTCTGCTCCGTTCAACTTATGCATATAACTTTCCACGAAGATTAAAAATCTATACAATAGTAACTATGAGTGAATCAACAACAAATGCAAAAAACTTTACCGAAGGCAGAATTTTCGGCCCTCTCATCAGATTTGCACTGCCGGTTGCCGGCGCCTCTTTTCTACAGGCAATGTACGGTGGCATTGACCTTCTGATTGTAGGACAATTTGCTTCAACGAGTGATGTTTCCGGAGTTTCTACCGGAAGTCAGCTTATGCACACTCTTACAATGGTTATCATTGGTCTTTCACTGGGCATCACAGTCCTTGCCGGACAGAGACTCGGCGAAAAACGCAATGATGAAGCCGGCAAAGTTATCGGAAGCGGCATCTCTTTATTTGCTGTAATTGGTGTACTCTGGTCTCTGACTATGCTTGTTTTTGCTGATTTTTTTGCAAAATTCATGAATGCCCCGAAAGAAGCTTTCTTTCAGACGCGTGACTATATCAGAATATGCGGCGGCGGCGCTCTGTTTGTCACTGCTTACAATGTTCTGGGAAGTATTTTCCGAGGTATCGGCAATTCCAAGATGCCGCTTATCACAGTAATGATTTCTGCATTTCTGAATGTAATCGGTGACTACATTTTCGTAGCTGTTTTTCATCAGGGTGCTGCAGGCGCCGCATGGGCTACGATTATTTCCCAGGGTACAAGCGTAATTATTTCACTTTTCATTATCCGAAAAATTAAGCTTCCGTTTAAGTTTGATAAAAGTTATCTCAAACTTAAGAAAGATCTTGCCCTCAGAATATTTAAGCTGGGATGTCCTGTCGCCCTTCAGGATTTTCTGGTAGGACTTTCTTTTATCGCCCTGATGATTATCGTAAACGATCTCGGACTAAACCAGTCAGCTGCTGTCGGCGTGGCCGGCAAAGTCTGTGCATTTCTCATGCTGGTGCCTTCTGCTTTCAGCCAGAGTATGTCATCTTTTGTGGCACAGAACTACGGAGCCAAAAAGATGGACAGAGCCCGAAAAGCCCTCTTTTATGGCATTTCGCTGTCTCTCGGCTGCGGTATCTTCCTCTGCTATGCAGGTTTTTTCCATGGAAATATTCTGGCTGCGGCATTCTCCAAAGACGCCGATGTCATCATACAGAGCCACAGTTATCTGAAAGCATACGCAATCGACTGTATCTTTACTTCATTTCTGTTCTGCATGATCGGATATTTCAACGGTACCGGCAAAACTCTTTTTGTCATGATACAGGGACTTATCGGTGCGTTCGGCATAAGAATTCCAGTAGCTTACCTTGTAAGCAGACTCGTAAAAGATCCAAGCCTTTTTCAAATCGGTCTTGCAACGCCATGTTCATCTCTCGTACAGATTTGCATCTGTTCCACTATGTTTTTTATACAGAGAAAAAAAGACAAATTGCAGCAGAAAAAAGAAGAGCCGCCTCTTCATCTGATTGCAAAAACTTTTTACTCTGCAGAATGCAGTATTTTGGAAAACTATTATCCGCTTGCAGCCAAAATCTATAACGAGATGCTCGGCGTATACGACAACGAACGCTCATACATTACGTATTACTTTGACGGTGCACTGCCTATCGGTGTAGTTCTGTGGCTTGATGACTGGAGAAGCAGCCTGTCTGACGAAGACCGGCTTGAACTTTTTACCCTGCTCGACGTGCCTGTCACAAAAAGTGCATACGTTGCAGCTCTTGAAGTAAACATCTTTTTGACAAAAAAAGGCTACGGCAAAGCTATCATGCAGGACTTCATCAAGGACAAAGATTTTGTAGCTCTCAGTGCCATCGACGGTTCCGAAGGTTTTTACAGAAAATGCGGTTTTAACGTCGATGCAAGCACAAATTACTTTTTCTACAAAAAAGAAGGCAGCAAGTAACAGGAAACCTCTGAAAATTGCGTTTTCTGAGGCAACTAATAATTTCAAAGCCTTCTGTCACAGCAAGCCTAAGTCTTATCAAGGCAGTGGCTTGCTGTGATATTTTTTTTTACTTAGACAAAGAAAAATTACTATCTTTTTTTAACATCCGGCTTTATACTATTCTATATATATTCTCTGAAAATTGATTTTTTTTGGAGACTTTTTGAGAACAACATTTGAGACAGCATCAAAGACGACTCTTTGAAAAAATCTCAAACATCCTATAAATTAATGAACAATTAAAGACATCCTGTTGAATTTCATTTTACGCTTTTGCAAAAACAGGAAAAAAATTTATAAGGAGGCCAAATTTTATGCTTGAATACATGGACTATATCGGATGCGCTTATTATGACGATAAAGCCGGCGCTTTTGTTGGAACTGTAATCAATTCAAACGACGTTATCACTTTTCAGGGAACTACTGTCGAGGAAATAGAAAATGACTTCCGGAAGTCAATAGATGATTATCTTGCATGGTGTCAGAAAGATGAGATAACCCCAGATGCACCGTTCAAGCAGGATGCCAGCATGAAAATTACGCCGGAAATCCACAAAAAGCTTTCCATCGTTGCAAAAATGCTGAACATATCTCTGGAAGAATTTGTTGAACGTGCAATAAATGACGAAGTAAAATTTTCTCTTTCACAGCATACCATTGTCGACTAAATTATAATTTACAGAATAAGGCACACAGCAAAATAAAACCTTATTCTGTAACAATCTGTCAAATCAAAAACAATCTGTCATATCGAATTTAATCCGCAGACTCTCATGACAAGATGAATTTTACCTAATCTTTTATAAAAAACCGAAATTCGATCTATACAGAGTAAACTTAGTTTTCTTGTTTAAAACTATATCTTTTGCCGCATCTTTAACCACGCAAGTTAAAAAAAGCTTACATAGAGGCTGTTCGTATGACAAAGCATGAAATAAAGCATATCACTTACATTTATTCAGAAATACTGCCTGAATATTTGAGCCAGCGTTTGAGAACTTTTTTGAGCTGATTAAAATCAATCGGTTTTGCAATATGTTCGTTCATGCCGACTTTGTAGCACTGCTGGACATCTTCGGCAAATGCATTCGCAGTCATGGCAATTATCGGTACCTGCTTCTGGTATATACCATCCATAGCACGTATCGCAGTTGTTGCTTCATAACCGTCCATAACAGGCATCTGTATATCCATGAAAATCATGTCGTAGTATCCGCTTTTGACTTTTGACATCATTTCAACAGCCTGTTTGCCATCCCATGCATTTTCTACAGTAATACAAGCCATCTCAAAGATTTCTTTGGCAATTTCTGCGTTAAGTTCGTTATCTTCTACAAGTAAAACTCTCTTACCGGAAAAGTCGCTCTCAGATATCGAAGAAAGTGCTGTTTCGTAACTCGAAGAGTCTTCTGTGCTTTTGCCCTGCAAATCATGAAACATAAATGCCAGACGAGATTTAAACAAAGGCTTTGAAAGGAATCCGTACACCCCTGCCGTACGGGCAACAGATTCTACTTCTGCCCAGTCATATGCAGATACAAGAACTACAGGCACATTTGATTTAACACGGTTTCGGATTTCCTTTGTGGTCTCAATTCCATCCATGTCAGGCATCTTCCAGTCCAGAAGAACTGCAAAATAGTCGTTGTTTTCTGAATGACGTGCATTTACTTTTTCAACAGCTTCTCTGCCGGACAAAACATACTCACCTTTCATGCCTATCTCATTTATCATGGAAACTGCACTTTCACAGTATGCTTTATCACTGCCGACAAGCAGAACAGAAAGATCTTTAAGGTCGTCATAATTTGCTTTGTTGTCCTGCAGCTCCAAGTAAATTGTTACAATGAACTTAGTTCCTTTTCCGAGCTGACTTTCTACCCGGATATCGCCGTTCATCATGCGCACAACATTTCTTGTAATTGCAAGACCAAGACCTGTTCCCTGCCATTTTCCGATACGAGCATCTCTTGCTCTTGCAAACGGATCAAATGCATGTGCAAGGAAGTCCGGCGTCATGCCGATACCGTTGTCCTCAAAAGCAAACTCAAAGCATCCGATTTTTGCACGGTGTGTCGGACGCTCTGTCAAAGAAATACGTATTTTTCCATGTTCCGGCGTATAGTTTATGGAATTCGTTATGAGGTTCATGAACGCCTGCTGAATTCTCTGACTGTCACCTTTTACATATTCATGTTCAAGATCATGTATATCAACAATAAGCTCGTGATGTTTCTGCTCAATGAGAGGCTTTATTATTGTAAGACAGTTTTCGATTAAATCAGAGAAGTTGAAATCAGAAACTGTCAAATCCATCTTTCCGGACTCAATTTTTGACATATCAAGAACTTCGTTAATAATTCCAAGAAGATGCTTTGAAGAAATATCTATCTTTGAAAGACAGTCCAGTACTTTCTCTTTGTTATCAATATGAACTCCGGCAATAGCCGTCATACCGACAATTGCATTCATCGGAGTACGGATATCGTGGCTCATGTTTGTCAAAAATTCTGACTTAGCAGCGTTTGCTCTGTTTGCTGATTCGTATGCATCTTCCAGGGCTCGTTTTGCTTCAAGTTCGCGCTCTTTCTCTTCTTTAATCTGAAGGCATACGTAAACGACTTTTTCCAGATTGCCGTTTTCATCTCTCTCCTGCTCGATAAAATAGCCTCGGCTCCATCCGCTTGAGACGCCTTTGTAATCTAAACTGATAAACGATTTGTCGCGCATTCTGCTGTTAAGTGTTCTGATATCGGTAAATACGCGCATGTCGTCTTTGAAATCTTCCTGCACAAGATAATCACACATCTTGCTGAACATATGCAGAGCAGGTCCCGAACTTCCGAGAAGTTTCTGGATATATTCTTTTGTGCTGACACCTGTAACGACATTATTTTTCACGTCGACAGAGAATACGGCAAAATAGATATTCGCAATGGCATCAATTATTGAGCGGAGTCTCTCTGTTTCAAGCTGACTTGAAATGTCAGTAAGAGAACCGATCATAAGCCGAGGACCGCCGTTTTTGTAGCAGACAACTCTTCCGCTCGCACAAAACCATGTGTACCGGCCGTCACTTTTTTTGAGCCTGTATTTTATTTCATAGCTTGTCTTATTTTTGATGGCATCTGCCATAGCCTGCTTGACCTGTTCCACGCAGTCAGGATGAATGCGTTTTTCCCAGGCTTCGTAAGTATCAGGAAATTCTTTTTTTGATTTAAATCCAAGAAGCTTTCTGAAATACTGGCTCCAGAAAACTTCTGTACGGTTGCCGTCTTCGTCATATTCGAAGTACCACATGCCAGAACCGGAAACATCATCCAGCAAATCAAGGTTTTCCTGTGCTCTGCGTGCAAAAGTCTCCGCTCGCTTAACGGCATCTGCAAGCTGCCTTTCATGCTCACTTTCTGCTTTGCGGATTTTTGAGATGTCTTTTGCAATCACCGCTGCAAAAACGTGATCGTTTACAGTATTCTTGGAAAGCAGAATCTGACAGCGTATATATTTATCATGAAACTGGTCATGATATTCTACAGTAGAATTTGTCTTACCTTTGTCGAACCATTCCAAAAGTCCTTCACAGGTAAAACATGATGTCATATCATTGTTTGGAAAAACAACGTTGTAACTCTCTTTGAAACGGGCATTCAATTCGTCATAGCTGACAGGAACACGCATGCCAAGCATTTCAATCATTTTGTCACCGGAAGCTGTAACAATTTCTTTGTTTACAGTGCCTTCCATCAAATCGCAGACAAAATTATACTCACAGTCTCCAAGAATGGCATCTTTGTAAGTAACAGGTTCCTGTTCAAGAACTTCTTTTGTGACTCGAAGCTGCACAATTCCACCGATAAGTGTGGCCATTACACACAAAACATGTTCGAGCGGTTCCAAAAGCTCAGACGACAAGTTGTCCATGCCGAAAAATCCGCATACTTTGCCATTAATTATTACAGGTGCAATTATCGTATTAGAAACTTTGCGCAGAGCAAAAAAATCATAAACAAGAGGACTTATATCTTTAATCGATTCGATGTCTTTAATTTTTACGCAGGAACTTTCTTTGAGCTGCTCAAGAAGGAAATTCAATACAGGATCTGCTAAATTCGTAAAATTCTGAAGTTGAGAAGAAATACCTTCATTGTACCATTCATGAGTATTCTGAAAAAACTCACCTTTTTTTTCAAAAATGAAAACTCTATCAGCATTGATATAGCTGCCGACAGCGCACAGCATATCATCGAGGCTTTTTGTAAAATCTTCTGCAGCCGAAAGCTTTACAATCTGCTCGTGTATAATCTTTGTAAACTCTGTAATTTTTACAAGCAGTGCAGAATTTTCGTTTTCCATCTTATCCCCTTTACCTAAGACACCTCAAAAAAAACGAGGTGCTCTGCGAGTTAAAACCGCTGATACGGCGCGTATTAACATCTCGTTTTCAAAATTACTTCAACAGTATAGCATAAAGGCACTTCCAAAAACTAGGGCAACATCCTAATCCGACAAAATTATCAATCAGATGCTCCCGAAAAACTGTCTTGAAATGCAGTCTTTTTAGAAATGCCTATAAAAACTGAAGTTTCAAAAACTTTCATAATTTCAGTCGAACAGCCTTCTGCATTCGAGATAGAAGCGCTTTTCGCTTGCTTCGCCCATACTGAAACTTTTGCGTGGCAAAGGTCCAGTCTTCTGTATCGTGGCAAAAAAAGCGTCTTTTGCTATCGGAGGCAGCAAGACAGACACAGCTCCTTCCTTTGCTCCGAGACGGAACACTTCGTCACTTCCATGGATATAATCTATAGAAGATTTCGTGTTCTGTTCCAGAAACTTATCCAGTGCAGGCTGAAGACAGCTTACAGCAAGACTTGTTATGTTCGTTTTCAGGCATTTATAATAAAGCCTGCCGTTTTCGCCGGCAAATACAAATCCAAAATAATTTCTGGAAGATTTAACCATCTCTTCCAGCTCAGTTTCACTTAATACGTCAACAACTTTATCCTGCTCAGAAATGTCAAACGAACTGCACAAATGTGACAAAAGTTTATGTACGTCGCAATCAAACAAAACTCTGTGAATCGGCTCAAATGTCAGTCCTGTATCATAAATGTTTACAATTTCTACAAGTGCATAGCGGACAGGACTGTCGGCAAGTCCAGTTTGACTTTTATATTCATCCCAGACAGCCTTTGCTGTTGCAAGCGAATGGTTTCCATCACCGACAGCAAACAGGAAAGATTTGCCGTCCTTGTCTGTATTATTGTTCTTGAGCTGACAGAGAGCTTCGTGTACATGCCCAAGCAGTTTGTCAGAGCTGACAGCCCATCCTGTTATATGACCGGCACCAAGCATAAGATCTCCGTCGTACAAAGGAGATGATTGTTTTGCAAGCGTGCCTGTTTCCTCTACCAGAGAATGCTCCGGATCATTTACAAGAAGCATGATATGCGGGCTTTCAAGAGCAGCACCATTGCGTATCTGCTTGCGAGGAGGAATACGAGAAGGAATTGTAGCCTCTGTTGCACGGATAAGCGCTTTGCTCATCGGCTGCCATTCATAGTTTTCCAAATCAACGGCAGCAATCAGTCCGTGACGCACACGGCCGAATTCTGTTTTTCTTTCTATATAAATAAACTGCTTTTCAGGATTATCAAAAACACCATTTGCAAGATAGTTCTTCATTTCAGATTTGATTTTGCTGATACGCTCGTCTTTGTCAGAAGCACTAAGATATACTTCCGGCAAAATCAGATTCAAAGCAGACGGCTTAGAACCGACAGCCTCACTGACTTTCTGCCAGTACGATTCATCCTGCGTATACTGATCGCATGCTATGACAGACCAGGAAGACAAATCTTTATCTTTCGGCAGCAAAACTTCAGGAACTCTTAAACCAAACTCATCAAAAGTAGACATAAAGCAGATTATACAATTATTTTTCCTGTTGTTCTATCTATGAAAGGCTGACTTGCAAATTTTTTCGAAACTGACATTTCATGAATGCAAATTTGAATTTTTCTAGGAATATTTATATACTTTTATAATGCAAAGCCAGGACATTTTTCAGAAACAAACACAGTCTCAGATTCAGATTATGTCACAGAAGCAAATTTATTCACTGGAAATTCTTTCCATGGATTCAGATGACCTTCGAAACACTGTCTACAAAGAACTTTCTGAAAATCCTGCCCTTATTATCAAAAATAAAAACCGAAGGCTTCTAGATTACACACACGAATCAAATTCTGCATACTCTTCATCAAGTGCAGGTCAAAAAGCCAGTGACAATTTTCAGGCAGCTCTTGAATCACACCCGGACAACAGAGTTCGACTGCAGGATGTTCTGCTTTCTCAGCTTCACATGCAGTATCTGTCCAAAGCAGAACTTTCCCTGGGCGAAAAACTTATCGGTAATCTGAACAGCCGTGGATTTCATATTCTCGCTCCAATTTCTCTTCTGGACAAAGAAGATGCAAGCCAGACACCAAAACTTCTTGCAAAAGTCATGAAAAAAATCCAGCAGTTCGAACCGGCTGGAACATGCACGTCAAATATTCAGGAAAGCCTTTATGTGCAGGCTTTGCAAAGGGAAAAAGCACCGCTTCTTGCTCTGTTTATTCTGGACGGACACTTTGACTTTCTCAATCCTCCGCAGCCTCTGAGCGTGGCAAAAAAAGCCGCATCTTTTCTGGCGGAACAGAAAAAAATGTTTGCTTTTTCTGACAATGATAAATATGAAAACCTGCACCCGACAGAAAGTTCGGCACAGAAAGCCATAGATTTCATACGTACCCTAGACCCGTTTCCTGCCCACAATTACAGTCAGGACGAAACTTACTACATCAGCGCAGATATCAAAGTCGAACGCCTTCCAAGTCTGTCCGTCCGGGCTCTGCCTTCAGACTCAGAGCAAAATACAAAATCAACAGAATGCAATTATACAGCAGAAATCAAAGAAGATTTTTCAAGAGGAATCGTCTTACAGGGAAACTGTGCATGGAAAGTTTCTCTTGTACAAAATGATATTCCAGAAATTGCAGTAAATCCTTTTTTTGAAAAATACGCCGAAACAGGAACTTCAAAAGATATTGCAGACAGCATTCAAAAAGCAAAGGATTTTATCGCTTCTATAGAAAACCGCCGCTCAACTCTGCTAAGGTCAGCGTGCTTTATTGTCAAAAAACAGAGTGAGTTTTTTGATAAAGGCGAAGGTCATCTTGCTCCTCTCAAACAGCAGGACATTGCAGATATGACAGGTGTTCATGCAGCAACAGTTTCCAGAATGGCAAACAGCAAGTACATTCAGTGCGAGTGGGGACTGTTTGAAATTAAATATTTCTTTGTGAATGCCGTAGGCAAAGGCGACGAAGCTTTAAGCAGCGACGCTGTTTCAAAAGAAATCAGGAAAATCATAGAAGAAAACAGTCAGAGCGAAAAGAAACTCTCGGACCAGAAAATAAGCGACATACTCAATGAGCGCGGCATAAAGATTGCACGCCGGACTGTTGCAAAATACCGAGCAAAACTAGGACTTTGAAAAAATCAGCAAAATCAGCCGCAAACTCTATTTTGCAAACCCAAAAGCAATACTGGCAGAAAACTGACAAAAAAAGACCGGATTTCTTCTGTTAAAAAGAATCCGGCCTAAAGCGAAAAATACACCATCTCTGAAGAAGTTCAACAGGATGGATGTCGAGTTCAGAACCGATGTAACAACACGAATCTGAACCCCGCATTTCAAAGCGCTTCCAAAAGCTTACGCTTTCAAAGACAGCCTATATTAAAGAATCACTGTGGATTCTGATATGGAAGTTTTACTTCTTTTCCTGAATCTTGTCTTTTTCCTTCTTGATCTTCTGGTCAAGAACGTCCATAAGCTTATTCAATCCAGCTGCGAAGTCAAAATCGTCACTTGTTACGTGACCGTTTGCACCCCAACGGAAATTTACAGTTACATCAAAGTAATACTTCTTGTCTTCCTTTACACGGAAAATAAGATCTATAATAAGGCTGTCTGCGTAATCTATACGCTTAAGCTTCTGGTTAATAAGATCTGACTGATCTTTTTCCAATGAAAATCCTTGTGCTGATATTGATTTTGTCATATTGTTTTTACTCCTGTTGCTGAATTAGGATAGAGCAGAAGACTTCCGCCTGAAAAGTCGCTTTAAGCAAGCTGCCCAGCTAATTTCATCTCCCTATCTTTAAGTATACAACGATTTTTTTGAAAAATCAAAGTTTTTTTAAAGGAGAATTGAATTTCCATAATTAAAATAAAAAAACAATCTTAAAATTGTAAATCTTATGCCCAAACAGTTTAAATATTCCAGATATTTTTTGCAGCCTAGAATTTACAGATTTTTCAGCAACACCAGAAAGAATTCATCATAAAGAAGCATATTTTTCCTTTACAACCGTCAGATTTGTCGATTATAATAGATAGGTTCATTTCATGAAAAAAAAATATTTACTTTTTATCCTAAACTGTTTCATTATACTCTCTCCTATTTTTTCCCAGGAAGAAAAACAGAAAACTGACTACTTCACAAAAGATCATCTGGGCATCAAATACGAACTTGGACTTGCATTTAATTCTCAGGAAGGATGGGAGACTTACAACGCATCCCTTCAGCCATACATACAGGTTGATTCTACAAAAATTACTCTTTACTCAGGTATGCAGGTTGCAAAAGGTGATTTTGATTTTACGGGAGGAGCTGTTCTCTGGCCGCTTGTCAGGAGAAATATCAGAGTCGGAGCAGGAGCAAGGTACAACTTCAACTGGTATGACAATCTCAGTTACAGTCATAATGTTTACCTGGGAAGCTATTTTGAAGCACGGCCCGGCAAATGGTTCGGTGTTAAATTTGACATCGGTTACATGGCAAAAGCACGCTGTATCAAAGCTATTGAAGACTACACAAAATATCTAAAATACCATATGCTCGGCTTTTGTGTAGAAGCCGACTTTTATCTTCCATACAATTTTATGGTATACACAAAAATCAGCTCCTATGAGTTATACAGGTATATGGTAAATATTGCTCCGACGTTTACAATCGGAATCACAGAAACAACAACATACCCTTACTACATATCTGTTGAACTGAACACAAGATACACTGACTTTTTCACGTCATCAACATTCTTGGACAGCAGAGAATTGCGTATTCTGCTAGGAGCACAGTTTTGAAATCCATACACACATTCCTGAATACAGATAAAATCGCAGACAGACTCAATATGCAAAAGTCCTGTATACAGCATAAAATGGCAGAAAAAATGTCTTTATTCTTTTTGCCGATGAGAAAAAATCTGACATCGTTATTGTTTTCTGCAGTTATCTGCATTGTCAGTTTTGTACTCATGGCCTGCGAAGAAGGCATGTACAAAGTTCTTGATCACGGAGACGATGTAACAGAACGAGAGCCTTACATCTCAATAATCACAGCACCTGCTGTTTCCGGAAACAGTTATACATTTATTGCAGTCTCCGACCTCCATTTCGGAAATTCGACGTACAGCCATAATGACAATGATTTTTATACAAAGCTGTCATCTCTTTCTCCGGCGCCAAGTTTCTGCGTATGTCTCGGTGATATATGCCAGACTGGATCAAAAAGCCAATATGATAATTACCAGGAATGGGTAAATAAAGTAAATAATATACTTGGCGGAGGAAATAAAGTTTTCACTGTTGTCGGAAACCACGATTTATATAACAATGGCTGGGACAATTTTAAAAAGATGATTTATCCAAATACATCGCTGTATCACTTTGTCTGCGGCGGTATGAGTTTCTACTTTACGGACACTGCATCAGGCTCTATGGGAAAAGGTCAGTACAACATGATAAAATCTATGATGAACGGAGACCCTTATCCGAAAATCGTCTGCACTCATTACCCTGTTTATGGAACCTCTAACTTTTTCCAGAATTATTATTCTATGCAAAACACAGAGGAAACAGATCACCTTATTACGCTCTTTCACGACAAAAACGTCAAAGCCTATCTGTGCGGACACATGCATCCGTCTACAATGTACAACAACAATCTTGGTTTCAGAGAATATGTTTTGCCGTCATATGCAGACCAGAATAAATTCGCAATAATAACTGTAAACAACGGAAATGTCAGCGTAACAACAGATTCTTTTTGACACATATTTTTGCAGACTGCAAAAAATCCTAAAAAGCACAGCTGTTTTTGAAAAAGTTGCAGTATAAATCAACAATCCCGAACAAAAAAAAGTGGCAGCTTGATTACAAACTGCCACTTAAGCTAATGAACTTACACGCAGTGTGTTTGGATAATCAATATCCAGGAGGCTTAACACATCTGCGCAGAAAACTCTCTATTTGAAGTGTACTCACTTCATACGATTTTTAATTAGAAGCTGATATTATAAAGGACATAGGCTCTACCTGAGCAAAACCTATGCAATTTAATGATTTTTTTTCTATTACAGGCCTTTAGCATTCTTTGTGATTGCTTCCCACAATCCATTGAGGTAAGCAGCACCCAAAGCTCTGTCATACAAACCATATCCAGGCATTCCTTTTTCGCCCCAAATCATTCTTCCGTGATCAGGTCTGATTGGTCCGTCAAAACCAGTATCATACAGTGTCTTCATAATTTTGTACAAATCCATAGAACCGTCAGATGACAAATGAGCAGCTTCCTGGAATTTGCCAGGAGCCTCATGCCAAAGATTTCTGACATGAGCAAAGTGAATTCTTCCCTTACATGCACGGATAATATCAGGAATATCGTTCTTTGGATTTGAGCCGAGAGAACCTGTACAGAGAGTAATACCATTGTGCACATTGTCTACCGTGTTGAGCATGTTCAGAATGTGAGCTTTGTCAGTAATGATTCTCGGAAGGCCAAATACAGGCCATGCAGGATCATCAGGATGGATAGCCATAAATATGTCGTACTTGTCACAAACAGGCATTATTGCTTTCAGGAAATACACAAGATTGTCAAAGAGCTTTTTTTCGTCAACATCATCATACGCAGCAAACAGCTCTTTCAGATGAGCCATGCGCTCCGGTTCCCAACCTGGCAGAACAAATCCGTTCGACTTGGAATCCATATGTTCAAACATCTTATCTTTGTCCAGCTGATCAATTACAGACTGATCATAAGCAAGGACTGTTGATCCGTCAGGACGAGGCTTAGCAAGGTCGCTTCTTGTCCAGTCAAAGACCGGCATGAAGTTATAGCAGACCATGTGTATATCTTCCTGACCGAGAATTTCAAGAGTCTTTATGTAATTGTCGATATACTCGTCTCGGCGGCCTGTTCCAGTTTTTATGTCATCGTGAATATTTACGCTTTCTATTCCTGTAATCTCAAGAGCATTGTCAGCTGCGTCTTTCTTGAGCGACTTTATTCTATCACGGCTCCAAAGGTCGCCAGGCTTTGCATCATACAAAGTTGTAATTACTCCCTTTACACCCGGTATCTGCCTTATATTCTGAAGTGGAATTGTATCAAATCCGGTTCCATACCATCTGAATGTCATTTTCATAAAATACCCCTTTCGAAAGTTTTACAAATCAAAAATCAACGCCGTTTTGTACTGCTGTTTCGACGATTTTAAGCAAAGTATTTGCTCAAAGTTTTTCTGACAGCTCCAGGGCCTGCAACAAGTTCTTTCAAATAGCCTGTTATCATTGCAGCAAGCGGAGTCTGTACCAAATCCTGAGCAAAAATAATTTTATTAGAAAGAAGACCGTTCAAAGCACCATCGACAGTCTCTGGTTTTCCGAACTGTATGCCGGAAAGTTCTTTTTTAAGAGAATCGAGCATCGGATCTGAACTGAGCTCCATTGGATTTCCATTGTCATCAACTGCCAAAAGATAGCGCAGCCAGCCGGCAATCGCAAAAGATATGCCTTTCAAGCTTTCAAGAGGCAAACCTTTTGCAATAAATGATTTTATAGTTTCGCCATAGCGGATCGGTACTTTCTGAGACGTATCTGTGGCAATGCGCTGAGGTGTATCCGGGATAAACGGATTCGGCAGACGCTGCTGTACGACTTCGTTGATAAAGTCAACCGGCTCAAGAATACCTGGATGAACAACAACCTGCATACCCTCCTTGTATCCGATTTCACGGATCAAGTTGACAAGTTCAGGACACATCATTTCTTCAGCAATAGATTTGTATCCAAGAATACAACCATAAACGGCAAGTGCTGTATGAAGAGGATTCAGACAAGTTGTAACTTTCATCTTTTCTGTATTATTTACAGTATCACGGTCTGTCATGTATACGCCAAAATCTTTGAGAAGTTCAAACTTCGGACGTCCGGCAGGAAATCTATCTTCTATAATAAGATACTGAGGAATCTCTGAGTTTACAAATGGAGCGATAAAAGAACCTTTTGTTGTTGTTATCGGAGACATGTTGCAAATTCCAAGGTCTTCCAGTTTTTTCTGAATAACAGGAGCCGGACGAGGTGTTATCTTGTCTATCATGCTCCAAGGGAATGTAATTGATTTTTCATCATGCAGATAGTCAATAAAATCCTGGCCAGCAAATCCACGGTTTTTCCATTCATCAGCAATCTGCCAGACAGAACTCTGAAGTTTCTCTCCGTTGTGTGAACAGTTATCCATACTGACCAATGCAATCGGCATTTTGCCAGATTTAAATCTTTCAAGCAGAAGTGCTGTCACAATTCCCATTGCATGAACAGGATGTGCAGGTCCATTTTCTATATCAGAAAGTGCTGCTTTATTATACTTTCCATCGATGCCTTTGAGAGCATATCCTTTTTCTGTAATCGTAAAGCTTACCATCTTGAGCGAAGAAGATACAAAAATTTCCTTGAGACGATTCCAGGAATCTGCATTCGATGAGTTTGCACTTACAGCTTCGCCGACACTGGCAACAATGTCTTTCTGAAGATCACCGTTCTGGTTCATCAGGACACGCAATGCAAGATTGTCAAAACCATCATATATTTTAGTGATTATTTCATCATCAAAAGTATCCGTTACAATAATGCCAGATTTTGCATTACCGCTTTCCAACAGTTTCTGCTGTAAATCAGCAATAAATGCGCGGAAAATGTTACCACCGCCAAAGTGAATCCATTCAGGATTGTTTTTTGTTTCTGCGCTGACTTTTTCAATATCAAAATGAGGAAGTCCGACATTTATTTTTGCCCATGCTTCTTTGCTATTCTTGATTGAGTCTAACGAAAGCTCCAACATACACTCCTCCATAATTGCAATATTATATTAGTATACTGAAATGTTAGTATACAAGTTTCCATTTGTCAAGAAATTCCATTCAAAATCTCGAATTTCGACCAGAAATATCGTTTTTTAACTTCACAAACTCAATTTCAGCTTCAAAAAAAGATTTTGTTTCTTTTTTCTTATATTAGTGGTACAATTTATAAAGCGTTTATGAAAATTGCAATTTTCAGAAACAGCATTGGCAACAAAATGTTAGGAACGCAATAATAAAGCAGACCTAAGCCCGACAGAATATTGTCCGTAGTTTGCGACGCACAGATTCACAGAAAGTCTATGAAAAAAGTAATGATATTTATTGCATCCCTTATAATTTTTACAGGATGCACAAAAAACACTAAACAATCTCTCAAGAAAACAGATTCTGACGTCAAAACTCTGATATTTTCAGTAAATGCAGTTCCTGGTGATGCACATCACGATGCAATGCTTAAATTCAAAGAAGTTGTCGAATCAGAGTCCAATGGCAGGATTTTTATAAAAACTTATGATTCCGGTGTACTTTTCAAGCAGGATCAGGAACTGATGGCCCTAAGGGACAATCTGGCAGATTTAACATATCTTTCGGCACCTTGGCTCACAGATTTATCTCCATGGATCAGTATGCTTTCTTCTGGATATATATGGAAAGATTACGACGATATGAATTATATCCTGAACGGCGATATCGGTCATGAAATTTTTGAAAAAATTGTAAAAGAACAGGGAATCCGCCCGCTTTCTGCATATTATATAGGAACACGTCAGATAAATCTCTGCGAAGACAAGCCGATACGCACTCCGAAGGATTTATCAGGCATAAAACTTCGCATGCCGAGCTCTGAAGCATGGATTATCCTAGGAGAGGCAATGGGCGCAAACCCTGTTCCAATTGCATTTTCAGATTTGTACACAGCCTTACAGATGCATATTGTAGACGGACAGGAAAATCCTCTTCCAACAGACAAATACGCAAAATTCTACGAAGTAACAAAATCGATCAGCCTGACAAATCATCTGGTAGACACAACATGGCCGTGTATCAATGAAGCCGTGTGGCAAAATCTGACGGACGAAGAAAAAAACATCCTCATGGACGGTATCAAAGCCGGCAAAGAAATCTGTGACAAAAAAAATCTTGAGGAAGAAAAAGAAATTCTCGATTTTTTCCGGCAGAAAGGACTTAAAATTTATGACGATGTAGATTTGGACTCATTCAGAGTACAAGTACTGACTGCATATCTGACAGACAAAAATATGACAAGTTCATGGGATTTGAATTTGTTTTCAAGAATTCAGGAGACATTGGAAGCAATTCATGAGTCTGATAATATTAAGTAAAACATATTTCAAATGTCTGCACCATTCAGCACATGCTGTTTGTACGGAGCAAAAATGATTATTATAAAAGAAATACTAAAAAAACTAAGAACAATTATAGAAATATACATTCCTTCTGTTACTTTTTCTATGATGTTTATAACTTTTGTCATTCAAACCATAGCCCGCTACGTTTTTAAACATCAACTGTCATGGACAAACGAAATCATCACTTTCGGGTTCTGCTGGACAAGTATTTTAGGAGCATGCTATGCAATGCGCGTCCGGTCACATATCACTTTTCCGCTTCTGTACGACCTTCTGCCGAAAAAAATCGGCATTGCACTCTGCATGATCGGCAATGCAATAATAATCATTTTTTTCTCAATAATAATAATACCGAGTTTTGACTTCATAAAATCAATGTCAGTCCATAAAACACCGATACTGAAGATTCCGACTCCTGTTCTTTATTCCCCGTTTTTATATTTTCTCTTATCCTCAATTATGTACTCCATTTCTGACATGAGAAAAGATTTTCTTTTCCTGCTTGATAAACTCATAAAAAACGGGGATAGAAAATGAACATTGCTTTAATTGCAGGACTTTGCGTTTTCGTTCTGTTATTTTTATTCCGCATGCCTATTTCAATCGACATGATACTCGCAAGCATAATTTACTTCATGCTGAATGACATATCGCTTGGTACTGTATGCAATTTTATCATGAATCCATACTGTACAAATCACATATTTCTGGCAATTCCCGTCTTTATTTTTACAGCAAACGTCATGAATAACGGGCAAATCACCGGAAAACTTATTTCCTTTGCAAATACTCTGACAGGAAACAGAAAAGATTCGTCCGGTCAGATAAACATAGTCACTTCTGTATTTCTGTCTGGGTTAACAGGATCTGAAATAGCGGATATTTCCACAATCGGAAAAATGGAAATCGAAACTATGAAAAAAGCCGGCTATGAGAAAAAATTTGCATGTGCAGTTACTGCGACATCTACAGCAATAGGAGCCATATTTCCGCCGAGCATCCCTCTTGTTTTATATGCAACGTTTGCAGAATGTTCTGTTGGAGCACTTTTTCTGGGTGGAGTTTTGCCGGCAATCTTAATGACGTTTGCTTTAGTCATGTATGTTTCACTTGTATCAAACAGGCGCAATTATCCGAACCCCAAAAAAGTCTCTTTCAAAGATTTTCTCAGTGAGACAATTGCTTCTGCACCGGCTCTGCTGACTCCATGTATTCTGCTTTTAGGAATTTATTCAGACATAATGACACCTACAGAGGTCGGCGTCATTACAAGTGTCTGGGTTATCATCGTATCTTTTTTTGTATACAAAGTAATATCACTGAACGGATTACTGCAGATAATAAAACACACAGTCCGTGATATCGGTTCTGTATGTCTGCTTTTAAGTGCAGCATCTGTCGTCTCTCATATACTTGTCCGCGAACAAATAGCCGTCGGCCTTGTAAACTTTATCACACAGCTTTCGCTTACAAAAACAGGATTTCTCATAACTCTGAATCTGATAATCCTGCTTCTCGGAATGTGTTTCGGTTCATCAATTATACAGCTTATTTTTATCCCGATTCTTATTCCAGTAGCAGCCAATTTCGGTATAAACGAAATTCATTTTGGAGAGTTAATCACATTAAACATAATGATCGGAACTGCAACTCCACCATTCGGAGTTCTTCTATACATTACATCACAAATTTCAAATACACCTTTCAAAGATGTAGTCAAAGAAAGTTTTCTGCCTATTTTCTGCCTGTTGATAGTACACCTGTTTGTCACATTTATTCCAGAAATTTCGCTTTTCCTGCCAAATCTTGCAGGCATGCTGTAAAATGTCATTATGCAAAAAAAGGACTGTCATAAAAGACAGTCCTTTTTTCGTTATTTCTGAGCTTGAGCCGGCTGTTTATCAGCACTTGGCTCAAGGTTCGCATAGTAAGAATCTACAGTACGCTTCATATCCAGGATATTGTTTACCAGAATATAGTCATTATAAATCGCAATCTTGTTACGAGAAACAAGTTTATTCAGTTCATCCCTTGTCTGATCTACAGGAAGACCAGCTATCTGTGCAACATCTTCTACAGTGTAATGAACTTTTCTCTTCATGTCTTCATCATTCATACCGACAGAATGTTCACGTTCAACACCAAGCAGAATAATATCAGACATTCTTGCAGTAAGATCTTTGATACACAGAATTTCCAAATTTCTTCGCAGATAGAAAATACGACGGCAAAGAATACGCAGCATCAAAATTGCAACAACAGGGCTGCTGACAACAACAGAATTGAAGTTTTCCTTGTTGAACTTCAAACAGGAAACAGCACCTTTTGCAGTAGCAGTTGCAACTCTGTTACCACCGTCAACCATTTCCATATCCCCGAAAATTTCACCGACTCTAACAAGTCCATAACGCATCATTACGCCGTTAATGCACTTCTCTATCAAAACTTCGCCAGACTTTACAAAATAAAAAGACTTCGACTTTGTTCCTTCAGAAAGGATAACTTCTCCGTCAGAAAATTTCTTTGTAAATCTGTCAAATACAGGAGCTGAGAATTGTTTGAGTGCACGGAGTTCACTTTCATCAGTCTCTTCTGTACTACTGTAACGCATTTCATTTTCTGCAATAGATACAGTTTTCAGTCTTGACTGTGCAAGAAGATCATCAACCGTAACTTTATCCTGCAAATCATGAACATCCCGTAAAATTTTCTCACACTGACTCATTGCAGAATAATAACGCTTTTCTTCAAAGAAAGCTTTTGCCGTATTTATCATTGTCATTTCACGTGACAGCTGATCAACAGGTTTTTGAAGAACAGTTTCGATGCTGTAATGCAAAGCTCTCAATGATTTCATGAAACCTGCCATCATCTTGGAGACAGCATCTTTATTTGGAGAAAACAATTTTTCAAATTCTTCTACTGTCAGCATAATTGTCTGGCAGTCTGTAGTCGCACGTGCAGTTTCTATTCGCGGAGCTTTCGCCAAAGCGTTTTTTACACCAAAAAAATCGCCATTTACAACCTGCTCAGAAACAGTAAGACCACTAACAATATCAGCTGCTTTCAGATCAACTTTTCCTGACTGAAGAATAAAAATACGCTCATCTTTATCTCCAGCAAAGAATATGATTGACCCTTGCTTGTATGACATAATCTTTGGCATTTCCACACTCCCAAAAAATGACTATATATATATATATATATATATAGTACCATAACTTCTGTAAATATGCTAATATTTTATGAATTTATGATAGACTTACACTCTCATTCAATATCATCGGATGGAACATGTACTCCGACAGAGTTAATCCGCCTTGCTGTCTCAAAAAAAATAAAAGTTCTGGCATTGACAGACCATGATACAGTCAGCGGACTTACAGAAGCTCAGGAAGAAGCAAAAAAACACGATATAATTTTTGTTCCTGGAACAGAACTTAATATACAATGGCCTACAGGTGAGTTTCATCTTCTCGGACTGGCACTCAAAACCCTATCTCCAAATCTCAGATGGATTTTAAACTATCTGGAAGAAGG
This sequence comes from Treponema sp., assembly GCA_045629255.1. Taxonomy (GTDB): domain Bacteria; phylum Spirochaetota; class Spirochaetia; order Treponematales; family Treponemataceae; genus Treponema_D. The sequence continues at coordinate 26,609 of JAZQQW010000054.1, forward strand.
CCGCATAGAAAGAAACAGGGAAATGATTACAAAACTTCGTGAGAGCAGAGTTGACATTACATATGAAGAAGTTCAAAACAGATTCAAGGTAAACAACATCGGACGGCCGCACTTTGCACAATACATGGTGGAAAAAGGCATCATAAAAAAAAGACAGGACGCTTTCAATATATACTTTGCAAAAGGACGTCCCTGTTACGTAGACAGACGCGGCGCAGATCTTGCAGAAGCTGTCAAAGCCATCAAGGATTCCGGCGGTATTCCCGTGCAGGCGCATCCTCTTTCAATGTATATCTCATGGGGCAAGCTCAAAGACAAGATTACAGAAATTCAGCAGACAGGCATAATGGGGCTGGAAGCATGGCACCCGGGAACAAGAATCGCAGAAGGGGAACGGCTTGAATCACTGGCACACGAACTTGGCATGATTGCAACAGGAGGAAGTGATTTCCACGGTGAAAAAGTAAGGGCTGACAGAAAGCTCGGACATGCAAGCGGAGGTCTTGAAATACAGGACAAACTTTTCTATGAAGAACTGTATCCACTTATCCAGAAAGTCAGAGGCAATGAAGATTTGACATTCATTCCATAAAAAAAGGCTCTAAAAACTAATATTTTTAGAGCCTTTCCCGCCCCGGATAACTTTCTGGGGCAGAACTCAGTTATTTTCCATTCTTAACAGTAAGAATACCGCCGATAATCAGGGCATTCTTTGCAAGAACCAGCAGCCAGTGAAGAGCCTTTATACTGCTCAGTTCGCCGGAAAGAGAAATCAAAGTAACAACTGTAACAACAATCCACACAACAAGCGTAATATACTTAACCAAATCATCAAGTTTACCGAAATCAACGCCGAACAGTTTTATCAGGAATGCGACACCGCAAAATATAAGAAGTATACCGATTACAATAATCAAGGCAGAGCTGATACTGCCGAACTTTTTTGCTACAGCTGTGATTTCTTCACTGGAAATCGAGCTTCCAATCTTTCCTGTAAGACACAATCCAGTGACTACCATGTAGATAGCAAGTGCAAGCTGAATAATCATAACACCGAACGTTCTCTGCTGTTTTGCCATAAAAAATCTCCTTGTTGAAACCTCAAGGAAAACATATCCCCAAAGGTTTTAGTTATATTTCATTACCGCATAAATCCGTGTAACACACAGATAAATCATATTTTTACCAGAATCAACCTTTTCGTATATAAAAATACATGCGGTAACAGAAAAACATTTTGAACATCACTAAAAATACTTATTTAGAGATGTCAGTCAAGTTTCAAAACTTTAAATCACAAAGATCAAAACTCGGCTTTTTCAAATTCAACTCTAAAAATTGCAAGCTTTAGAGTTCCATCAACAAAATTCCAGTCAGGTTCAAAATCTGACCTCTTGAAAATGACCATTCTTCTAATTCAAATATAATGAATCTATAGAATAAAATGTAAAAATATTTACATCCGGCACTTACGGCATCAATTTTCCTTAAATTGCTCTTATACAAAATATTATAACACTTTTTTTTCAATTATCAATTGCTCTTTTTCAAAGTAAGGGAAAACTAGCCAAAAATGCTTTTATGGTATACAATTTTACTAATTGTCAAATTTAGGAGAGATTTTTTTTAGAGGTATGAATTTCTCGGATATTACCCAAGATTACATGACTCCAGAAGAAGCCGTAGAACTGTTAAAGAAAGCTCAGCGTGTACTGCATCCTGTCTACATATCAGGTATGACAGCATACGGCAAGACAGAGCTTGTAAAACAAGTTTTTTATGGCAAAAAGGTATTTTATTTTCCATTTTCTCCCTCAAATCCAGACAAAGCACAGAGCATTTTTGTTCCTGTCGACAACGAGCACAAAACTCCGCAGATTGTAATCTTCGATGATTTACAGTTTCTGACAGACAAAGACATGCAGTCCCAGCTTATTTCCACTATCGAAAGAAGAGACGTCTGGCCGATTCTCATTTCCAGAACAACGATTCCTTCATGGCTTCTTTCATGCACTGCATTAAACCGTATCGAATACATAGACGAATCAAAACTTGCCATCACAGAAGAGTGCTTTACAAAGTATCTTGATTCTCTCAACATAAAAATCGACATGAATCAAGTCCGCCGTCTTTCTGACCTTTTGCAGGGAAATCCTTTCGGACTGATTGTACTTGCACAGAAACTCAGAAAAAGCAGCGATTCAGAGCAGCTCAAAGAATATATTCTTTTTATCATGGCAGAATACATTGACCGCATGGTTATTCCGGACTGGAACAAAGAAATGAAAGATTTCATTCTCAAGCTTACAGTTTTGGACTCTTTTACAAAAGAACTTGCAGAGTATCTGACTGGCACATCTTACATAGACGCAATGATAGACCAGACAATGAACACATGCAGTTTTCTGTCTTATCAGTACGGTTCCTACAGCATCAGATCTAACGCACGCCTCATTCTGCTCAAAAAAGCAGAGATTACATATGGTTTCAGCGAACTTCGTGCACTTGCACTCAAAGCGGGAGAATGGTACGAAGATCACGGTGACTGGAATTCTGCCAGAATCATGTATACAAGAGCCAGACACAAAGACAGAATCAAGAATGTCCTGATCAAAAACTCACGGGAAAACCCGAGCAACGGATACTATCAGTATCTTTGCCGCTATTACAAAGAGCTGACGGACGAAGAAATTCAGGAAAACGTCACTTTGATGAGCGGAACAAGCATGGCATATTCACTTCTGCTTCAGCCGGACGAAAGTGAGTTCTGGTACGGCAAACTTGCAGAATACGAACAGGAACCAGCATGTAATGACAAGAAAGAAGCAACTGAATGGCTTTCATATCTGGATATTTCACTTCCTCAAAGAGGGTCTGTATCTACTCTGGAAATCATACAGAAAATAGCCGACCGCATTATAAACAAAGAAATCAATTTGCCGGAACTCAGTATCACAAGCAACAATCCGTCCCTCATAAACGGCGGAAAAGATTTCTGTGAATGGACGAAGATTGATACAGACATCATAACGAAATACGGTAAACTGATTACTCTTGTTACAGGAAAACACGGCAAAAGTATCATAAACCTTGCACTCGGTGAAAGCTTTCTGGAAAAATGTATAGACAACGAAAAAGTCATCTCTCTTTTGAGCCGCGGACAGATTGAAGCCGAAGTCAGCAGCAATATGGAAATGGAATTTGTTGCCGTCGGACTTCTTGTCAGATTCTACATGGACAACGGACAGATAGAAACTGCAAAAGATCAGCTTTCTGCATTTGAAACAAAATGCCTCGAACAGCACCAGCATAAATTCCTGCCGAATCTCAAGGCTCTTCGCTGCCGCATAAACCTTCTTTGCGGAGAGACAGATGAAGTTATCAAATGGGCATGCACAGCCCCGAACGACAAGAAAGAAATCATGACGCTTCTGCGCTATGAGTATATGACAAAAATCCGCTGTTATATCTACACAGGAAACTACCTCGAAGCATATGCGCTCATAGAAAAAATGAAGTTTTATGCAGAACAATATCATCGTACATATATAACAATGGAATGCGAAATACTACTTTCGATTATCCAGTTCAAAAATAACGAAGATGAATATATAGATACGATTATTTCGGCACTCAAAATGCTTACGCAATACAAGTTCATCCGCATCATAAGCGAAGAAGGGGCTATCATTCTGCCTATTCTCAAGAAAGTAAGCGAAAAACTTGCATCGCCTGACTTTGATAAAGGCGAAATTGACATGTCATGGTTTGCAAAGCTTTTGTCAGAGACTGAAAAAATGGCAGCTCATTATTCATCTTATGCAAATAAAAGAGAAGCTGATGCTACAGACTTTTCCGGCAACGCCCTCTCAATTCTCAAGCTCCAGATGCTCGGACTTTCGACTCCTCAGATTGCAGAACGTCTCGGCCTCAAACTTGAAAATGTACGCTACCACATCAAGCAGAACTACAAGAAGCTCGGCGTAGCTGACAAAACGCAGGCTATCATCGCCGCAAAAAAACTCAATCTGTAAAAACTCATTTCGTCCTCATACAGTTCTCAGTTCTTGCCCTAATTTTACGGCTATGATAAAATATCAGCCGTTTACTTATGGATACAACATACTTTAATTTCGATAATTATAAACAGGATAAAATCAGAGCAATCGATGCAAAAATCGAAGCTCAGAAAATTGCATTCTCGCCGCTTACATTTCAGGCTATAAGAGCTCTCCTCGACCTTGGAATTCTTTCAATCATCGAGAAAAGCGGAGATAATGGTCTGACACTTTCAGAAATTGCAGAGAAAGCTTCTATAAGCAAATACGGTGCCGGAGTTCTTTGTGAAATGGCACTCGGTATGAAAGTTCTCAGATTTTCCGCAGACTCAGTTCCTGAGCAGAATGAGAAATATATTCTCGGCAAAATCGGCTGGATGCTCGTGGAAGACAACCTTACAAAAGCAAACTTCGATTTCACAAATGATATCTGCTACAAAGGAGCTTTCAACCTTGTAGACTCTGTAAAAAACGGCAAACCAGAAGGTCTAAAAATATTCGGTGACAAATGGACAACTATTTACGAAGCTCTGTCATCTCTTCCAGAAAAAGAAAAAACAAGCTGGTTCGCATTCGACCATTTTTATTCAGATGTCGCATTTCCGGAAGCTCTGCCGATAGTTTTTGCAAAAAGTCCGAAACATATCGTTGACATAGGCGGCAACACAGCAAAGTGGGCTGTTGCATGCTGTTCTTACAATCCTGATGTGCGTGTCACAATCGTAGATTTACCAGGACAGACTGCCGTCGCCAGAGAGAATGCAAAATCTCACGGATTTGAGAACAGAATCGCAACAATGGATGGCAATATCCTTGCAGAAAGCACACACCTGCCGGACAAGATGGACGCAGTATGGATGAGCCAGTTTCTGGACTGTTTTTCACTTCACCAGATAACAAAGATTCTCACAAAAGTTCATCAGTACGCATCTGAGGCAACTGACGTCTATGTTCTGGAGCCTTTGTGGGACAAACAGAAATTCGAAGGCGAATCTTTTGCACTTCAGGCAACATCACTGTATTTTACATGTATGGCAAACGGAAACAGTAAAATGTACCGTTACGGAGAACTTGTAAATGCGATTGAAAAAGCAGGTTTTGAGCTGAAGACAGCACATCACAATCTGGGAAGCAACGCATATTCCCTTCTTGTGTTCAGAAAGAAAAGCTGATAAATAATTTCAAAACTCTATAATCGACGGATATCTGTAAAAATTAACTTTACCTGATTTTTACAGATGCACATAATGCAAGGACAACTTATGCACCAGACAACGCAGACTGTATACATTTCAAAGCCATGCTGCTTTGCTCCGGGTCTCGGAAACCTGCAGGATTTCATTGACTGGAAAAACGGCAGCAAAAGCATAGAACTCACAAATGATTCTCCAGCCCTCTCTTTCACAACTCCGCTGTTCAAGAGAAGACTCAGTCAGCTTTGCAAAATGACAGTACAGGTTGTCCATGACTGTCTTGAACAGACTCAGTGCGGCGATATCAAACAGTTTTTCGTATCTCTCCGAGGAGAAATCAACAGGGAGTTCACGATAAACGAAAAACTGATTCAGGAAAACGATGTCTCGCCGTCTGCCTTTTCTTATTCAGTTTTTAATGCTCCGATTGCACTGGCAACACTTGCCTGCAATCTGCATTCCGGCTATACAACAATCTTTCCGTCCCAAAGAAATTTTCTTCAGGCTGTCAGAACATGTATCGCAGGAATAACAGGCGGCACAGAGGATAAAATTCTATTTGTATACGGCGATGAACTTGTACCGGAAGTATACGGCAGTCTGCGTCCGGAAGATAATACACCGCTTGCGTTTGCATTCGTTATCTCAAGGACACAGGATGAAATATGTTCGGCTGCACTCAGCACAGAAACTCTGGCAGACAGTGAACACTCAAGTCCTGCTGATTTTTTGAAAAAAATTATTTAAGCAAGGCTTTAAGAAATTCAGTTTTTTGACCCGGATTGAAAACGTTATGTTTTAAGCCCTGTAATTTCAAGGCATAAAACATATCTGACACTTCAAATCTATTTTTTTTTTAGAGGTGACCCAAACTAAGTAATATGGCAAAAAAATCAAAATACGGTTACCGTTACAGCACGGAAGACCTTCCGAAAATAAAAAATATTTTTCTCTATATATACGGATGCATCGCAAAACTCCTGATGTATCTCATATTCGGCACTGGAGCGATTCTGCTTGCCATTCTTGCATTTCCTATACTGCGGCTCATTTTTCATCCGGCAAAAAAATTCCGGAAAAACGCACGTCTTCTTGTATCGTATGCATTCAGATTTTTTATATGGTTTATGCATATTATTCACGGAAGCCTGTACAAGACAGACGGCAGAAAAAAATATGCATCTCTTAAATCAAAAATTGTCGTTGCAAATCATCCGTCAATACTCGACGTAGTATATCTTATTTCACTCATACCGAATGCAGACTGTATTGTGCGCGGAGGACTGACGAAGACAGTTCTTGCGGGCGTCATCAGACAGCTTTATATAGTGAACGATTCAAACTGGGATGACCTCATGATTCAGTGTAAAAAATCGCTGGACGAAGGAAACTGTCTCATTATCTTCCCGGAAGGAACCCGCACACCGCGTCACGGTACAAATCCGTTCAAACGCGGAGCCGCCCGCATCGCATACGAAACAGGATGCAATATACAGCCTGTATACATCGGCGGAAACGACAAGTACGGTCTTGGAAAGCACGATGCAATTTTCTCATACAACAGAACAGAACCTTACAAGTATGACATACGCATGCTTCCTGAGATTGCAATAGAATCTTACAAAGACAGAGAACCTCAGATTGCTTCCCGTGCCGTCACAAAGAAAATTCACGACTCTCTTGCAGCAGAAGCTTACCTGAGCGACTACAAAATAATATGACACGAATTACAAGATTTTTCTTATTCATCAGTATATTTCTCACCTTTCCGATAAATGCATTCTGTGCAAAGCACGTCGACATAATGATATGGGAAGGCATAAGCGAAATGCGCGGCAACAGAGTTTTGATGGAAGCCAGCATACCGGATAAGCCGAATGGAACAGCTGTAATCATCTGCCCAGGAGGCAGTTATCATCATCTCGGCGTATCGAACGAAGGACACACAACAGCACGCTGGTTCAACAAAGAAGGAGCGGCGACATTTGTGCTTCGTTACCGCGTAGCATGGAACAACTACCACTACCCTGCCATGATGCAGGACGTGCAGAGAGCAATACAGATTGTACGGCAGAGAGCCGACGAGTTCGGCATAGACAAAAACAAAGTCGGACTGATTGGATTTTCTGCAGGCGGCCATCTCGTAACATGGGCCGGCGCATTTGCAAACAGAACTAACGAACTGGCAAAAATCGGACTTACAGTAAATGAAAGTCTTCGCCCGGACTTTGTAATTCCTGTTTATCCTGTCGTCACAATGCAGGATGACATCGGACATAAATGGTCAAGAAAAAGTCTCATCGGAGTAAATCCGCCGCAGGAAACAAAAGACCTCTTTTCTATGGAAATGCAAATCCCAGCCGATATGCCGCCGGTTTATCTTGTGGCATGCCATGACGACCCCGTTGTAATATACGAAAACAGCGAAAGACTATACGCAGCACTTCTGAAGAAAAACATTCCATGTACGTTTGCACAATACGAATGGGGTGGGCACGGATTCGGCATGGTAGACAATAAATTCATGAAAACTTTTCACTGGAACGAGCCGCTCAGAGACTGGCTCAAAGAAAAAGGTTTCCTGTAAAAAACAGTTTTGAGGAACATTGTTCATTATGAACACTTGTTCCTCAAAAAATTTTCGTTCTATTTTGTACAGACAGATTTTTTTGCTATCAGAGTCTTTTCTGCAACACCAAAAGATACAGCATCATCAGAAGTTCTGTCCTGTGCGTTTTTTACTTCTATCACATCATAACGCCTAAGATTAAAAAATCCTGCATTTTTGGCAGCATTATCATCTTTTTTTGCTGAAAAAGTAAATCTTTTGATTCCGTCACAAAGCACATACCTTATGCGGCCGCTCTTGTTAAGCATCTGATCTGAGACAACTCGTGCACAAAAATCTTTCAGCTTCCCGCTGCCAGAAGATTCTGCTTTTCCGCCAGAATATGAACTTCCGGCACAGTTTCCAGCCATCTCTGTAAAACTTTCTGCAGGAATATCTTTTCTGAACACAAAGTAAGACATCTTCACAGATTCGCGGTCAAGCCCTGCAGATTTTGCAATAGAAGATGCAGGCTCCACCGAATGCCAGTCAGCTTCTTCGTGACAAGTTATGTTATCTCCAAGAGCAGAAACTGGACACATCGACGCACACGAAAGGCACGGCTGAACAAGTCTGAGAGAACCTGCCAAAGACTCTGACATAACATTTTCTGCACAAGATTTTTGAACCTCGGCGAAATCTTTTACAAGCATGTCACGGACAGCTATAAGTTCACGGCTTGTCTTGAGCAGAGCCGGTTCACACAAAATCAAAAAACCACCATCTGACAAAGAAGAAGCAACTTTCCGGATAAAGTCAGTACGGCGCAAAACTCTGCTGTCTTCGTCTTTCCACAACTCATTCAAAGCATGACTCATTACGATTATGTCATACTTTTTTCCACAAAAATCCGGAAACTCTTTCTCGAAATTACACACAGCAGAATGCGTCTTTACAGAAGAAAATTCTGAAGCAAAAAGCTTTTCTGCAAGCGAAAGAGCTTTATCAGATGTATCAAATAAAGTTACGTCTATTTCTGTACCGGCATAAAAAAAAGATTTATCTTCCGTCATATCATGAAAAGAGGATAAAAGCACATCGCACAATGCAAAAGAAGCCGGAGCAGGACCAGAACCAAGATCGAGTACACATAATTTGTCTTTTTTTTCAAAAACAAGATTATCTGCAATGCTTGCAATCTGAGTATACGTCACAGGCCAGTAATAAAGCAGATACGCACCAAGTAAATTTTTATCCTGCATATAAGATGCTCCGGCATACTTGCGGTTGCCAGTCAAACCTCTCTGTAGCTGCAAAAGAGAATTTGAGACATCAGCCAGTTCCTTTGCAGATAAAACAGGAGACAGTTTTTCCCGGAAATGTGATTTTCCGGAATACTTATTTTTATTTCCGGAAACAGCAGAGTTTTCCCTCCACAAAGAAATGAGAACCGGTATATGTCTTTTGAGTTTTTTTGAATCCATCAGATTTTACACAGAAAACAAAACACCTGTCAGATATCAATCTTATTTTGCATCTGACAAATGTTTCATAAAAAAAGAAAATCAGAAAACTGCCAAAAACTTACGTTTTCAGAAGTATCCTTATATTTCATCTAAACCAATTGTGTATGCAGAATTGCAGTTACGGCACATAACTTCAATCGGTTCACCTTTTGATTTCAAATCTTCTATATCAGAAGCTGGCAAAGCACGGATTTTTTCCAGAAATTTCTCTTTTGAACAAGGACAATCGTACACAATATCTCTGTGCAGAACAACTGTCATATTAAAATCCTTGAAAACCTGCTCAAGAAAATCTTCCGGACTTCTGCCCTGCGAGAACCATGTTCCAAGTGACGGTGCCTTTTTGTACTGTTCTTCAAGCTGTTCTATAAGTTTTTCATCTTCATCCATATCCGAAGATGAACTTACCTGACTGCCAGAATTTTCAACACCCTTGTAATGGCCGCCCGTTTCCGGCATCACCTGCACAAAGATTCCGCCAGCACCAATAACACGACCGTTCTTATCCATCTGAATGGATGTTGTAAGAGCAGTTTTTATCTGCTCACTGCGGTCAAAGTAAAACACAAGATCATCAGCAATATTGCCGGTTGTATTAACAGAACTATTCTGCGGATGTTTATCAGCCGGGCGGATTGTCTGAATTGTCATAAATCCTTCTCCGCCAAGAAAAGGCTTCAAATCCCAGCTCTCAAGAGGCTTTTCGATCGGAATATGATCATTGAGAAGATAACCGCGAACCCATCCCGTAGAATCCGCTTCTACATTGAATCCCTGAGCCAGTGACCCATCAACGTTATAGCTCCAGTTTATGTGCTCACGACCTTTCATGACAGCAGGAATCAGAAGAGCTGCACTCAGAGAAGCCTGTCCCAGAATGTACGTCTCGAGAATACCGCCCTTATGTTGTGCACGCATCTGATTCACAAAATGTGTTCCGTGAAAAATCGCACCACGAAAGCGCCCCTGCCCCATGATAAAGTGAATCATATCATCTTTTGGCAAAGCTGCCAGAAACTCAGAAAGCTCCGAATCTTCTATGTCTGCCTTAATCATTACTCTGCCTTGTGAGCATCCTGCTCTTCACGCTTTGCTTCTTTTTTGTCCTTAATATCAGTAAAACCGATAAATACAGAAATCAAACCTATAAATGCAGCAAGCACAGGAGCACAACCTTTCAAAAAACTAATTACATAAGGTCCCCAGCCAAGACCAAAACCTAAACCAGCAGGAAGACATGCAAAAACACAGAATAAAATTAAAATTATTCCAATAATTAAAGAAACCATTTTTTCCTCCAAAGATATCTTTTGAAACTGCTGAAAAACACAGTTTCTTGAGGTGCATCTTCACATTTTAAATATAACAATTCTTAAAGCCTAATGTCAATCAAAAGCAAAAATGAACAGAAATCCGGATACGTTCTTTTGTAAAAAAAAATTACCTAGTTACACAAACTGCTGTTTGTAGGCCTAAGACATGTGCGACTTAGGCCTGGTAAACAGAAGTTTGTCGGGGTAAGGAAAGGATGTTTTACCGTGGAATTTGATGAGCTTTAACCAAATTTTATGAAAAAAAGCACTTATTCCGACAAATCGCAATTTGTGGGGAGAATAAATTTATGAAAAAAATCTTTCAATTAAGTGTATTATTATCAAAATCGAAATAATGATTATGGGAATCATTATAGAAAAATTTATTACTTGAATTTTATAATCTTTCAAAAACTCTTTAAATTTTTCATCTTTTGTTTCTTGATATTTTTTCTCAATGTAATCGACAATTTGCGAATATCTGGGATAAACTCTTTCTCTTTGACCAAACATATTTATCTCGCCTATTTTTTTTAAAGTTTCAATGTCATTTTTTTCATCTAAGTATTCAACAAATTTTTCTCGTTTTTCTGCAAATTCTTTATCATACTTTCTATATTTTCTTGAAATAAAAATTATTAATGCAACTAGCAAAATTATTAAAACAAAATAAAGCATCTCTGTATCCTATAATTTCATTTATAAAATTAGTTTCAAAATCTTCTAGGTCAAAATTCAAGTTTCTGCTGAATTGAAAAGTTTGGCAGAAACCATTTGATTGCATCATCAACAAAGTGAAACAAAAATGCAGAAATGCTGTAAAAGAAATGCCTGAACATTCCTGTTATACTTCTGGCTTTGTGAT
>JAZQQW010000055.1:0-8898 GCA_045629255.1 Treponema sp.
AGTTTCTTCTATAAATACGACACTGGTGAAGAAGAGGTAGAAATCAGTTTAAACTAATAACTTCTTATTACAGGATAACAAATTAAAGTCTTTAGAACCAGCTGATTCTGAAGACTTGCATAAATACAGGAAAAACGTCTGATTATTCAGACGTTCTTTTTTTTCAGGACATATTTGTCGGAATTTTTGCACACTGACTAAAGCAAAATTTCAATTTCAATGAAATTTCAGTTGTCAAAATTAAACTTTGCATTTATACTTAAATATGGGTTTCGATGGGCGAAGAAGCACTCATACAAGAGCGTCTTAATCTGCTCAGACCATTTCAGGTGAACAAGGCCCTGATGTTCTGCAACAGGTAGAAAGCTCAACCATATTCCAGCGATGTCTGTCAGCCATAATGGCAGAGAAGTCACGGAAGAAGTCCTTAAAAGACAGTTCATGCACGATATGGACGAGGCTGAAAACCGCAAACATCTATAAAGGCTAAATGCTAGCCCTTATAAAATAACAAACCCAAGGATGGATGAAATGAAAAAGGTATTTTTCGCTATTTTATTGGCAGCATGCTTTGTTATTCCTGCACTTGCACAGGATACTGCAACAAAAGCAATTTGGGATCACGGCGATAACGTATCTCCTTTGACGTACAGAACTGTAAATGTTTACAAAGTGTACGACCAGAAGGATAGTTATATCGTCCTTTACGAAAAACAGGGAATCAAGATTGGCAAGGTCTGTGTTCCTAAGTCTTGGGGAAGACTCGGCGAGAATCATAAACTCTTCTTCCGCAATTCAGACAAAACAACTGGATCAAGCATGACAGTATACTACAAAGGTAACGATATATACAAAGTTATCCTTACTCTCCCTGTATACAAGGGTGACAAAATTTACGGCATTGCACCAAACGGAATGGACATCTCTGCAGATCCAAATCCAACAACTTTGAACATTGAATACTAATTCCATTATGATGAGTTAGCAGAAAAGGCAGGAATCTACGATACATGGTATTCGTAAATTCTTTGCCTTTTTTTTGTATAAGGTACATTTAAAAATAAAATGTTTAGAGGTACACTATACAGAACATCGCTAAAATTAGATTAAAGCTGTTTATAAAAACTGAAGTTTTCAAAGACTTCTTATACTGTTTATTTAAAATCCATTAAAAAAGGAAAACATTTATGATTACTATTTCACAAAATCAAATTGATTCATTTAAGGAATTTATTTGTAAACATGATTCTTTTCTTATTGCAGGACATAAAGAACCTGACGGAGACTGTATATCATGCAGTCTTGGAGTTTCGTTTATCATTGAACATTTCAACAAACCGTTTTTATTGCTAAATGCAGGTCCTTTTAAAAGAACAGAGATAAAAAAATACGCAGATAATTTCAAAAACAGCATACCTTTCATGACCGACAGCGAGCGAAAGCAGTGTGGTCTTATTATTGTTGACTGCTCAGAAATATCCAGACTCGGCGAAATTGACGGAGACCTCAAAGATTTTGATACATTTATTATAGATCATCACAAAACAGCATCTACAGGAGACATTCCTGCCGTCATAGATTCTACAAGCCCCGCAGCATCATTGCTTGTACAGCAGCTTTATGAAGGACTTGTAGGCAAGCCGGATACAGAAAAAGCTAAAATATTATTTTTTGGAATTTCAACTGATACAGGTTATTTCCGTTTTTTGAATGAAAAAGATGCAGAAGTTTTACGCTGCGCCTCAAGACTTATAGATGCCGGTACATGCCCAAGAGAAACATATCAGGAAATGACCGGAGGCAAAGCATGGAATACACGAAAACTCCTTGGTATCATGCTCAGCAGAGCCGAAAGATATCTGAACGGCAGACTTGCCGTTACATACGAAACACAGGAAGACACTAAAAAGTACGGACAGGACGGACGTGACAGCGACGCACTCTACTCTCTCCTGCTCGCCGTAGAAAATATAGAAGCTGTTCTTTTTGTCAGACAGGAGACAGACCATAGCTGTACACTCGGCTTACGTTCAAAAGACAAAGTCGATGTCAGCATTGTTGCTTCAAAATTTGGCGGAGGCGGACACAAAAACGCATCAGGTGCCAGCACAGAGGGAAAAATTGATACACTTATTCCAGCAATAATCAAAGAATTTGCAAGAATTATGTAAAATCACCTCTGAAAATCGTTTTTATAGAAATTTATACAGTCTGGATGTCGAATTATAAAATTCATAGCCGTTCCTGCACTAATAAAACCATAAAAACACTCTGTCATGCCGCAGCGTCCGGTTGCTAACAGTTTTACTTTGTAAGCTCGCATGACAAAGTGAATTTCACATCTCTTTTATTAAAACCCGGCATTCAAGCTGCTTATGCAGACTATAAAAAAAGGCTTGCAGAAACAGCATTCAATAAGCCGGCTGTTTCTGTAAGCCTTCTACAAAATAACATACAAACAACTTCAAACCTCAAATAAGAGTTACAATTTCTGAATTACAGACTGCAGCTCTTATTTGAGACCGCATGTTCAAATCTCCAAATAAAAGCTTAGTCTGCCTGAAGTCCTGCTATAAGCTCAGCTTCAGAAGCATCAACTCCCTTTGACTTAGCCCATTCAACAAGTTTACCAGAGTCTACAGCTGCTTCAAATTCTGCCTGAACGCCACTGTCACTCAAAATCTTTCCTTTCAATTCATCTATAGACATAAAAAAAACCTCACTTACTCAAGCTACTCAACTTAAAGAAAAATTTTCAGTTTCTGCAAGACTACTAAAAATAGACAGCAAAAACATCATATGCAATAAATTATATTATAATTAGCATATACCAAATTTTCAAGTAGTTTTTTTCACCATCTTATAACCAGCTTTAGAAATTACACTTTCCAGCTTTTTTTCATCAATCGCAGTTGTCATTTTAAGAATAACTTCATTTTTTTCATGATCTGGCAGAGCTTCTTCAATTCCCTTTATCTTTTCAAGAGCTTCTTTGACATGAGCCTCGCAATGAGCGCACATCATTCCCTCAACACGAATCGTCTTTTCCAAGATTGACATTTTTTTCTCCTTATATTTTCTGTACAAAGAATGCGAATCTTTGTAGATATCAGACAAATTCAAACGCAATGCATTACTTACAACACAAAAACTGGATAAACTCATTGCAGCAGCTGCAAACATCGGATTTAAAGTCCATCCGGTCAGTCCGTAATAACAGCCCGCAGCCAGCGGTATTCCCACAATATTATAAAAAAATGCCCAGAACAGATTCTGACAGATATTTCTAACTGTCAAACGACTCAACCGGATGGCAGCAACAACATCCATCAATGTATTTTTCACGATAACGACATCGGCAGCATCTATCGCAACATCACTTCCTGAGCCAAGTGCAATTCCTATATCTGCACCAGTCAGAGCAGGTGCGTCATTTATACCGTCACCAACCATACAGACTTTTCCAATGCTTTTCATATTCTGGACGGCTGAGTGCTTTTCTCCAGGCAGAACGCCGGCAATAATTTTATCTACACCGGCAACTTTTCCAACAGCACGTGCTGTTCTTTCATTATCGCCAGTAATCATTACTGTATAAATACCAAGTTTTTTCAGAAGACTGACGGCCTGTGCACTGTCTTCTTTTATTACATCAGCACATGCAATCATACCTAAAATTTCATTACCGCAGACAAAGAACAGTGGGGTCTTGCCCTGCCCCGCAAGAATCTCAGCTTTCTGCCAGATTTCATCGTATACTCCATCTATTTCCACAGAACCTTTTGAAGCGACATCACAATCTACGGCTGAAGTGTTTTTTTTCACATCATCTGAGTATTTTTCAGAATCTGATTCTGTTTCATTATTACGCAGAACAGACTTTATATATTTTTCATTTCCTCCATAAAATTTCCTGCCTCCAATAAAGCCGCTCACACCGCATCCCGGCAAAGCCTGCCAGTTTTCTACATCCAGCAAAGTTCCGCAAAAAGCATTTACAACAGCTTTTGCCAGAGGATGTTCACTTCTGTATTCAAGGCTTGCAGCAATCTGCAGAAATTCATTTTCAGAAACATTATTTTTTCCCATGCAGACAATATCTGTAATGCAAGGCTTACCTTTTGTAATTGTACCAGTCTTATCAAGTGCAACAACAGTTACTCTGCCTGTCATTTCAAGTGCTGAAGATGTCTTGAACAATATGCCGTTTTTTGCACCGATGCCGTTTCCTACCATTATGGCAACAGGCGTTGCAAGTCCCAGTGCACACGGACAGCTTATGACAAGAACAGAAATACTGCGAGAAAGAGCAAATGAAATTTCAGCACCGGCAAAAAACCAAAATGCAAAAGTTACAATAGAAACGACTGTCACAACAGGAACAAACCAGCCGGCAACCCTGTCTGCAATTTTTGCAATAGGTGCTTTTGATGCAGAAGCATCACTGACAAGTCTGATGATTTCTGCAAGACTTGTATTTTCACCAACTTTCGTCGCACGACATTTCAAAAAACCGTTTTCGTTAATCGTAGCACAAAATACTTCGTTTCCTGAAGATTTATCAACGGGAATACTTTCTCCTGTAAGTGCAGATTCATTTACAGCAGATTGACCTTCAAGAACAACTCCGTCTACAGGAACAGAACTTCCAGGTTTTACAATAAATACATCCCCAAAAGCAACTTCTTCTGCCGGTATTTCAACCACTTCTCCATTACGCTCGACAAATGCCGTCCGCGGTGCAAGAGAAAGCAAAGCATTGAGGGCATCTGCAGTTTTACCTTTGGAAACAGATTCCAAAAGCTTACCGACAGTTATAAGCGTAACAATCATCGCAGAACCGTCAAAATATAGATGCATGGAAGTATCACAGTTTTTTCCAATCACAACAGATGACAGCGTAAATACAGAATACACAAATGAAATTCCTGCTCCCAAGGAAACAAGAGTATCCATGTTCGCATTTGCATGAACCAAAGACACTGCCCCGTTTACAAAAAATCTTCGGTTTAACCAGAGGATAACAGAGGCGAGAAACATCTCCAAAAATCCAGATGCAGTAAAGTTATCAGAGAAAAAATCAGGCAAAGGCAGATTCCACATAAAATGCCCCATGCTCACATACATCAGCAAAATCAAAAAAGGAAAAGAAAACAAAAGTCTTTCTGCAAGTGAATGCGTTTCTTCATTATTAAATGACTTTTTTTCTCCAGAAAATGACTTTTCTTCGCGTAAATCGAAAACACATGCACTATATCCAGCTTTTTTGACAGCAGCAATTACATCTGAGGAATCTGCACTTCCTTCAACTCCCATTGAATTTGTAAGCAGACTAACAGAACACGAAGTAACACCTTCAACTTTCGATACAGCTTTTTCTACACGTGATACACAGGCAGCACAGCTCATTCCCGTAACAGCATACTTTTGCATATATAAATAATAAAAATAAAATTTAAGTTTTTCAACTCCAATGCAAACTCACACAAAAACTTAGAGACGGCTTTATAAATTAAGTCAGCTGTCTGAAAAAAATTGATTTTCTTTACCGCAAAAATTGGACAATTCAATGCTTATTGCATAAATATCAGTCAAAATGTTATAATCTGGTAAATTTATTCAATTCATTACGGGGTAAAGCAATGGCACTTACTTTGGCTGAAAAAATCATTCAGAACCATATTGTTTCATCTGAAGCAAAATTTGTAAAAGGTGAACCTATTGAGCGCGGTAAAGATATCGCAATTAAAATCGACCAGACATTGACACAGGATGCTACAGGAACAATGGCATACCTTCAGTTCGAGACAATCGGCGTACCTCGCGTAAAAACAGAGCTTTCTGTTTCTTATATCGACCACAACACTTTGCAGACAGACTTCAAGAACATGGACGATCATCGTTACCTTCAGTCAGTTGCTGCAAAATATGGACTTTATTTTTCACGCCCTGGTAACGGAATCTGCCATCAGGTACACCTTGAATGCTTCGGCAAACCAGGAAAGACTCTGCTCGGTTCAGACAGCCACACACCGACTGGCGGCGGAATCGGCATGATTGCAATTGGAGCCGGAGGACTCGATGTTGCCGTTGCTATGGGCGGCGGTGCATTCCACACTCCGATGCCAAAAATCTTTGGTGTCAAACTTACAGGCAAGCTCAATAAAGGTGTCGGTGCAAAAGACATCATTCTCGAAGTTCTTCGCCGCGAAACTGTAAAGGGCGGAACCGGAGCAGTTTATGAGTATTTCGGCGAAGGTGTTGAAACTCTTACAGTTCCACAGCGTGCTACAATCACAAACATGGGTGCAGAACTCGGAGCAACATGTTCTGTATTCCCGTCTGACGCCTCTACAAAGAGATTTCTTGAATCTATGGGACGCGGACAGGACTGGACAGAGCAGAAAGCAGATGACGGCTGTACATACGACAAAATCATCGAAATCAATTTGAATGACCTGCACGCACTTGCGGCATGTCCTCATAACCCAGACGTAATCAAGCCTATTTCAGAGCTTGCAGGACAGAAAGTCACACAGGTTGTCATCGGTTCATGTACAAACTCATCTTTGGACGACCTTGAAGCAGTTGCAGCTATCGTTAAAGGCAAGCACATAGCTCCTGGCGTAGAAGCAGGAATTGCACCGGGAAGCCGTACGACACTTCTGATGGCATCAAAAGCAGGAATTCTTGAAACACTCATCGAAGCAGGTTTCCGTATTCTCGAAAGTGCATGTGGTCCATGTATCGGACAGGGATTTGCTCCAAACTCAGAGGGTATCACACTCCGCACGTTCAATAGAAACTTCAAAGGCCGTTCAGGAACAGCTGATGCAAATGTATACCTTGTATCACCAGAAACAGCAGCAGCAGCAGCAGTTACAGGTGTATTTACAGAAGCAGAAAAAATCGGATACGAAGATGCTGTCTGGGTTAATGGCATGCGTTATTCTATGCTCGAAGGTAAAGATAAACGCCTCAGCCTCAAGGACATCACAGAAACAGCACAGAACCGCGGCATGATTATTCCTCCACTTGATGAAGCAGCTGCTTCAAAAGTAGAAATTCTCCGCGGACCAAACATCAAACCATGTCCTCCATGCCGTCCATACCAGTCAAACATGGCATTGCCAGTTCGCCTCAAGGCAAAAGACAATGTTTCCACAGATGATATCATGCCGGCCGGCGCAAAAGTTCTGCCGCTTCGTTCAAACATTCCGGAAATATCAAAGTTCACACTTACACGTCTGGATGAGACTTTCTATACACGGTCAGAAGAAGCAAAATTTGCTGACTGCTGTGTAGTCGGAGGTGAAAACTACGGCCAGGGCTCAAGCCGTGAACACGCAGCACTCGGACCTATGTACCTCGGTGTACGCGCTGTAATTACAAAGAGTTTTGCACGTATCCACAAAGCAAACCTCATTAACTACGGCATTATCCCGATGACTTTTACAGATCCTGCCGACTATGACAAGATTTCACAGGGAGACACACTCGAACTTGTTGATCTTGATTCTTCCCTTAAAAACGGAACACCGTTCATTGTAAAGATTAACGGCAAAACAGAAATCAAGTGCGTAAATGACATTGCAAAGCGTTCAGCTGACATTCTCATGGCAGGTGGACTTGCAGCCTATACACGCAACGGCGGACAGTAAAAAACTGACAAAGTCATGCAATTTTTTGAGTATCCATAAAAATATTCAAAAAAGCTAAGCTGAATCAGAAAACATGCTCTGAAGTACCTGAAATATGTATTTTTACAGGTACTTCAGAGCATGACTGAGAAAAGTCAGCCCCACCACATTTATAAACTTTCTGCCATAAAAAAATAAAATATTCCCAAATTTAAAGTTCCAGGAAGATAACTAAAGATTTTCTTGCTTTTTGATACTGTCTGTAATAGAATAGAATGTATGGGAGAGTAGAAAATGGTCAATATCCACAATATTATGGAAGAACAAGTTATCACTCGGGTAAACCAGCTGTATGATCAGATAATTGCAAAAGGATCTACATGGCTTACATGTGACTGTGAAAACTGTCGTCTTGATACAATAAACTACGTACTTAACAGAATTCCTCCACGGTATGTAGTCAGTGGACGTGGAGTTGCATATAATTCCGGAGCATTTCTAAAAGACGCTCAGCTTTTGGCAGATATCGACCGTGCAGCTCTTGACGGTATGAGACTCGTCAGTGCAGCAAAACGACCTTATCACAAAGAAGAACTTCTGAACGCAAAGAAAGTTGTAGACAAAATTGTACCTGTTTATAATTTCCCGACTTTTATCGGAAATGTCTATAACGGATCAACATTTGAGCCAATTACAGGAGCAAGAGTAATTCTTAAGCTCGGCGAAGAAGTTGTAAAGATGATGGACTCCAGCTGGTCAAACCCCTGCGAGACATACGCATCATCACATGGAAGCTTCACATTCTGGGTTGCACCAATTGAAGCAGACAAAGACAAGCAGAACAAAGAATTTACATTCACAATCGAAGCATCTTTGGAAGGCTATACACCTGTTACATATTCTTTTGTACTGCCGCTTGTAAGCGAAATCGATGATAAACGGGAATTAAACTCCATCTACAGCTTGAAAATTCAGGATATTTTCCTATTCCAGGAGAATATAGTGAACTTCCAGGAATAATTTTGCAAGAGTAGTTTTTTAGAAAAGGGCGACTGCTGAATGAAGCATGTCGCTTTTTTTTTATCTATGAAAATATGAATTGAAAGACAAGTCACAAAAGTCGACATTCAGAGCAGCATAATAAATAGCAGAACATGCATGTTACAAGGCAACTTCAGAAAATTGATTTTTTTCAGAAGTTTATTATAATGATTTTCATGGAAAGCTTTTTAATAAAAGACAAGTCGGTCGTAGCCAT
>JAZQQW010000056.1:0-13050 GCA_045629255.1 Treponema sp.
TGTCCGTATTTTCTTTTTCCTAAATCAAACCAGAGTTTCTGGCAGAAAAAATTCAACCGCAACAAAGAACGAGATACAGAAAACATTAAATATTATCAGGAACAGTGCTGGAGAATCTGCGTCGTGTGGGAATGTGCCATACGCGGTAAAAACGCCGGAAGAAAAATTGAAAAAGTAACAGACGAAATAATTCAGTGGCTTGAAGAACCGGGCGAACCTTTTTTAGAAATCAGAGGGTAAAACACACTTTCAGGCATGAATACCCTGCGGATGTACACGGCACATCAAGAAAGCCGTCATCATTACCGTTCTCTGTAAAATGAGGCCGTTGCAGGCATGCTCAGGGGAACGATTGTCTGATACTGCAGGATTTTTTCAAGTACAGTGCATTTACTGCTCCGCTGCAGTCAGAGCAGTTATTGAAAAAAATATGCATTCTTTTATTTTCTGCGGCCGCTTTTTTTATGACGGGAATAAAAGAATCCAGTTCTGATTCTGAATAACTGGATTCTGAACATGTACTTTTTTCTGACTCATCTGCATACCATGCATTTCTGTTTCTGCAGTGCATGCGGATGTAAATTTCCGGAAAAACAAAAAACGTATCTGACTGCGGCATATCACAGAATACAGCACTGACTCCGCGATTTTTTAATCCGTCAAATACGGATTCAAGAATCCATTCTGCCTGCCTGAATTCAATGAATGCAGGAAAATCTTCAAATTCCTTAAGTAAATCAGAAAGATAAAATCTGTTTTCCCTTGTGTAATGAAAACTTTGAGGGAACTGGAACAAAACTGCAGAAAGGCAGTTTTTCTCATGAAACACGTTAACTGCGTTTTTAAAAATTTCAGCTGCTGATTTCCAGTCCTCGTCTATTTCATGTGTCAGCAGCCTGTTTGCTTTTACGCTGAAGCAGAGTTTTCCTTCTGACCGCTCGTAAAAAGACAGAAGCCGAGCCTGATCCGGCATATTGTAAAAAGTACTGTTTAATTCAAGTGCATTAAACTGCGTTGAATAATATTTCAGAAAATCTTTTCGCTTTAAGTTCTGCGGATAAAATGTGCCTTTCCATTCTTTATAATCATATCCGCTTGTTCCTATAAGAATATTATCCATGACTTTTTCTATAAACACTTTTAACCGCAGTCTGCAGTTTCATAAAAAACTTTTTCAGAATGCGGTTAAGTTGAAACTTAGACAGACTGCATTATGCGAACAGATCTGTTGTTTTGAGCCACTGGGCAACTGAGGTTGCTTCCTGGTCGAGTTCGCGGTCATCTTCTACAAATGCACTGTATTTGCGGACTTCGGCGTGCACCTTCTGTGTGAAAGGTGCAAAATCCTGTTTTCCGGCAAGATCGACAGCCTGCATTGCGGCCAGAAGATGTGTTGCAAACTGCAGGTATACAAGTTCTATCTGTTCAGCCCATTTTCTTGCACTGATTGTTCCCATGGAAACTTTATCCTGATTCAAAGCCTCTGTCGGCTGGCTTGTCAAACTTATCGGGAAACAATAGCTCATGACTTCTCCGCGGATTGCACTGATTGTAATCTGTGCTGCCTTGAATCCGAGTCGCAGTCCTGCACGCGGATGGTCAGGAGGTGTAACAGGAATGAGATTTTCTGTGAGACCGTTGAACTTTCCGTCAATGATAACTTCTGCCTGTTTGTCAGAAAGGTCAGATATATTTGCAAGGGCTGTTCTCATGTAATCACATGCAGCACAGATATGTCCGCCGTAAAAGTTTCCTGTGTTATAAAGGCGGCCGGCTTCAATGTCTACAAGCGGATTATCGTTTGCAGAGTTTAGTTCTTCTGTAATCAGGTCTTTTGCAAAGCGGAGAGTGTCGCGGTAGACACCGTTAATCTGCGGTGCACAGCGTATCGAATATCTGTCCTGAATTTTATTCTGCTGGGCAACAAATCCTTTGCCGTCCATCTTTTCTATCTGACTTTTCAGAAAATCTTCGTAACGGAAAACACGTTTTGAATCTTTGATGATGTCATACACATAAGCTGCAGAATCACACTGGCCTTTGTGATTTTTGATTTCGCTGACTTTTGCGACAAACGGAGTATCTTTGCCGCGTGTAATTTCGGATGTTACGGCAGTCAGAAAATCACTGATTTTTGCAAGTCGTTCTGCTTTTTTCCATGCAAGGCTTGCAACTGCTGTCATGACAGAAGTTCCGTTCATAATTGCAAGACCTTCTTTTGCTTCGATTGGAAGAGGTTTTATTCCTTCTGCATTAAAGGCTTCCATTGTCGGAACGATTTTGCCTTTATAGTAAACTTTTCTCTGCCCCATGATTGCAGCTCCAAGATACGAAAGCGGAGTTAAGTCTCCGGAAGCACCTACAGAACCGAGCTGAGGGATGACAGGAACGATATCTTTGTTCAGCATTGTTTCCATCATTCTGGCAAGTTCCGGCCTGATGGCAGAATGTCCGCCTTTTACATTTCCGTTTAGACGGCAGAGAACAACTGCACGTGCAGTTTCGTGATCGAATTTTGGACCAAGTCCGATTCCATGGTAAGTACAGATATCGCGCTGCAGTTCTCCGGCTTTATCGACACTGATCTGGTTGTGACATGAGTCACCGAAGTCTGTTGTGACACCATAAGTCGGAACGCCTGTATTTATGTAATCCATGAGGAATTTTCTGGATTTTTCAATAGTTTCCCAGAATTCAGGATTATCTGACAATTTTATACTTTCATTTTTAAGGGCAACATCGCAGACATCTTCAATGGTAAGATCGTTGCCTGTAATAGTTTTCATAAAATCTCCAATGGTAGTAAATGACAAAGTGAGCGGCAGGTAATTTGCGCCGGGGTAAAATATATCACAAAATTCACAATTATTCATCAGGAGAACAGAAGACGGAAGTTATAAGGTATTTTATCTGCAAACTGTGGTATAATATAAAGTATGGCAGAAGAAAATAAACCGAGAGAAAACCATTCTAAATCAATCAGGCTTTTATAAAAGCTGTTCGGGTGGCTGAAGTGACGGGCTTATATTTCATAAGCGTTGATGCAAAGGAATCTTCCAGAACTTTTTATGAGCATTACGGTTTTCAAAAATTTAATGATGAGGAACTGACTTATTTTATTCTCACAGAAACCGTTAGAAAAGCCATGGAACAATAACAACAAAAAAAGGAAAATACATCATGTCTATCCAAATCTACACATTCGACTGTGACGGTACTATCATCAATTCTGGTGAGGATATTGCCGACTGCGTTAATGCGGCTCTCAAACGTTTCGGTTACTGGGAAGTCGCGACTAGCGAGCTGATTTCTTTTACTGGCGATGGGGCTAAAAATCTTGTGCTCCGTGCCCTTGCTCGCTCGACTAAGAACCGTTTCAATCTTGAGTCGGACTACAACAAAAGTCAGTTCGAGCAGGTCTATAAATATTATCTGGAGCTTTATCATTCAAATCCTGTTCAAAAGACTAATCTTTATGCGGGAATCCGTGAGCTTCTTCGGGTTTTGAAGGCTAAGGACAAGAAGGTCGTGCTTTTTACGAACAAACCTGAGAGCATAGCCGCGCGGATTTTTGAGAAACTTGGGATTCTTGAGTATTTTGATTTGATGGTCGGTCCTGAGACTCGCACCGCGGATGGAAAGGCGATTAACCTTAAGCCTTCAACGGACGGTCTTGAATTCGCGCTTTCGGAACTGAACAAAAGATTCAACGCAAGCTGGACAAAGGACAATTTCATCATGATTGGCGACAGCGATGTTGACATCATCGCAGGAAAAGCTTTCGGTTGTAAGACTGTGGGACTTCGGGGCGGAATTGCAAACAAGGAAAAAATGCTTGCTCAGAACCCGGACCTTTGTTTTTCGGTTGCGAGCGAGATTGAGAAATTCATCGACATGCTTTCAGACGATAAGTTTTGGATACCGTTCTGTAAGCAGCACAGAACACAAGCCTCATGAACTTGACCCGTATAAAATCTACTGTCAGAAAGGTGACTGGTATGCAGTCGGTTTTTGTCACAAATATAACAAATACAGAATTTATAATCTTTCGCGCATGAAAGATATTGTTTTTAGAGATGAGTTTACGCCGGATCCTGATTATGAAACAAAAGTTCATATTGACCCGAACTTTGGCATCTGGAACAACGAAGCACCTGATCAGAAAATTGAACTGCTTTTTGACAGATCAATAAATACTTACATTCTGGAACGCACCTGGCACAAAAATCAGGAATGTCATCAGAATGAAGATGGTTCTGTTTATTTAAGCTTTGAATCAAATCAGATGCAGGAAATTTTACATTGGGTTCTTCATTTTGGTTCGTCAGTACAGATTTTAAATCCGCCTGAACTCAAGGAAAGATATAAAGATGAACTCAAGAAAATGCTTGCAGTATTATAAAATCAAGAATATTTGAAATGTGAAAAGAAGGACATTTTTTATACGCAGTCTCTCAAAATTGATACTGAAAATATATCTTTTGCATTTTGTTCAGTAAAATTTTTCAGCTGATAATACGTCTGCAAGACGGCTTGAATATTTACTGCGAGTAAGGAGTTTTGTGCATGTTAATGCCTATTGTTTCTGGTGGAACATAATCTTTTGACTTTATCTGTTCATTTTAAGTATTATAGAAGTACATCACAAATCTAAAAAATAAAAGATTTTATCATGGATGCAAAAAAGATAGATTTATTCGAAAATTATTCAATTCCAAAAGCTGTAGCAAATCTTGCAATTCCATGCCTTTTAGGCTGCATTGTAATGATTATTTACAACATTGCAGACACTTACTTTGTAGGTCTTCTTGGAAGCGAAACAGAAAGTGCAGCAGTTTCTCTTGCAGCCCCGCTTTTGCTTGCGTTTAATGCCGTAACAAATCTGTTTGGTGCCGGCGGTTCAAGCATGATGAGCCGAAGCCTTGGAAAAAAAGATTATGACACTGTAATGAAAACTGCTTCGTTCAGTTTTTACAGCGCGCTTTTTTGTGCTGTTTTGATTTCTGCAGTTTATACAGTCTTTCGCGGAAATGTATCTGCAGACGGCGAAGTAACTGGCTTTCTGAAACTTATCGGTGCCGATTTTCAGACTGGAGATGCAACTGCAAGATATCTTTTCTGGACTGTAACATGCGGCTCAATTCCTGCAATATGTAATGTCGTTCTTTCAAACATGGTGCGTTCCGAAGGCGAATCAATGCATGCAAGCATCGGCGTTATGAGCGGCTGTTTTTTGAATATAATTCTGGATCCGTTTTTTGTACTGCCGCAGTTTTTAAATATGGGCGCAAGCGGCGCAGGCTTTGCAACCTTTATTTCAAACTGTTTTGCACTTTTGTATTTAATCAGTGTTGTACTTAAAAAGCGCAAAACAACATGTGTCTGCTTAAATCCGAAGAAGTTCTGCTTTAGAAAAGATATTTTTACAGAAGTTTTTGGTGTCGGCGTTCCGGCTTCTATTCAGAACCTTCTGAATGTTACAGGCACGCTTGTCCTGAACAATTTTACGGCAGTTTATGGAGCAGCGGCTGTTTCAGCAATGGGCATTTCACATAAAGTTTATCTTTTGCCTGTATATATTTCCATGGGCATTACACAGGGCGTAATGCCTTTAATCAGCTATAATTATTCAAGCGGAAACAGGACACGCATGAAAAATGCAATTATGTTTGTATTAAAGCTTACAGCAGGCATTACTGTAACGCTTGCAGGTGTTTATTACATTTTTTCCGGCAGCCTCATACGCATGTTCATCGATGTTGATGATATTGTCTTGCACGGCAAAATACTGCTCAGGGCAATGAGCATCGGCATTCCGTTTCTTGCAGTTGATTTTATGGTTGTCGCCGTTTTTCAGGCTATCGGAAAAGGCAAATATTCACTGATTTTTGCAATTATGCGAAAAATCGTGCTCGAAATTCCAGCCATAATCATACTGAATAAAATCTATCCGCTTTATGGCATGGGCTACTCGCAGGCTTTTGCAGAATTCATTCTTGCATTCTGTGCAATCTTTATGCTTAAGAAAATATTCCGGATGAAGTAATCTGTACAAAAAACTGAACGTAAATTCAAGACATGAAATCAGGAAAGTTTTCTAGTTATGCTGTCCGCATTTAAAGTGTACTTCACTTTCAGCGGACAGCATAACAACTTAATTTATATCTGCTCATTCTTTGTTTAATTTGCGCAAAAGCATTGCAACAATGATTACAAGGGAAAGCACGTCAGCTGCAGGCTGTGCCCACAAAAGGCCGTCCATTCCAATTACGGCACGGAAAATAAACACAATTGGAATATAAAGCAGAGCCTGTCTAAAAATTGAAGCAAGCAAAGCCGGTGTTGCAGCACCCATCGCCTGTAAAGTATTTTGGCAGACTACAAAAGCGCCTATGAGCCATGCAGAAACGAGCATGATTCTTGTAAAATGAATTGCACTTTCCATTGCACTTTCATCTGTAAGGAAAACACCTGTAACAGGACGAGCAAAAATAAAGCACAAAACAGAAACTGCAAGACAGACTGCTGTTGCAAACAAAACAGCAAATCTAATCAACGCATTAAGCCGGCTTTTATCTTTTGCACCATAGCAGTAGCCGAACACAGGCTGAACACCTGCACCTATTCCGATGCCGAGCATTGAAACAATAAGCAGAACTTTTGCAGTAACGCCGTAAGCGGCAACAAATAAGTCGCCATAACCTGCCATAAGGCTGTTTGTTACCATAGAAGAAACGCTTACAAGAAGGTTTGCAAGAGATGCCGAAATGCCGATTGCAACAACACCTTTGCAGATTCCGTCTTTCATGGAAAAATCTCGAAGATGAATGCTTAAGTTTGTTTTTCTGCCGGCAAAATAAACAAGATAATACAAAGCAGCAGCAACGTTTCCAATTACAGTTGCAACGGCTGCACCGGCAATGCCCCATTTAAAACCGAGGATGAAAACAGGATCCAGAATCATGTTCAAAAGATTGCCGATAAGTTGCCCTGTCATGGCTTTCATGGCCTGTCCTTCTGCACGTACAATATTTGAGTGGCAGTTTGAAACCATTGAGAAAACACCGCAGCCGACAACAATTTTCAAATATGTTGAAGTATATTCCATTGTGTTTTCGCTTGCACCAAGAATTACGCAGAATTTATCAGCAAAAACCCAGAGTACGGCCATTAAAACAAGACCAATTCCAATGCTTGACCATGTACAGAAAGAACATGCTTTTTTTGCACGTTCAATGTCATTTGAACCAAGTGCACGCGAAATTACAGAAGTGCCGCCGACACCAAACAAAGTTCCAAGCGACATAAAAATCATGAAAACAGGTACACCAAGCGAAACTGCTGCAATCATGTAATCATCATGTGTCAAGCCGATAAAAAATGTGTCCGCAAGGTTGTAAACCATAACCATGATCATGGCAATCATTGCAGGCAATGCGTTTTTAATTACAACAGCAGGAATTGATCCTGTTGCAAAATCCTTTGTTGAATCAGAATTTGAGTGAGACATAATAACTCCGTGTTTTACAGATGAATCTTATTTACTTAAAGAGCGGGCATTTTCTGTAATTTTATCCAGAACTTTTTCAAAAATTGCAGAATCTTCTGCTGAAATGCCGGCAGAAGTAATTGAATGCCATTTGTTTTGAAGCTGAATAAGTTTTTGCCTACAGGAAAGAGCTTTGTCTGTCAGACAAACACGTTTTGCGCGTTTGTCATTGGAATCACTTTTTCGGATTATAAAACCTTTTTCTTCCATTGCCTGTACTGTTCTTGCAACGGCGGCCTTGTCAACAGAAAAAGCCTTTACAAGATCATCCTGCGTAACGCCGTCATGCTGATACAGAAAACCGAGATACATAGTTTCACTTGCAGAAATTTCTGTACCTTCAAGTTCACGGTTAAGAAAAATGTTTAGCTGTCTGAAAATAATTCCAAAATCCTGTGCAATGTTTTTCATTGTTTTTCCTGTAACATCGAGAAGTTTATATAATATTTGTTGACACGTCAACTATATTCAATAATGCTGATTCATTAACATTTTATAGTCAGCCAGAATTCCGTGTTTTAACAAAAGAGATGCAAGATTATTTTTATGACCTTATTAGAGTCAGAACGAATAAAAAATTAGAGATATCATAAAGTCAAGAAAGCCGTTATATATGAAAAACTAATTATTGTACTACCCGGAAAAAATCAAAACTGTTTATCAAAATCATCGTTGACTGAAACCAGATTACCGGTTCTATAAGCATATGTAAAGAAAATTCCGCCAAGCAGGAAAATGGTTCCGAATGTTCCAAAAATAGAGTAGAGGAGTATGTTCGATTTGCCTTTATAGATTGCAGAATTGTAATTATTTTTTCCGTAATAAACTGTTATCTCATCGCCGACTTCGTATTCTGGTGGATTTGATGCAGAATTTCCTGTTTTGTAATGTATATTGCCATCCTGGTCAATGTATGTATATTGTGTTTTGTACATTGGATTGTGATTGGAATTGTAAATTTGTTCAAATCCGATGACAGTTCCTGTTGTTACAACCGAATCTGATATAATGATTTTTTCTCTCCCGATAATAATGGCAATAACTGCAAACCAGATGAGGCCGAAAGCTATCAAGACAGGTCCGATAATTTTTTTCTGTGTTTCAGGATCAATGTTTGTATTTGATGAGTATATCATTCCCATAAAAACTCCTTGGCTATCGGTTCATCTGACAGTTTTTGCTGAACGGATATATTGTACACTATTTATTGATAAAAATACAGTATGACTTTATTCTGCGTTTTGATAAAGTCATTTATAAAAAAATAAGTACCTCATGTATGTATTTTATAAAAGCGTTCGTTTTGCTGTAAAATAAATAAAGCCTTGTAAAAACACATCAATGCATTTATGATGAAAGTAATAGAACAAAAAAAACTGTAGTTATTATTCCTTCAATATTTTTATATATAGAATGCAGTTATAAAACGAAAGTCCGAGAAAATACTGTATAAACTAAGTGAGGTGATTTTATGAAAAAAAATTGTTTGCTTTGGATTATTCTTGCAATGCTGTTTGCAGGGACTTCAGGATATGCTCAGGAGAAAAATCTGGATGTTGATCCATATACCATGTACTGGCAGCCGGTTTTGTATTTTTGCAGCAAAGAAAAGGTAGATGTAAAAAAATTATGTGAATCTGTGCATAGTGATAAGTTTAATGTCAAATATAATTCGATTCTGATTTTGGGAGTTTGGCTTCTTGAAGAAAGTTCAATTGATGATATTTTCAGAGAATATTCGAATGATGCTGACATTGAAATTAAAATTGCGGTTGTATCTTCGATTGAAGTAAGCGTTTCAAATATAGATAAGCGTGATCAGATGTTAAAAAAAATGCTTGAATCAGAAACTAATGAAGAAGTCATTAAATATATTAATGAATCTCTTGAAAACAGTTTAGCAATTCGCAAAAATATCGCGGAATGGAAAAAAACTGATGTTGATAAAAAAGCATTTGAAAAATCTTATAAAAAGTTGTGGGATAGCTATGGAAGCAAAGGCGATTATGATGTCCTGTTTGATAATGTTACATATGAAAATGAAAAGCAGCTTTTAAAATTGAGGACAAGAGTCATGAAGCGTCAGTCAGATGAAGCAATGCATGATTATAGTGAAATTAATCAGGCAATATTGAAAGAAAGATGGATGTTGAATAACTGATTTTTGTACAGATATAATATGTAAACAGGCAGTTTCTGTTCGAAATTGCCTGTTTTTTTTCTGGAACTGAGTACGAAACAAAAAATAAATGTACGTGCTTCAAAAGAGGATTCAATGACACGAAAAGATTTTGAAAAATACGGCAAGAATTGTAAGGTAATAAAAAGTAACTGATAAAACGACTGAATGTTAATCGAAACTTTAACTTAGCGTAACCTTGTTCTTTCCCCAAAATCTGGAAAATTCCCCTAAAAAACGGAGAATCTACCCTCGAAAGTGGCATGAAAAAAGCACGTGAATACACCTAGAACTTGAGACCAAGTTCTCTGGACTCTTTCCTAAAAAAAATACGCCGTCTTCCACTATCCCAAAAGATTGTTCTATACAGAAATAATGCATTTTTTCTGGCATCCCCGTATCAGCTCTGTATTTTATCACCCTTCAAATATTGCCATGTGTGACGATTTTGTAATGGGAGTTCAGCTTCCACATTTTCAAGAATAAAAAGAAATCTGTAATAAATTGTCATATGACAATTACAATGGACTAAATATTTTCTAAAATCACCTTATCAAACCAATGAGAGGTGATTTTTTTTATGAAAAAGACAGTGTTGGTAACAGGGTGTTCTTCTGGATTTGGAAAAGCACTTTGTACTGAGTTTAAGAATCAGGGCTGCTTTGTAATTGCTACTGCAAGAAATATCACGAAGCTTGCAGATGTTAATGCTGATTTAAAAGTGGAACTTGATGTAAGCGATGAAAACAGTATTAAGAATTCAATGAAACTAATTCTTAGTGAAGTTACAGAAATTGATATTTTGATTAATAATGCAGGATATTCTGTGCGTAGTGCTGTTGAAGAAATTGAAATCGACAGACTGAAAAAGATGATGGATGTAAATGTTTTTGGAATTATCCGGATGATGAAGGCAGTTCTTCCTGTCATGAGAAAACAAGGCAGAGGAAGAATTTACAATGTCGGATCTATATCTGGCAGAATGACCGGAATTGCCAATGGCGGTTACTGCAGCAGTAAATATGCAGTAGAAGCTTTGACAGAAGCTGCGCGGTACGAAACAAAAGACATGGGAATTGAAATCTGTGTTATTGAACCTGGAGCCATGAACACAAACTTCTTTGAAACACTTTCTAGAAATTCTGATGAGAAAATGAAAAATCTTAACTCGTGCTATAATAATATTTATGAGCGCGATTTACTTTTTAGAAGCAGACAGAAAAAGTCAGATGTTCAAGTTTGTGCAAAGAAACTTGTTCAGATTAATGAGAAAAGAAAACTTAAGGTCCGATATACAATAGGCGTTTCGTGGATATATAAACTGTTTGCAAAAATGCCTGACGGATTTAAAGAATGGGCTATCAGGAGATTTAACTAGTATGAATAAGAAATTGATTAGAAGAATTATAATTGCAGTTGTTTTGTTTAT
This sequence comes from Treponema sp., assembly GCA_045629255.1. Taxonomy (GTDB): domain Bacteria; phylum Spirochaetota; class Spirochaetia; order Treponematales; family Treponemataceae; genus Treponema_D. The sequence continues at coordinate 11,158 of JAZQQW010000056.1, forward strand.
TGCGGCCTTATATTTAACTGAACTTTCACCGTTTTCAATACGTGCAGTGGCACGTACAAACGGCGGATACGGTGTCCTTGATATGACAAAATATAATTCCGACATCTTTGTAAAAATGATGACAGCTTCATCGGATATGGGTATTTATTTAAAATACTATATCTGCGATATATTATTTACCATTGCATTTTTGAATTTTATGATTCAGATGGTAAGCGGATTCAATGGTTCTCTTATTAATAAGGTTAAAATTTTTTCTTATGTGCTTGCGGGAATTAGAGGTTTACTTGATATGACTGAAAACTTCATCATGCTGAATCAGATTTATTCTTTCCCGAATGTGAATTTGAAATTGATTGATATTTGCAATACAATAACAAGGCTAAAATTTCACTTTATGAGGGCATGGATTTTGTGTTTTGTCCTGTTGATTATATTGAGGATTGTGAGAAAAAGAAATGCTAGTAGAAACTGAAAGACTGATTATAACTGAGTTTACATTGGACATGGCACAAGTTGTTCAGGAAAATTCGCTGGATGAAGATAACAGGAAATTCGTACCGGATGAAGTGTGGGAAACAAAAGAAGAAGCCGAAGAAAAATTACGGTTCCTCATATCCCAATATGGCTCTTTTGAAGGTCCCCTTGTATATCCGATTATCGTAAAAGAAACGGATGAGAATATTGGATATGTCCAGCTAGTTCCAATGGAAGAAGGAACTTGGGAACTAGGATATCATATTGCAAAAAAGTTCACGGGAAACGGATATGCCACCGAAGCCATAAAAGCATTTCTTCAAGTCATTTCCAAAGAAGTCGGCCTTAATGAAGTCTACGGTATTTGCCTTGCAGAGAACAAAGCTTCCTGTGCTGTAATGAAAAAATGCGGTTTCATAAATATCTATCGAGGTTCAGGTTTTTATCAGAATACTGACAGGGAAATCGTAAAAAATATATGGAAGAATAAATCATAAAACTTGAATGCATTAATAATGATTTGGGGGAGTTATGATGGATGAGAATAAAAACGAAGCTTATCTTTTAGAAACGGAATGTATTGACTATGAAATTCCACATTTCTGGGACATTAAGGCAGAGGTTGTTTCAAAAAAAGCAAGCGAGGTTCTATAGAATAAGACCGGAATCTGCTGGACAAAATCCTGTCTGCTGTCGGCACTTCTCAGGGCAAACGGAATTTCCTCTGGAATCAGCTATCAGCTTCTTACAAGGGCAGACGAAGATGCAAGTGAAGGCTATGTCATTCACTCCCTCAACACCGTGTTCATTGAAGAACTTGATAAATGGATCCGGTTGGATGCCAGAGGAAACAAAAAAAAACGTTAATGCCGAGTTCAGCATTGACGAAGAAAAACTTGCATTTCCTGTAAGGACGGAACTTGGCGAAATTGACTACAGGGACAACAATCCGGATCTGGATGGACGGCTGATCAAAATTTTGAAGGAAAGCAAAAGCGTTCTTGAGATTACGCCTTATAAGATTCGTGGTGAATGAATTTAATTTGCGGATACGATTATTTTGTGCATGAAATGTTGCGAGTTTGCCCGTTGAACGTGATATAAATAACACAAGGAGGAAAGATCATGGAATGGATAGATAAAATGAATGACGCTCTTAACTATATCGAAGACCATCTGCTGGAAGAAACCGACTACAAGGCGATCGCAGCGCAGGCGGCATGTTCTTCCTATAATTTTCAGAGAATGTTTTCATTTATCACCGATATCCCTCTCGCGGAATACATCAGAAGGCGCCGTCTGACTCTGGCGGGAACGGAATTATCGGATATGTCGAAAACGATTCTGGATATTGCGGTCAAGTACGGATATGATTCGTCGTCGTCATTCTCCAGAGCGTTCCGCGCCATGCATGGG
>JAZQQW010000057.1:0-16558 GCA_045629255.1 Treponema sp.
CACTTATGCGGCAGTCATATAACGGCTTATTATCTCAGCCTTCCAAGCTGAAGACGAGGGTTCGACTCCCTTCTGCCGCTGTTTCAGGACCTCAGTTTTTCTGGGGTCTTTTTTTTTCTGCCGCAGCTTTTTTTTTACAAACTGAAAACACAACTTCATTTCACTCTTTTTGACCACCACAGAACGGTCAAAATCCGAATAACAACAACGATTTCAACAATCACCAAAACTTGTAATTTTTGACAATCATTGGTATCATATAAAATACACGGATCTTGTTGAGGGAAACATAAAAATGGACATAACATTCTGTACGACTCATGATTTTACAAAAGAACAACTTGAATCACTATTTCTGTCAGTTGAATGGTCATCAGGACATTTTGCAGACAAACTTGTAATTGCGATGAAAGGCTTTAAGAAGGTCATTTCTGCATGGGACAAAGACAAACTCGTCGGACTTATCTGCGTAATGGACGATGGCATAATGAATGCATATATCCATTATCTTCTGGTTCGTCCCGAATATCAGAAAACAGGCATTGGCAAAGAGCTTATCAAACGTACAAAAGATATTTACAAAGACTATCTTCGTCTTGTGCTGATTGCATACGATAAAGAGAGGGGATTTTATGAGCACTGCGGATTTTGCAAAATGGTAGGAGACAGTCCGATGGGCATCACAAGCCTTTGGACATAGTTAAAAATAAAACTGCTCCGAAAAGATGAATTTTCAGAGCAGGCATACAAAATTATTCAGACAGATACCGCTTGAACGCAATTTTCAGATATATCGGCCCAAGGATAAAAGTAATCACATACGAAACTATATAACTTTTGATAAGAGAAAAAGGCAGAGCACGAATAAAACTTGGTCTGGGAACACTTTCCGGCACTTGCAAAACATCCATCTGATGTTTTGCAAGCGTAATCATTACAAACAAAAGTACAGTAGTAATTATCAGAACATAAACAAAGTTTACAATGGCATTGCCGGCGATGGACTTTAACAATTTATTCTGTATGCCTGCTGTAGCCATTTTTCTGATTGGCTGCACAGGAAACAGAAACCCGATAATCATCGCAAGTGCAATAGAGAGAACCAAACTGATAATCCACATCGATATACTGAAATGTCCTGAACTTACAACGCCTAACGTTCCCAAAACAATGCTCATCGTAAGCCCCAATGTTATTGTCATAAAACGTCCGATTTTCTTCTCTGGCGGTACATTCTTTTTACTGTCCATACAATCACTCTCCTCAAAAAGCTTTTGAAAAGCTGAAATTAGAAAAAACCGGTTTTTATTATAACATAGAAATTTCAAAACAGAAAAAATTTCCTTAACAATCATTTATCTTCAAAACGTTTTGTTATTCTAGTTGTCCAATTTTCCAAAATATGATTAAACTGAGCTGATATGAGAACAAATGCTTTGAATATGACAGAAGGAAATACAACAGGCCTTCTAATTAAATTTTCCATTCCAATGCTGATTGGTAATATATTCCAGCAGCTTTATAATATAGTAGATTCTGTAATCGTCGGAAGACTCGTCGGCAAAGATGCTCTGGCAGCTATTGGAGTTACAGGACCTATGACTTTTTTATTCTTTGCAATATGCAACGGTATCGGTTCTGGCGGCGGCATTATTACTTCACAGTTTTTTGGAAGCGGAGATAAAAAATCAGTCAAAACATGCATCACAAATGTGGGCTACATTATGATATGTTTTCCATTTGCAGTAGGAATTGCAGCATTCTTTCTGACAGGTCCCCTTCTCCGATTGCTGAAAACTCCCCAGGACATCTTTGAAGACGCATTCATCTATATGCGTATACTTTGCGTAGGTCTTGTTTTCGTATCACTTTACAATTACATCTCATCCATGCTACGCGCACTTGGCGATTCCAAAACACCGCTTTATTTTCTTATATTCTCCTGCATTCTGAATACAGGACTTGATATTTATTTTGTAAAATACCTTGGACTGAGTGTTTTCGGAGCTGGCATCGCGACGCTCATTTCGCAGTTTGTAAGCGGCGTTCTCTGCCTGGTATTTGCACTGCGTACAAACCCATTCTTTAATCTGGAAAAAGACGATTTTGCCATAAACAAAAACATCATTGCAAGTTCTGTTAAAATCGGAGTGCCGCTTTCACTTCAGTTTTCGCTTATCGCAATTTCAACAATGGCATTGCAGCGTGTCGTAAACTCATTCGGTGCTGTTGCAGTTGCTGCATTCACTTCAACAAGCCGAATCGAGCAGATTATCCACCAGCCGTATCAGAGTTTAAGTGCTGCAGTATCAACTTTTACAGGACAGAATTTCGGCGCAAAGAAAAATAAGAGAATTCTTGAAGGATATAAAAAAGGTCTTTTCCTTATGACAGCTTTCACAATAATCATGCTTGTCGTAATGCAGCTTTTTGGAAAGCAGATCACATCTCTTTTTGTAAAAGAAGAAGATGTTATACATATGGGAGCTGTAGCTCTCAATATAACAAGTCTCTTCTATATTTTTCTCGGCTGCATCTATATTGTAAGGGGTGTACTGAACGGAATCGGTGACAGTTTTTTCATGCTCTATAACGGCATAGTAGAAGTTGTAGGAAGATTTACAGTTCCGTTCCTGCTGACAATGATTCCAGCAATAAATGTATGGGGCATCTGGTGGTCAGTGGGTGTCGTCTGGTTTATAAGCGGATTCACAGCGTGGCTCAGATACCAGAGTTTCAAGAAAAAACTGACGGCATCAAATAAAACCATGCACGAATAACATCTTCTGACAGTTTTTAAACTGTCAGAAAATATCAGGCACTTTTATAAAGCAATCACAAAAGCTATCCGACGTTTTTTTCGCCTTCAGACATGCTGCATTAAATTTAAAACCGGGAAGCAGGCAAAAATTTTGCTGCAAGATTTTTTCTATCCAAAGAGTTTATTTTAAGTAAAGTTATTAAAAAAGTACATGGACATAAAAAAAGCACTCTTTCTCAAGAGTGCTTTTACATGCCAGCGATCAGAATCGAACTGATGACATAAGGATTTTCAGTCCTCCGCTCTACCATCTGAGCTACGCCGGCTTATATATTCATCTCAATCAGCCTTTAAGCTGTTGATGTATAATAATATATAGATTTAATTATTTTGTGTCAATAACATTTTTTAAATTCTAGTAAATATTTTTTATTTTTTTCAGAAATAAACGACAAATCACAGTAAATACCCTCGATGCATTACAAAACACCGGTCCTGAAATTTTTATTTACAGCCGTACCTGCAAATAAATACATAATCACAAAGAGGCACTATATAAAAACTTTTTTTTCATGTATTGTTATACTATGAGATTTCCAGAACCAATCAAAAAAAATGCAACAATCGGAATAACAGCTCCGTCTTTTGGAGCTTCGACAGAACCATACATTACAAGATTTAATTACGCAGTAACCGAATTCAAAAAACTAGGTTACAATATCTGCATCGGACAGACATGTACCAAAAATGACGGCCTGGGTATAAGTACAAAACCTCAGATTGCGGCAAAAGAGCTGATGGATTTCTATCTTGACGACAGTATAGACGCAATCATTTCATGTGGTGGCGGTGAACTTATGTGTGAAACTATGAGTTTTGTAGATTTTGACAGGCTTGCAAAAGCAAAACCGAAGTGGTTCATGGGATACTCAGACAACACAAATTTCATATTTCCTATGGCAACTCTGTGCAATACAGCAGGCATTTACGGACCGACAATCACAGGTTTTGGTAAGCCATGGGAACAGGCAGAAAAAGACGCACTTGCACTTATTACAGGAACGTCTTCTTCAGTCAGAGGTTATGACATGTTCCAGAACCCGGAAGCTGACGATGAAGCTGCAGAAAAAGACCCTCTTTCTCCGTACGTTATGACAGACAAAAAAATCCTGCACTCATTTATTGCAGTCAATTCTGCCAAAACTGATAAAAATACCTCAGAACCACAAAACACGCTGTATCCAGCCCCTAAGGATTTTGAAATAAATATGGAAGGAATTTTACTCGGCGGATGTCTTGATGTTCTTGCAAACCTTGCAGGAACAAGGCTTGACGGCATGAAAAACTTCAGTAAATCAAAAGGTATTGTCTGGGTTCTGGAAGACTGCGACGGAAATCCGATGGAAATCAGACGCAATATATGGCATCTTGATGAGTGCGGCTGGTTCAAAAACGCAAAAGGTTTTATCATCGGACGCCCGCTTTCTGCATGGAATCAGAGCTTTCTTGGAGTAAACCAATACAATGCTGTCACTGATATTCTGGCAAAATACAATGTTCCTGTCATAATGGATGCCGACATCGGACATATTTCGCCGTCTATGCCGGTTATCATCGGCAGCCACGCAAAAGTCCATGCCAAAAACAATGATATACAGATTGATTTCAAGAAATGACTTTCTCTCAAAAAAATATCAGAAAATACATGACGAGTTTAAAACAAACTTATCCGAATGCATTTTCTTGAAATTGCAGATTTCAGAAATTCCATCAATCTGTTTTATGGAACAATATTTTTCGAAATGAAGTTTTTTTTGGGAATTACAAAATCTATCATAAGGAATATAAAATGCAGAACATACTGATAAACGGCAACTTTCTCTCAAGAAATCTCACAGGCATCGAACGCTTTTCACTGGAAGTATGTACACGTCTTGATGAAAAACTGTCTGACACAGATGACGTATCAATTCTTGTATCATCAAATGCAAGAATTATTCCACAGTTCAAGCATATCAAAATCATACGTTCCAAAAAGAACATCAAAGGATTTCCTTTCTGGGATTTAGGCGAGTTTGCAAAAGAATGCAGAATACGAAGCAAAGAAAATCCATGTACGGCTTTGAATTTTTCAAACACGGCACCATTGGGCTCAAAATGCGGCATAGCTTTTATCCATGACATATACGCTGTAGACTTTCCAAAAGATTTCGTAACATGGAGAGAAAAACTCATTCGTCTTTATAGTATCTTAAATTACCGTAATATCTGTCACAACGCAAAGAAAATCATCACTGTATCAGATTTCAGCAGAGAACGCATAAAAGCACAATTTCATATACAAGACGAGAGAATTGCCGTTATCGGAAACGGCTGGGAACACTTCAGCTCCATACAAGAAGACAAATCTGTCTTTGACAAATTTCCCCGCCTCAAAAAAACTTATTACTTCACGCTCGGAAGCCTCAGCAAGCGAAAAAATCTTTCATGGATTGCAAAATACGCACAGAACCATACTGACGAAGTTTTTGCAATAAGCGGCAAAGCTATAAATGGAATGCTTCCTGATGAACTGCAAATTCTACAGAAACTTGAAAATGTCGTACTCGTAGGATATGTCACAGATGAACAAGTCAAAGCTCTGATGAAACACTGCGAAGCTTTTATATTTCCTTCTTACTACGAAGGTTTTGGAATTCCTCCGCTCGAAGCACTTTCAGAAGGAACAAAGATAATCATTTCTAAAAGTTCAAGTCTTCCGGAAATTTACAAAGACGCAGCTTATTATATAGATGCATATAATCCTGACTGTAATATAAAAGATTTACTTTCAGCAAAAAATCCAGCAGAAATTTTGAAAATGCAGGAATCTGCAAAAACTGTACTTGCTGAATATTCGTACGACCGAGCTGCACAAAAGCTTTACGAAATACTTAAAGAAAACTGATTTTTTTGGGATTCCCATAATTTTTTTGATAAATCATGTATTTATGGGAATCTTTGAAAACAAAATGCTTTGTGCCCTTAATATCGCAGAGACAGAAAGTTTCTTCAAAAAAGATTTTTTATTATAGCTTTTACTCAAAGCATTGCTAAACAGCATGTAAAAGTATATACTTTCTGTTATGTTCAAGAAAGCCTTTACATTAGCAGCTGCTATTTCTGTTTTCTGCCTGCCTCTTACTGCAGAACGATACTCCTACAGCAATGATTATTCTGACTACGAAGATGACAGCACATACTACGAAGAAGACTCTTCTAACGGAAACATTACATTTTCTGAAAACGATATCACAAAAATGCCCGGTTGGGAGCCGGAATACACAGACAAAGAAAAAAAAATCAACTGGCTTACAGGTCTTTCATCTGCTATAGTCCCAAGTATTGTTATCGGTGCATGGAACAGGTTTGTCTGCAGACAATCATGGGCACAAGTATACTGGGACGACATCAAAGACCCTTCTGCACGTACCGTAAAATTTGATGATGACTGGTACTGGACAAACTTTGTCCTGCATCCTTATCAGGGCGGACTTTACTATATGGGTGCCAGAAACTCAAATTTCGGCGTACTCGGTTCAACAGCAATCGCATTTCTCGGTTCAACAATATGGGAATACTGCTGGGAAACAAACGAGCCTTCTATTAACGATATGACATACACTCCGATCGGAGGTTTTGTACTCGGTGAAATGCTTTACAGACTTTCCATAGACGGCGCAGATTTATGGAAGCCGCTTGGTTACATCCTGAATCCAATGAGACTGTACACAGATCACACAACAGGACATGCCCCATTAGGTCCACACAACAATATATACAAACTGTCACTTCGTTCATATCTTGATTTTTCATGGGGTATCACAGACCCGTATGGCGGCAAAAACCTGGACGAGCTTTATCCTGGCCTTCTCGGTGTGGAAATTTACACAGAATACAGAGACCCGTATGGTCATGATTCAAATGACCCTTTCAGTCAGTTTGAACTTACATTCGGAGGCGGAATTGGAGCTCCGTCAGGAGAATATTACAAATCTTCCGAAAAGAAGCTCGGATATGACATACATATCTTTACAAACGGCATGCTCTGGTCCCGCTCAATCCCTGAGGAAATAAATACTTCTACAACTATGGGATTTTCCATGAACTATGATTTTGTCTGGAAAAACTTCTATAACTATACATCGCTTGCTCCTGGAGTCGGTATCAAGCAGAGAGTTACATTCGACAGAAGCCACATGGACTGGCAGGCTCATCTCGGCTGGATTATCATGGGTACAACAGACAACTTCTATATCAGAAGACGTGCTGTCAAAGCAACACGTCCATACAGCTATACAATGGGAGCCGAATTTGTTGGAATATGGAGATACTTCTGGAACTCCGGCGATCTTATAGACTTCACACTCCGCTCATACCTTATGTATGACTTGCCGGACTATCACTTTGACGGCGAAGCACGCGGATGGGAACTTTTAAACAACTTAACAGTCAAATACGAAGTACCTCTGACACAAAACGTAATGATTGGTCTGAATAATGAATTCTATTATAAACATTCCTGGTATAGAAATTACCCGGATATGAATGCCTTTGACTATACAGCCGGCATGTACGCCCGTATCAAGCTCAAGGACACAAGATAGTTTCAAAAAACAAAGTTTTTGTGTAAAAAATTTGAAAAGTATGAAGTTCAAAACCGTGCTTTCCCGGTTTTGAACTTATAATAAAACAGTCTGCAGATTTTTCGAAAGCAAAAGCCTTTTTCAAAAATACAGCTTAAAAAAACATAATCTTTAAAACTGCATGTAAATCCTAGTTTTTGCCCCATACGTCTCTTGCATGAGGTGCTCTTTTAACAAACTGCTTTTTTTGCTATAGTATCCAAATGCCAACATACACAATTACAGCAGAAAAAATGGTAACCGGCGGAGACTGTCTTACACAGATTGACGGCAAAAAAGTCTTTATACCTTTTGCAATCCCCGGTGAAAAACTAGAAATAGAAATCACAAAAGAATTCCGCGATTACTGTACAGCAAAGATAGTTTCCGTGCTTGAGCCGTCGCCTCATCGCGTACAACCGTTCTGCACTCTCTACGGAACATGCGGAGGCTGTAACATGCAGCACATAGACACAGAATATCAGAAAGAACTGAGAGCTTCAATTTTGTCAGATGCTTTTGCCCGTGAAGGCATACAGAGTCCAAAAATCGAAATTCTATCAGGTGACAGCAAAGCATACAGAGCCAGATTCCAGTTCCATAACGGTGGACTCATGGAAAAGCAGTCAAACAATATCATACAGCTTACACAGTGCCCGTGCGCAACACCAGAAATCAACCGCTACCTGACGGAAATCAAGCCGGAAGAACGTCCGCGCGGCCGTGTACATGTTTTTGGAAGCAATGTCATTTCATCCATACCGGACGGCTACGACAAACTGGTCATTGCAAACGAAACGGAACGACAGGAGAAAAAAGCACAGAAAGAAAATGTGCAGAGACGAACACAGTCCGGCAGACTTATGAAAAAACAGAAGAAAATTCAGCCAAGATTTGAAGGCACTTCATACAAACCGGAGAATCTGTGTACAGTCTGTCTGAACGGTAAAAACATCACGTTCGACGTACAAGGATTCTTCCAGTCAAACATGCAGGTGCTCGAAAAAGTCATACCTTATGTAACAGAAGGTCTTAGCGGAGAGCATGTACTTGATATGTATTCTGGAGCCGGCACATTTTCTGTATTTCTGACAGATATATTCAAAAACGTATGTCTCGTCGAGCATAACAGAGACGCACTCGTTTTTGCAGAACAGAACCTTGCCGGCAAGAGACACGAAAGTTTCGGCGTAAGCGGCGAAAACTGGGTAAAACATCATGCAAAATCATACACAGACAGAAACGGATCTTTCGACGCTGTCGTCATCGATCCGCCTAGAAGCGGCATGGAGAACGCAGTCTGTGATTATCTCGCACAGTCACAGATTCCGAACATCAGATCTGTATCCTGTGATGCAGCAACACATGCACGAGATTGTGCCAAGCTTATCAAAGCCGGATACAAAATTGAAAAACTGTTTCTTCTGGATTTTTATCCGCAGACATGTCACATTGAATCACTTGCGTGGTTAAGTAAATAAATGAAAAACATTCATTCCGGAACAACTTCCCGCATTCTCGCAGTATTTTGTCTGTCATGCACACAGTTTCTGCCTGTTCAGACAGCAGAAGCTAATGCAGAACAATGGCAGGCAGACCCAGACAGTCTGATAGCAATCGCAGATACTGACAAAACAGCACCCAAGACATCCGGAACAGCTATTTCGTCCAAAGATACATCTGCAAAGAAAGTCATTCCATACCCAAATATAGACCTTTCAAATGTCAAACCGGACAAAAGAACTGTTCTTGGCGGAAGCGTATTAACTTCCCCTATCCGTACAGAATCAGGCCATCTTGCATGCATAGAAGGCAAAATCATCTATAGCTTTGACATGGAAGGCAAACCGGCATGGTATCACGGAATATCTTCTAAACCAGAACTTCTGTCAACAGGCAGAGGCGGCATGATTTATGCAGTCAGCCGAAAAACACAGCTGAGCATGATAAATCCAAGCGGAACTGAAATCTGGAAAAAAAATGTCGGTTTCAATATTATAGAAAGTCCTTTTGCAGGCAGAGACGGACGAGTTATCGTCCGCGGAGAAAATGAAATCGCCTGTTATGGACTTCGCGGTGTACGACGCTGGAAAATTGACATTCCGGGGCAAGATGCTTCCATGCCGCTTGTCGAACTCAATGACGGACGGATTATTGTTTTTTTGGCAAAAACAGTCGAAGGCAAAACAACGATAACAACACTATCACCGTTCGGCGAACGTATGGAAGACATAACATTTGCGGGACTTGTAAAATCTGCAAGCCAATGTACACAAGGTGTGCTCTTGTCTTTTGCAGACGGAAGCATCGGACTTTGTGCAGTCCAAAACGGCAAAACTGTCTCCAAATGGATCAAATTCAGTTCAGACACAAAACTTTCATCTGGAGCAAAAATAATTCCTGACATTTTTGAAACAAACAAATCTGCATTTGTTTCATTTTCACAGTCAAAAATTATTCTTGTAAACAATTTAAATGGCGAAGTCGAAAAAGAAATTTCCACAGGTGTAAATGCAGAAAACCTTCTCTACAGTGAAATCACTGCACAGGGACTTGTTTTGGCAGATAGAAACCGTGCAGAATGTTACGACAAAGAACTCAATCCTGTCTGGAAAGCCTCTTACAGCGGAGTTTCAAACTGGGAACATCTGTTTATCACTGATACAGGTTTTATCGTTTTCTGCGGCAAAGACTGGGTTATCTCATCATACTGCATCAAACAGACATTTGGCTTAAGCGCACCTTACTATCGGGAGAGAAAACTGTCACAATATTACTCTCTCTATTCAGGCACTGCATCAGTTTCTTCGCCACAGCTTGGACGTGCCATCGGAAGTGAAACAGAAAAAAAGATGCTCAATGACTGGAAAAACGGTGATTTTGATACTCGCGAACAAAATTATATGTCCGTTTTGAATAACGAAATGACGGCCATGAATAGCGCATTTTCCGTAAATGCCATAAACCTCGTAGAGGATTCAAGTCTTTTTTTCACAAACAACGTTGAATACTGTCAGACAGTTTTGAATCTGGTTGCAAAATCACAATTGTGTACATTTACATCATATATGGCCAGTTTTATGAAAAATCCGAAAGCTGCAGCCCTAACATATTACCTTGTAAAAGACGCACAGGAACTTGGTTTCGATCCGGATGGAGAAATGCTGAACGCTCTGGAATACGTTGTACGACATGCAAAACCAGGTAAGGAAGACTATATTTTGATGGCTGTATGCGATGCAACATACGAAATATGCAAATTTATGGGAAAACCTGCATTTTTCAAAAAAGGAAACGAAATACTCTCATATATGTTCTATCCACAATATAGTCTGAAAGTCCGCATGTATGCAAAAAAGACACTGGATAAGCTCATAAAACTTGGACTTTAAAAGGCGAAATTAAAAAAAATAAACTTTTTTTTTAATTTTCCGTTGATATTCTGGAGAATATCACTTCTTTTTTTCTTAAAAATGGATTATACTTGATTATAATTGTTTTCAATAAACTGTTTGTGCAAAAACAGGAGGACTTATGAAGATTAACAAAATAGCAGCTGCAGCTTTATCTATAGCACTGCTTACCGCTTCTTTCGCTTCGGCACTCGGAGTTGATGAAGAAGAAATTAAAAAAGCCGGCAACGTAGGAACTATTCAGTTCGAAAACTACTCAGGTCCGCATACAGTCATTGATTCTGCTGATACAATTACAGAAATTGGTCGCGGAATAGGAAGACAGGTCGCATCCAGAGTAGAAACAAGCGGTTCATTTAATTTGAACGGTAAATATTCGGTCATACACGCTGTTGACCCGAATGAAAAAGACAAGTTCGATGCAGATATTCTTATCCTGAATCCAAATGCATCAGTAGATCACATCAAAAACCTTAGAAGAATTATCGCAGGTTACCTGACAGCTGCATACGGATACAACAATGCAGACGCAACAACTGTTGCTACATTTGTTACTGTTTACAATGCTGTTTACCGCAATAATCTCGAAGTATTCCAGCAGAGATACAAGAGCGTAGTCTCAAAGAATCTCACAAAGGAAAAATGTGGTCTCTCTACAAAGTGGAGCGAGTGGCCAGGAAAAACACAGATTGTCATTCCTCTCAATGATGTAATGGGCGGAATTTCAAGCGTTGACACTTCAGTTATCAGTGACAGAAATGTTGTTGACAACATGCGTGAAAACAATGACAAGGGCATCGATGTCCGCAAAGACATGGTAGACCTCAAGGAACGTGAAGCAGAAAACGCTAACGAAAAAGCTCAGGAGTCAGCACAGAAAGCTGCTCAGGAAAAGCAGAAGCTTGACGATCAGAAAAACAAGCAGAACCAGGCAAAACAGGACGCAGCAAACGCAAAGAAAGATGCTGATGCTGCAAAGAAAGATGCTGATGCTGCAAAAAAGAATGCTGACAACGCAAAGAAGAATGCTCAGGCTGCACAGGACAAGGCAAAAGCTAATCCTGATGATAAAGCAGCTCAGGACGCAGCAAAGAAAGCTCAGGAAGATGCTATAAAGGCACAGGAAAACGCTCTCAAGTCACAGCAGGATGCTTTAGCAGCTCAGAAAGCTGCACAGGAAGCTCAGGCAAAGGCTGATGATGAAGCAAAGAAAACTGCAGAACAGAAAGCAGCTGCTGACAAAGCCAGCCAGGATGCTGAAAAGAAGCAGGCTTTCGCAGATAGAAAAGAGACAGAAGCACAGGGAGACCGCACAGAGATTGCAAAAGATCAGCAGGCACTTCTTGATGAAAGTCTCGATGCAGGAAGCACAATTATCGGTCTGAAGGTTGTAAATTCTTCAAAGGAACTCAGCCAGATGGTCAAAGTAAGCACAGAAGACGGTTCTGTTGTCAGACTTTCACCTGTCAACGTAATTCACAGAAGAATTATTTACCCAGTAGAAAGCCCTACACTTACAGATGAAGTTTCTGGAGCTTCAGTTCAGACAAGCGGACTCTACTATGTCGCAATCTGTGGTGACAGCTCAGCCGGCGGAAACAGTGCTGTTAAGCTCTGTCTTCTCGACACAGGCAGCATGGAAATCCAGAAAGAAAGCAATGAGTTTGTAGCAGATGATTCAGTTCTCGTAACTGACAATACAGGAAACTACTACTGTGTTATCAAAGATAATTCAAATTATGTTGTAGCAAAATACAACAAGTCTGTTGAACTTCTGACAAAGAGCCCAGTTGCTGTTGAGCCAAACACACCGATTATCCTTTCTTCAAAGGGAATCGTTGTAACAGAGAAAGGCGGCAACATCATTGTACTCGACAACACAAAGATGGAAAAAAAGTTTTTCTAATTAAATAAAGGCATCCCATATAAAAATTATATGAGGTGCCGGTAAATAATCACGCTTTCAAAACAAAAGTTTTAGAAGCTTTGTTGTCAAAAAAGGCATCTGGTAAATCTAGTGCCAAACCGAAAATAAAGAAGCCCAGCAATAGCGAAGAGTTTATCAAACTTCACAAATTGCCGGGCTTTTTTCATTACAGTAAATTACGTAACATTCCTGAAAAATATAATAATATCTTTTAATCTTCTCTGGATTTATTTTCGAACTTAGTATATGTAGAAATAAATATGAGTTCTACATCTCCGATAGGACCGTTACGCTGTTTTGCAATAATGAGCTTTCTGTCCTGAATTGGATTAAAATCCTCTCCTTCTTTCTGTCTGTTTCTCTCACCATGGATAAACATAACTACATCGGCATCCTGTTCAATAGAACCAGAACCACGCAGCTGAGCCAAAGTAGGTTCATTTCCTTCTGCATCACGGGCAACCTGACAAAGAACAACGATTGGAATTTCAAGTTCACGGGCAAGGCTTTTAAGAGATTTTGAAATCGCAGACTGCTGCTCATAAACAGGGGCATCTGTATTTTCGCTTGTAATAAGTCCGATATAGTCAATAAAAATTATTTCAACTTTGCGGTCAACTTTCATACGTCTTGCCATAGCACGCAGATCAAGAAGCTTCATGTTCGGCGTATCAACAATGTATAACGGCGCATCAAAACATGATGTTGCCGCATCCTGCAGTTTCTTGAAATCTTCAGTTTTTAACATGCCGCTTCGAAGCTTCTGACCTGGTACACGTGCAACTTGGGACAAAAGACGCTGTCCAATCTGATCACTGGACATTTCTAGGCTGAAAAACCCGGCCGGAATCTTTTTTTCAACAGCAATATGCTGAAGCATAGAAAGTGCAAGAGCTGTTTTTCCCATAGATGGACGTGCACCGACAATAATCATTTCTGATTTCTGAAAACCGCTTGTCATGCTGTCAAGCTGGGTGATACCTGATTCAATGCCAGATGTAGCACTTTTATTTTTGAAGCGATAATCAATTTTGCGGATAGTCTCAGGAATAACATCGTGCATTGTGTAAACCTGAGTAGACTGATTTGTATCAGTAAGCTTAAAAATTTTCTGTTCAGCTTCCTCAAGAATCTTACGGCTGTCTTTTGTATCATCGAAACTATCAGCTTTGATTTCCTGAGATATAGTTATCAAATTGCGGCGAGTAGACTGGTCCTGAACTATTTTTGCATAGTAATCAACGTTTGCACTAGTTGGAACAAGGTTTGTCAGAGATGAAACATAAGAAATGCCACCAGCCTGCTCGAGTTTGCCGGACTTTGTCAAATCATCAATTATAGTAAGCATGTCACCTTTTACACCCTGTGTAAAAAGGCTCATCATTGCTGTGTAGATTATCTGGTTGCGCGGGTCATAAAAATTTGAAGCTCTCAAATATGCAACAACATCACCGACAGAGTCCCAGTCAAGCAGCATTGCTCCCAATGTTGCCTGCTCAGCCTCCATATTATGCGGAGGAACTTTATCCTTTAATTCCATTACAACACCACTCTATTTTTATAATCAAAAAAAATAGCCATACACAAGGAACTTTACAGTCCTGCATATGGCTAATTTATCAAGTTTTCACAAAAAACTCAATTAGTTGTTCTCTTCAGCCTTTGTTTCTTCAGCTGGAGCCTCTTCCTTTGGAGCTCTTGACTTTCTTTCCTTCTTAGAAGACTCTTCAGCCTTTGCTTCCTCTACAATCTGAGGCTTTACATTTACCTGAATCTCAGCAGTGTCTGCTTCGTAAAGGTGAACCTTTACAGCTGTT
The DNA here is from genome assembly GCA_045629255.1 of Treponema sp. Lineage (GTDB taxonomy): Bacteria > Spirochaetota > Spirochaetia > Treponematales > Treponemataceae > Treponema_D. The sequence goes on from JAZQQW010000057.1 coordinate 14,583, forward strand.
GTACCACAGCTCTTAATTGAAACGCCAGGAATCTCAATTCTCTTGCGCTCAATTTCGAAACCGTTCTTTGCAAAGAAATCCATCAATGTCTGGCTTGTAACAGAGCCAAAGAGCTTACCATTGTTTCCAGCTGGCATAATGAGTTCAACATTGAGTGCCTCAAGCTTCTCTTTGAGAGATTTGCTTTCTGCACGCTTCTGCTGCTTACGCTCTTCGATTTCAGCCTTTCTTCCTTCAAAGAAAGCAGCTGTCTGCTCGTTATAAGGAAGTGCATAGCTGTGTGGGAAAAGATAGTTGCGTGCATAACCGTTTGCAACATTCTTTACATCGCCAAGTTCACCAAGATGTTTTACATCTGCATTAAGAATAACTTTCATTTCAAGCTCCTATTAATTCTATGTCGGATACGTCACCAGGAGTTGGATCGCATTCCGACGTTATTTTTTTAGTCTGCAACGTATGGAAGCAAACAGATAGAGCGAGCTCTCTTGATAGCAGCAGCAAGCTCTCTCTGGTGCTTTGCACAAGTTCCAGTGATGCGGCGTGGAAGAATCTTACCGCGCTCTGTTGTAAAGCGGCGGAGACCATCAGCATCCTTATAGTCAATCTTTGCCTTATTTGCACAGAAACGGCAAACTCTCTTGTGGAAGAAAGCCTTGTTCTTTCCGTTGCGACCACGACCTTCATCATCACGGCCATAGTTTTCTGCTGAGTTAGCAGCATCCATCTTCTTTTCTTCGTCTATGTTTACGTTCTTCATTTCGTCTGACATAATTGTTTCTCCTAACTTCGGATTTTTGCTTCTTCAAAAGTAAGCTTAAAACGGAATATCTTCCGGGAATCCCTGTCCGTCACCACCGAAACTGTCCGGCGGCATATCATTCTGCATCGGAGCAGAAGGACGAGGTGTATAAGACTGACGAGTCTGGTAAGAAGCAGAAGATCCCTGAGGAGCTCCACCACCCATACCTTCAGAACGACCACCAAGAAGCTCTACAGAGTTTGCCATAATACGAACCTTATTGAACTTCTGTCCGTCTTTTTCCCAGCGATCCTGCTTCAGGGCTCCCTGAACTGCGATCTGCTTGCCTTTTGTAAGATACTGTTTGAGATTCTCAGCAGCCTTGCTGAAGTAAGAAATATCAAAATAACTCACTTCCTCTATCCACTGATCATTCTCCTTACGGGCACGATTTACAGCTACTGACAAAGCAACAACAGGCATACCGCCCTGCGTATAACTAAGTTCCGCATCTCTTGTAAGCCTTCCAACCAATGTTACACTGTTAATATCTGATGCCATGCGTACCTCTTCTTCGAATCAGTTATGCTAAGTTATCTAAGCTTATTTCTCTTCTACAGCAACAAAAAGGTACTTGAGAAGATTGACATTCAACTTAAACTTCTTGTCCATTTCTGCAATCTTTGCAGGATTTGCCTTAATGTGGAGCAAAACAAATCTTCCACGGCGGTTCTTCTTTACTTCGTAAGTAAGGTCACGGTCACCAAAAGGCTCTTCCTTTTCGATTTCTACGCCAAACTCAGCGAGATCTGAACGCAAAAGCTCAGAACCGTTCTTAAATTTCTCATCCTCGAGAGGATAGATAGTCATAAGTTCATACTGTCTCATAGTACATTCTCCTTATGGTCTTAAAATGGGAGATACATGCATATCTCCAAGGGGTACGCAATTATAGCAAATTCATATTTATTTGGTCAATCCCAATATTTCGTAATACAACAGATAAAAAAAATTATTTTAGTTTTCTGACAAACAATTCCCCGTGAGTTGTGCCGTTTCGACATCTAATTTCAAGTAATCTTCAAAGCCATATCAGCAGAATACCGAATTTACAGTTTTCGGGTATCTAATTATAAGGTCAAATTTCGAGTTATAAATAAATTTACAAAAAAGGCGTAATTCTTTAGAATTTAGTTACCACACAAAAAACAAAGGAGTTACGCCATGACCGAAA
>JAZQQW010000058.1:0-5517 GCA_045629255.1 Treponema sp.
GAAATCATAATGAAGAGCATGGTTGAAAACGGAAAAATCAAGAACATCGCAGAGTGCCAGAAGTGCAAACGCGTTGAGCGCAGACCGAAAGATTTTAAATGAGATCATTTTGCGGTGCAGAATTTTGCATTATTACTGTGTAATTTGCAGAAATTTGCTGCGCAGTTGTTCTTATATGTACAATTATGTGCTATGGAAAAGGGCTGTCCTAGTGGAGAGCTCTTTTTTTGTAAATAAATGCTATACAAGCATTTATAGTCTTGACTAACATTTAATGTTTGTATAAACTGTTATCCAGTTTTAGTTTTGTTTGGGGGTATTCCTTTGTCAGTAAAGAAAACATCTGCTGAGAAGAGACATGAACAGAGTGAAGTTCGTCGCATTCGTAATAAGGCAGTAAAATCACGCTGTCACACAGCAGTAAGACATTTCATTGAAGCAGTTCAGAAGAAGGACCAGGCTCTTGCACAGGAAAAGTACAAGGTTCTTCAGTCAGAATATGACAATGCATATCGTAAGGGCATTATGAAGCTCAATACTGTTGCACGTAAGAAGAGCCGCATGATGAATTTGTTTAACAAAACATTTGCTGCTAGCGATTCTGCAGCAAAATAAGGAAATTATAGGCTGTCCAATAAGAGCCTTTTGTTGAACTTATTGGAGGGCCTTTTTTCTTTTTTTAAATTTTCGTATTGAAGGTGGGTGTATGGCTGGTAAAAAAATTACAAAATATGATTTGGTTGAAGCTGTATACCAGAATACAAAATGCGAAAAGCGAATAGTTCAAGATGTTGTTGAAAGTCTTTTGAGCGAATTGAAAGATTCATTAAAAGATGGAAACACAATTGAACTGAGAGGTTTCGGAACCTTTGAGCCGCGTCTTCGAAAAGGTCGCGTAAAAGCCCGCAATCCGAAAACAGGTGAGCAGCTTTCTGTTGCACCTCATTATGTTGCAGCATTCCGTTCCGGACAGGAATTGAAAAAGGCACTGTGGTCTCTGCCTTTGCAAGAAGAGTCTTAGTGAATAGTATACTTCTTGTAGTTGCTGGTTCGTTTCTCTTTTTTCTTTCTCATTGTAATTTTATTTTTTTAAGCGGGGTCCCGCTGGCAGGGTATTTTTGTCTTATTCCTGTTTTTTTTGCAATTAAAAAATCCAATATCAAGTTCTGTATGCTTTTGGGGACAGTTTTTGGTGCCTTGAGCTATGGATTGTTTTCTTTTTGGCTTGTTAATTATGGAATTTTATATCTGATTCTTGTAATCCTGATACATGCTGCTTTTCATGCATTTCTTTTTGCCGTCATGAAATTTGTCAGTGCACGCTTTGCATGTTCTGATGTATGGTTTATGGCTTTAATCTGGTGTGCATTTGAATATGTAAAAAGCATTGGACCTCTGGGGTTTAATTACGGAGTGCTTGGATACAGCCAATGGCGGTTTTTGCCTGTTCTGCTGTGTGCTTCTGTCGGAGGTGTCTGGGTTGCATCTTTTTTCTGTGCGTTTTTTTCTGCGGCTGTCGTCCGTTCGTTTGAGTGGTACAAAAATGGCAGCAGAAAGCATATTGCAGCTTGCTTTTCCATATTGTCTGCCATTTTTTTCTGTTTCTGCCTTTGGGGATTTATCATGGACGAATCAAGGGCAAAAATTGAAGATTCAAACGGCAGCAAAAAATATCTGAGCATACTTGCCGTACAGAATAATGCTGATTCGCATAAATACAAAGGTGATGTTTACAAACAGGATATAGCAAACCTTGTTTCTTTGACAAAGCAGGGACTTGCGCTGCATCCTGATGTTGATTTTATTGTGTGGCCGGAAACTGCAGTTGTTCCGTCGGTTATTGATAACTATACTTCCAGAAAAGATTATGGCAGATTCAATGCCGTTTCATCTGTGTTGGGATTGATTAATACAAGCGACGCATGCTTTGTAATTGGCAATCAGCATATAGAGCATGTTCCTGCTATGCACGAAGATTATTCTGAGCAGGTTGTCATCAGCGAAAGCGGTGAAATCATTGATAAACCGGAAGGGGTTGGTGAAGCTGAGGATTTTAAGGAATACTATAATTCAGCACTTATTTTTGAAAAGAATGTTACAAAAATCGTGCCGCCGGAACCGGAAATGTACAGCAAAATACATTTGGTTCCGTTCACGGAGTCTCTTCCGTTTTATTCTGTGTTTCATAAAATTTATGATGTGATTGTAAAAGACCAGAGCTTCGTCTGGTCATCTGGTTCGCGATATCGTGTTTTTGATTACAAAAATCTCAATTTTTCGGTACCGGTATGCTTTGAAGATACGTTTGGCAGCGAGTGCAGAAAATTTGTAAAAAACGGTGCAGAATGTTTCTTTAATATTTCAAATGATTCCTGGTCTAGATCAAAAACATGTCAGAGACAGCATCTGGCTATGTCTGTTTTCCGTTGTGCAGAAAATGATGTACCTATGGTTCGCAGTACAGCAAGCGGTATTACGTGCTTTATTGACTGCAGTGGTAGAGTTGTTTCTCATGCCGCAGAGTTTTCAAAGGAATGGCTGTATGGAGAGATTTCTGTACCTCGCCACAAAGTTTTGACATTTTATACAGCTTATGGTGACTGGTTTGCCTGTTTAGAAGTCTGCGTGAGTTTGTGGCTTATTGTTACCGCCTTGATAAAAAAACTTGATGGAACTTTTAAGCAGAATATGGTTTCTGAAATAGAAACAGAGACTGATTCTAAAGTAGACACAGATTCTGAAACGGACTCTGAAAATTAAACTTGTTAAAATATTGCAAAATTAACTGAAAGAAACTGGTGAATAAGTTATTTTTGGCAGATTTTGTATTTTGCACAGCATTCATGCACTTGCCCTTGAAAGAAAAACCTCAAATGATATAATATAATCTGTATGGCTAAGCAAGAATTGAATTTCACTGAATTTGGTGAAACTACAGTATTTGATGGGGAACTTACTTTTACAGACCGTCTTGTTATAAGCGGTAAGTTTACAGGAACAATCCGCTCAACTGGCGATTTGGAAATAAGCAAAACTTCAGAATGTAATGTCGATAAAATTACTGCAAAATCTGTCGTTGTATATGGTTCTGTTTCCGGGGATATTAATGGGCAGGAACGTGTTGAACTGTGTAAGGGCAGTTCTGTAAAAGGAAATTTGACAACTGAAAATATCCGCATTGCAGATAATGTGAACTTTGACGGCAGCATTTCCATGCTGGAAGATACACATCCGTCTGATGTAGATTTGTTTTCTGTTTCATCAGATGAGTTCAGAAAAGCTCTTATCTTGAAAAATCCTCATGATAATTAATAGATTCTGATAACTGTTGCAGTTAAATTTTTACAGTCCTGATGTTTTCTGGACAAAAATTATCTGCAAATTATAAATTTTTTGTGAACTGGAATTTGAACAACTCTAGTATATAGAAGAAATTTTATAATTTCAGTTTTTTTCAGCCAAAAGCGATATTATTTTGCCTTGTTTGTTCAATGCAAAATAATCGCAAAAATATGGAGTGTCTGTATGCCATTTATTGATTCTAAAATCACAGTTCCTGTTTCTGCAGAGAAAAAGGAAGCAATAAAAACAAAACTCGGAAAAGCAATTTCTTTGATGCATAAACCGGAGAGTTATCTCATGATTGGCATCGATGATGATTATGATTTGTGGTTTGCCGGCAAAAAACTTGACAAGGGTGCTCTTGTTTCTGTCAGCGTTTTTGGTGATGTTTCTTCATCTGATAGTGATAAAATGACAAATGAAATATGTGCTATTTTGAAAGATGAACTTGATATTCCCGGTGATAAAGTGTATGTCAAATATCAGGGAACCAAAGACTGGGGCTGGAACGGAAACAATTTCTAGAAAAAACGACTTGATTCTTTCATGGTCTGGTTCTTATTTGTGAAAAACAGGGGATTCCAATGTGTTTCCCCTGTTTTTTTTGTATTTTACAGTTTTATTTTGTTAGCCTGAATGTCGAGTTATAAAATTACAGTCGTTCTTGCAATAATAAGAGCATAAAAAACTGTAATCACGAATTTATTTCGGAATTTCGCAATCTTCGGCTGCTGGCTAGTTTACTGCGTAAACTGGCATGACAAAATGAATTTTACATCTCTTTTAGGAAAATCGTAGTGTAACACTGGAAATTTATATTTTTAAAAATGCTCTTGTATAAATAAAAAAAAATTACTATAATATCGACCTAGTATGAAAACTAGAGGATGCTTAAAAACTATATTAAAACTCGATATTTTATCTGTTAGTCATACTATTTTTATCTGGATTTAACAAGCTGAATTCTTTATTAAGGATTCAGCTTTTTTTTAGTTATGAAGATTCTGATGAAGTCTGTTTCATAACTGAAAAATTCAACATTGGTTTTAGTAGGAGTAAAAATATATATGAAACGCGACGACATTAGCAAAGTAATGATTATTGGATCAGGTCCAATCGTTATCGGACAGGCTTGTGAGTTCGACTATTCTGGAACTCAGGCATGTAAGGCACTTCGTGAACAGGGCTATAAAATTGTATTGGTAAATTCAAACCCTGCAACTATCATGACAGACCCTGTTATGGCAGATGCAACTTACATTGAGCCTTTAAATGTGGAACGTTTAAGTCAGATTATCGAAAAGGAACGCCCTGATGCTCTCCTTCCAAACCTTGGCGGTCAGACAGGTTTGAATATGGCAATGGAACTTAACAAAGCCGGCGTTTTGGATAAATACGGCGTTAAAGTTATCGGTGTAGACCTCGACGCTATCGAACGCGGTGAAGACCGTGAAATCTTCAAAGAAACAATGAAAGAACTCGGCATCGAATGTGCACGTTCAGGAATCTGTCACACAGTTGAAGGCGCTGAAGAAATCGCTAAAGAAATCGGATTTCCTCTCGTAGTAAGACCTGCTTACACAATGGGCGGCCAGGGTGGTGGTTTCTGCTACAACATCGAAGAGCTCCGCACAATCGTTGCAAACGGTCTCGACCTTTCAATGACACATCAGTGCTTGATCGAAGAATCAATCCTCGGCTGGGAAGAACTTGAAGTAGAAGTTGTTCGCGACAAGAAAAACCAGATGATTGCAATCTGTTTCATCGAAAACATCGATGCAGTCGGCGTTCACACAGGTGACTCTTTCTGTTCAGCTCCATTCATGACAATTGATAAAGCACTCGAAGATAAACTCAAGAAGATGGCATTCCAGATCGTAGAAAAAATCGGTGTCATCGGTGGTACAAACGTTCAGTTTGCACACAACCCGAAAACAGGCCGCGTAGTAATCATTGAAATCAACCCTCGTACATCTCGTTCTTCAGCACTCGCTTCAAAAGCAACAGGTTTCCCTATCGCTTTGATTTCTGCAAAACTTGCTGCAGGACTCACACACGACGAACTTCCATACTGGAGAGACGGCTCTCTCGATAAATATACAGCAGGCGGAGCACCAGACGGTGACTACATCGTACTCAAGTTTGCACGCTGGGCATTTGAAAAATTCCGCGGAG
>JAZQQW010000059.1:0-49783 GCA_045629255.1 Treponema sp.
GTCGTATTTATAGAAGAAACTTACAAAGAATGTTGTACAGTCCGGAACATGAAGTGCCCATTCAACACCGACAGTTTTTATCTGGAGTCCTTCCTGAACTGGAAGCAGAATGTCTTTCATGCCGCGCATGATTTCTTTAGCTTCACTGTCAAGAGGTTCACCTTTTGACCAGTCAGAATCGGCCAGAGTTGCAAGTGAACGGTATACATATGCACTGTCTGCAAACCAGTCGATGTCTCTTTTTCTGAGCTGAAAACGGATTTTCAAGTCCCAGTCATCACGGCGAAGTTTCTCTACTGGATATTCGCAGTGAATGTTCATTTCTGTATAATCGAGCTCGTCATTGAAAAAATAGCCGAGTTGTGTTCCATATTTATAGGAAGGAGTAACGTTTACTTTTTCTCCTGTAATGAAATTTTCTGAATCCTGAAGACCTCTCTCATACTTTTCTCTAAGTGTCATACAAACTCCTCGACCGCAAATTACTAAAGTACTCTTATATTATCGTATGATAACAGTTAGGCATTAGCTTGTCAATTTTTTTGTCGCATATGCAATTGTGAAATTTTTCTTGAATACTGCAATATGTTGATATATACTTTATATAGTGCTATAGACAAAAAATAGCTATTGAAAATTGGTTAAAAGTTTGTAATTTCTTGGACTATGTTAAGGAGAGTATATGGCAAGACAGGAATTAGACAGGTTTGATACAAAAGCGAAGCGCGATATCCAGATATCGACAAAACTTACTTTTTTAGTTGGCGGCTCAATTATATTCTGTTGTTTCGGAATAGCACTTGTTTCCATGCTTGTATTCAGCAGAGCTATTGAAGCTGATACATTGCTCAGTCTTGATACAACTTCAGTTGCTGTTGAAGAAGAATTGAATTCTAATGTCAGGGATTTGGGAAATTATGCAGTATTGATTGCTGACAGGAACGAAGTAATAGAGGCTGTTGAGGTAAAGAATTCCAGTATGCTTTCAAGACTTGCTGCGGAAGAAAAAGCAGAACTTGGTGTTGATATGCTTGTCTTTACTGATAAAAGCGGTAGTATTTTATCCTCTTCAAGTGCAACTCTTTCAAAAGGAACAAATGTTTCCAATGTATCTTCTGTTAAAAGGGCTTTGGAAGGAAAAGATTCTTCCTATTCTTTTGAACAGATTGGTGAATGCTATTTTGCAGCAATCAGTGCACATCCTGTAAGACATGGCAGCAAGGTAATCGGTTCTGTTGTAATCTGCTATGACTTAGCTTCTGAGAAAGATAACAGTTTCGTGACGACTATATGGAAAAATTATTCTGTTGAATGTACAGTTTTTAAAAATGATGAGAGAGTTTCTACTTCTTTGAGAAATGAAAACGGCCAGACTCTTGCTGGTACCAGACTTAATAATAACAAGATTTCTGATTTGGTTTTCAGCGGATCTAAATATAACGGACGTAATAAAATCAATGGAAGCCAGTATCTGTCTGTATATCTTCCAATAGCTTCTGATACCGGCACAATTACTGGAATGATCTTTATTGCAAAGAGTCTTCAGACAATAAAGAATGTTACTATAAATTCCATGAAGGTTATCATTCCTATTGCTATATGTCTTACTTTGATAATTGGCCTGTATGCAGCTTACTTTATACGCTGGCTTATGTGGCGTATAAATAACGTTACAAATGTTCTCAAGGATATGGAGACCGGCGATGCTGATCTTACAAAGCGTGTAAAACTTCTTATCCGTGATGAAATCGGTGACCTGGTTATTCATTTTGACTTCTTTTGTGACAAGCTTCAGCAGATTGTTGCAGAACTCAAAAAATCAAAAGATATTTTGAGCGAGTCTGGCGTGAAGCTCTCTGCCGGTACAGAAGATACTGCAAGTGCAATCACACAGATCATTGCAAATATGGACAGCATTATTAACCAGATTCATCATCAGTCTGGCAGTGTCGACGGAACGGCAACTGCTGTTGACGAAATCTCTGACAATATCACATCGCTTGACAGATTGATTGAAACTCAGTCATCTGGCGTTACACAGGCTTCTGCTGCTGTTGATGAAATGATGGGAAATATTGCATCTGTAAATAAGTCTGTCGAGATGATGGCTGCTTCTTTTGAGTCGCTTTCAGCTGATGCAAAGACTGGTTTTACAAAACAGCAGGATGTTAATAACCGTATCAAACAGATTGAAAGCCAGTCACAGATGCTTCAGGAAGCAAACCAGGCAATTTCAAATATTGCAGAACAGACAAATCTTCTGGCTATGAATGCTGCTATTGAGGCTGCTCATGCCGGTGAAGCTGGTAAGGGTTTCAGCGTTGTTGCTGACGAGATTCGTAAGCTTTCGGAAACATCTTCTGCTCAGTCAAAGACAATTGGAGAGCAGCTTAGCAATATTAAGGAATCAATTTCTGAGGTAGTATCTGCTTCTGAAGAATCAAGTAAAGCATTTACTTCTGTGTCGAGCAGAATTCAGGCAACGGATGAACTTGTTATTCAGATTAAGTCTGCTATGGAAGAGCAGAATGCTGGTTCTCAGCAGATAGGTGAAGCTTTGAAGTCTATGAATGACAGTACTATGGAGGTTCAGCTTGCTTCAAAGTCTATGTCTTCAAAGAACGAACATATCATGAAAGAAATGAATTCTTTGAAAAATATCACATCAAGCATGAAGGAAAACATGGATGAAATGTCTGCCGGAGCCAGAAAAATCAATGAAACCGGTGTTGCCCTTCGTGATATTTCAAATGAAGTTCAGAACTCTATCAATAAGATTGGTGGACAGGTAGATTTGTTCAAGGTCTGATAGTTTTTGCAATCAAAAAGGCAGGATGGCTTGTGAAAACATGCTGGTTCTGCCTTTTTTATTCTGTGACTGTATCTGAACAGTTTTGACAAGTGAATTTTATTTTGCTGGCAAGTGAATTTTATTTTACTGACAAGTGAATTTTATTTTGTCATGCGAAATCACGCAGTAAACCTGTCGGTAACCGAAGATTTCGAGATTCCAAAATAAATTCTGGATGTCAGATTGCTTTTGTATTTTTCGTATGAGCATCTTATTTCATTAGTCGTTTTGCAGATAAAATTGCATTTTGTTTGATTTTTCAATGATTTTTTTTGAGAATTTAATGACGTTTTTGCAATAAACTTCATATTTTGTCTTTTTCAACGGCTTTATAGGATTTTCAAATTTATTATAACTTGAAATTCGACCTGACGGTTTCGTTAATCATATTCTTCTTTACAGATATGTTTTTTTTTATTAAACTGAATTATTATGAAAAAAAATGCGAAGCTTTCTCCATCTTTGCTTTCTGCAAATTTTGCTGATTTGGGTGGTGCCCTTAGGTATATAAAAGAAAATAAGGGTTCCTGGGTTCATATTGATGTAATGGACGGACATTTTGTTCCAGAAGTATCTTACGGACAGCCTGTAATCCGTTCAATCAGATCGAGTTCTGATCTTCCTTTTGATGTTCATCTTATGGTTGAGAAACCTGAACTTATGATTCCATCATTTCTGGAATCGGGAGCCGATTATCTGACTTTTCATATAGAAGCAACAAATCATGCTGACAGATGTATTCAGATGATTCACGAAGCCGGTAAGAAAGCTGGCATTGCGCTCTGTCCTGCAACTCCGATAAGTGCCGTAGAAGAGATTTTGCCATACGTTGATCTTGTTCTTATAATGACTGTAAATCCGGGGTGGGGCGGTCAAAAACTTATACCGTATACTGTAGATAAAGTCAAAAAACTTGCCGATATACAGAAAGAAAAAGGATTGTCTTATTTAATTTCTGTAGATGGCGGTGTAAATTCAGAAACTGTTTCATCTGTGTTCGATGCAGGTGTTGATGTATTTGTTTCTGGTTCTGCTTTCTTCAAGGGAGCTTTAAAGTGGTGAGATTGAATGCGGTAAGCTTTATGTTGCTTTCTGCTTTATTATTATGTTCTCCTGTTTTTGCTCAAGATGATGCTGGCGCAAATGCAATGCTTGCAGCCGGTCTTGAATCTTATAATAACAAAGATTATTCCAGTGCCGCTATTCTGCTCAGAAAAGCAGTGAACAGCGTTGATTTTGGTGCTGATGTTTATTACATGCTCATTATGAGTGAGATGTATAGTGAAGATTATACATCGGCTATCAGCGACTGTTCAACTTTTATTTCTCAATATCCTGACAGTAAGCTTTGTCCAACTGTTGAATATCAGCACGGAAAAGCCCTTCACTATATAGGTGACAATGATCAGTCCGTTATGGTTCTCAGTGATTTCTGTCATGAAAATCCGGACAGCCCTGTATATCCGTCTGCTCTTTATTGGATTGCAGAGTGTTTTTACGATGATTATGATTTTGATACTGCACGCGATTTGTATCAGCAGATAGCAGATGATTACGCAGATGACAGCAAGGCTGATGATGCCAGGTTTAAGCTGGATGCGATTGCACAGCGTGAAAGGGAAGAAAAACTTCTTGATTTGCTGAAATCCTCGGATGATGAGTATCTTGCAGCAAAAGAAAATTACGAAAAACAGCTGAAAGATCACGAGGCTGAAGGAATTGTTGCGCTGAAAAAGCAGCTTAACGAAGCTAATGAAAAAATTGCGGCTCTTGAAGCTGCCGATGCTGCAAATAAAGAACTTTTGCAGAAAAAAGCAGAAAATGAAGCTGCATTGCGTGCGGCACAGTCTGCAAATATTGCAAATCCATCTGATAATGATATTCTTTTGGCAAATCCTGTTTCTGCAGAACCGGCAGAGGTTCCTGCTGTAATTGAAACGTCGGCTGGAAGTGCAGCAACTGCAGTCAGTCCTGCAGAATCGTCAGTTGCAGTCAGAAGAAGAACAGGTGTAAGTGACAAGGAACTTATTGAACTTAAGCTCAGGGCCGCTCAGCTGCAGCGTATTCTGGATGAAAGATACAGCACTTCTACTAACAACAAAGAGGAATAAAATGAAAATATATATTAAAAAAGTTGCAGCTTGTCTGGTGTCGTCTTTTTTTGTTGGTCTTTGCTTTGCTCAAACCGGTTCTGCAACTGCTGAAGCTGCAGCAGCTCAGGTGGATGATGTTAAGCAGGATGATGCTCAGGAAGCTGCTGCTCAGCCGGATTCTACTGATCCATATACGGGCTGGTCTTATTCTACTGCAAAAAAAGTTGAGTATACTCAAGGTCATGTCAGTTTGAAGCTCAGAGGTGACCAGGGAACTTTTGGTCTGTATGCAGTGAGCGACAGTGGAAAAGAAACACCTCTTTTCAGTTCATACGATTTTTTTAACTCAACATATTTTATGCTTCGTGTCGGCCGTAAAGAATATGCAATGCATTATTCAGGCGGAGTAAAGAGTGAAGCACGTCAGACTTCATATGGTGCACAGATGGCATATGAGATACCTGGAAAGGCAGTTTTTATAGTTGATTTTACTTTTCCACAGGAAACTGCTGATATGCCTGAGATGGTTAAAGATTGTGTGCGTGTTAATCTTTATACAGTGAATTTAAGCGAAAATCCCCAGACGTTTACAGTAAAAGGTATTTTTGATACAATACTTGGTGAAAGTACGTCATCTCATTTTTCAACAGCGGCTGTTCCGGAAATGAATAAGCAGAAACAGTTCCACAGCATGAAAAATGATAAATGGATTCGCTCTTCAAATAAAAAAGCAGCTGTTCAGTTTATGTTGAGCGGTGCAGATATTTCAGAACCAGAATGTGTAACTTTGGGACCTGTTGATTCTCTTGCAAGATATTGGCAGCCGGAAGTTCACGAGTCAAAAGGATATTCTACTGTTCTATCTTATAATAATTCTGGTGTAGCTGTAAATTGGAAGACGGCATATCTTTTGTCTTCACAGGTTGATGTGAAAACATTTTATATTACAGTTGCAGAAGGTGTTGAGCCTATTTATGCCGGAAAAACTCCAGCCGGTGATGATTTGATATCGTCCCTGGAATCAGGAAATGAACTGTTTCCTGGAAGTTCTATACCAGATTTATCAGTTTCTGATGCACAACCTGCAGGTACAGAAACTGCATCAAAAGATAACGGTGCCGGCAGCGGAAAAACTGTTGAATTGTCGCCGGCTGCTCAGGCTGTCACAGAAGAGCAGCTTGATCCTGAATATATTCAGAACCTTATAGATTATATAGATTCACTCAGCAGTGCAGATGACATTGACAAAGAAGAGCTGAAAAGTTTGAATGATGAACTTGATGCTATTTTTGAAAAACTTAGGAGCATTGGAAATTAAGTAATGAACCCGTCTGTTCTTCAGTATGCGAGAAAACTTATGAGGCGAAGAAAGTTTTCGATGGCTATTTCGCTTCTTGAGGATAATGAAAAAAATTATAAAGGCTCGTTTGAATATTATCTTTCTCTTGGAACTTGCTGCCTGTATGTCGGTGACTTTGGCAATTCGGGCAATTTTTATGATGAGGCAAGAAAGATAAGGGTTCAGAATACTGAATTATATCTCGGACAGGCAATTTTATTTCTCCATAAAGGTGACTTTTCACGTGCCCTGCAGTATTATCTCGATGTACAGACTTCTGATCCTGAAAATAAAATCGCTCACGATGCAATCGAATTTATCCGTGGCTTGAAGGGAAATTTTGATTTACTTCAGCAGTGGTTTTATTCTGGTAAAATTCAGAAATTTTATCCTCCTTTAGGTTCTGTCGTTGATACGGAGCTTGTCAGAAATGCTGTAATCCTTGGATTATTAGTGGGTGGTGTCGGTTCTGCTGGTTTTATCTTGGGAAATTCCGGTTTGCTAAGTGGACGTTCTTCAAAAACGACTGTTTTACCAAAGAAGGATACAGTTGAATCTGTAAAACCGATAGATGCCCTCAATTATACAATAAAGGAGCTTCAGCTTACAGAAGCTGAAAAAACTGAAGAAGAAACTGACGTAACTAAAATTTATGAAAAAGCATTAAATTACTTCAAGAATGAAAGAGATAACGCAGCTCATGTTGAGATTAATCGCATAATAAACAGCGGCGCCAGCGAAAATCTCAAAGCTAAGTCAATGGATATGCTTGCTAATTTACGTGAACAGACTTTTGATTCTTTGAAAGATAATTTTTCATATAGAGATGTCGAGAGAAATCATGCTCTGTATGAAGACTGTTATATAATCTGGGATGGCAGAATTTCCAATATGGAAGTCGCTGATGACGGAAGCATGCGTTTTGATATGCTCGAAGGTTATGCTGATAAAAAAGTTCTTGAGGGTGTTGTTCCTGTATTTTTTGAGCACAATCCGCAGCCGCCTCTTGATACTGAGAAACCAATCAGAATTTTGGGGCGCGTCGCAGATGTTGGCGGCCAGCTGATTATTTACGAATGTGCCTATCATCAGCCTGTTAAAGGTGATACACTTCCACCTCTTTGAAAAACTGGCTCTGAAAGATACTGCTTTTGGAGCCGTTTTTTTTTGATAAAACTTTGTTTTAACTTTGTAATTCCATAAAATAAAAATTGTAATGCGTCTCCTGTAAGTATTTTTTTAGATGTTCCCTAAATTTGTAAAATTTGCTATACTCTCCACACTTTATTTGGATTTTTTTCGAAGTTTAAATCTATATATATAGTAAGGCATTTTATCTGCTGTTTTATCAGCTGTGCCGAAGAACTTTTTTTAAGTTTATTACTTTTTTTTGGAGGAGTTTGTGGCAAAACTTACAGAAGAAAAGACATCACAGGAAATGTCTGAAAAGTTGAAGGCTCTTGAGGTTGCCAGGCTTCAGATTGAGAAGCAGTTTGGAACTGGATCTCTCATGAAGCTTGGAACTAAAACTGATACTACAGGAATTGATGCTATACCATCTGGTTCTTTACTCCTGGATGAAGCTTTGGGAATTGGCGGATATCCGCGCGGAAGAATCATAGAAATGTATGGTCCTGAAAGTTCCGGAAAAACAACCCTCGCTCTTCATGCTATTGCTGAAGCACAGAAACTTCATGGAATTGCAGCGTTTATTGATGCAGAACATGCTCTTGATCCTGTATATGCCCGTAATCTTGGTGTAAACATTGATGAGCTGTATGTTTCTCAGCCGGATACTGGTGAACAGGCTCTTGAAATTTGTGAAACTCTTGTTCGCTCAGGTTCTGTTGATATAATTGTTGTTGACTCAGTTGCAGCTTTGACACCTCAGAAAGAAATTGAAGGTGAAATGGGTGATTCTGTAATGGGACTTCAGGCCCGTCTGATGAGCCAGGCTCTCAGAAAGCTTACTGCAATAGTCGGCAAGAGCAAGTGTATTGTTATTTTCATAAATCAGATTCGTATGAAAATAGGTGTTATGTTTGGAAATCCAGAAACAACAACTGGTGGAAATGCACTTAAGTTCTATTCGTCTGTTCGTCTTGAAATCCGTAGAATTGAATCTATTGACGGCAAGGGCGATGATGAAACTATTGGTAACCGTGTACGCGTAAAAATCGTCAAGAATAAAGTTGCGCCTCCATTCCGTAAAGTTGAGCTTGATATTTATTTCGGAAAAGGTATTTCTGCAGCTGCATCTATTCTTGATTCCGCTGTCAAGCATGGACTTATCGATAAAAAAGGTTCATGGTATGCCTGCGGTGAAGAAAAAATTGCTCAGGGTAAAGAAAATGCCGTTGCCTTTATCGAAAATAATCCTGACCGCCGTATGGAGTTTGAACGTACTATCCGTGAAAAACTCTTTCCTGGTATGGTTTTGCGTACAAAAGAAGGCGCCGTTGTCACTGAGGAAGAAATTCGTGAATACGAAAAAGAAATGCGTGCAAAAGGTGTAGGAAATCCAGGAGCTTCAGTCTCTCAGAATACAGACAAAGCACCGTCAGCTTCTGCCGGTACAAATACGCCGGCTGCTGCATCTGAAAGCGCTGGAAAAACAGCAAAGGCTTCAAAGTTAACTGCAGGTTCTGATTCACTTTCTCTTGCAAAAGCAGCTGCAGAAGATAAGCCTTCTCCGGAGGAGCTTTTCTAAATATGATGCGCGTAGTTCTGGGACTTGGATCCAATCGCTCTTATGATAATAAATCATCTCTTGAGATATTGCAGTATGCATGTTCCAGACTGTCAGACTATATAAGTTCTCTTTGTTTTTCTTCGGTGTACCGTTCGAAGGCAATGTATGTGACTGATCAGGATGATTTTTTCAATATGGCTGTCACAGGTTTTTTTGACGGAACACCGGAAAATCTTCTTGATATCTGTCATATCATTGAAAAAGAAGGTGGACGTGACAGAACAAAAGAGTTTAGAAATGGTCCGCGTTCGCTTGATATTGATATAGAAATTTTTGGATCAGAAACAGTGCATACTGCGGATCTGATTATTCCGCACGAAAGAATAAAGGAAAGGGGGTTTGTCCTTGTTCCGATGCTTGAAATTCTTACTGATTGTGCCGATGTAGAAAAAGGTTTCCTGGATAAATACCGCAGGGCTTTGAATGCTCTGGAAGATACAGGATTGGAGCTTGTTCTGGATAGAACAGCTTTTGCAGAGGAAGTTTATGGCGGAAAATACAGAAGTAAGTGAATTGTCGAACGGTAGAAAGTTCAGTTTTGGTGATTTTGATGGGCCGCTCGATCTTCTGTGGAGTTTAATCCGCGAAAATCAGATAAATGTTTACGATATTCCTGTTGCAGAAATTACAGAACAGTATCTTGATTATCTTGATTATGCAATAGAAACTGATTTGCAGGATTTGAGTGAGTTTTACAAATGGGCAGCAAAGCTTATTCATATCAAAAGCCGAATGCTTCTGCCTGTTGAAGTTTCTTATGATGATGATGAAAGCATGGAAGATCCTCGTACAGAACTTGTTGAACAGTTGATTGAGTATCAGAGGTTCAAAAAGCTGTCAGTATTGATGGAAGAACAGGAAGAGCAGAGTGAGTGGAGCTTTGAGCGCAAAAAGATAGAACGCTTTTTACCGTTTGAAGAAGATGAAAACCAGTGGGAAAAACTTGATACATGGGCACTTTTGCAGAGTATGCAGAAGATTTTCAAGAGCCTGACAAGTATAAATACAGATGAAAGAATCTTGAACATGAATGAGGATATTTCACCAAATGAAAAAATCACACTTATGAATGAACTTTTGGAGCGTAAAGGAGAATGTATGTTTACAGACCTTATTACTCGAAAGGGAAATCTGCTTGATGTTATATGCGCATTTATGGCTATACTTGAGGCTGTTAAGCTTAAGATGGCTGATATTTTTCAGAATAAAATGTTTGGAGATATAAAAATATGCAGGAAGAAGCAGGCGGCTTGACGGAAGCAGCCGTAGATGCTGTTGCGGACGAAAGAACAGAAGACGGAGAAAAAGAAGTTTCTCCTGATATGGAAATTAACGAAGACGTGAAAAAAATAGAAGAAAATAAGGCACAGTTGAAATTCTCAGACGAATCAGAAGAAGATGAAGATTTTGACAGCGTTCAGATCCGCAGGATAAATTTGAATCTTGATACAGAGACAGCTCTTCTTGAGACTGTTCTGTTTCTGGAAAGTGAACCGCAGAGTATTGAAATGCTTGCAAAGATTACTCAGTTCTCCGAGGATGTTGTTGTCGAGTGCCTTGAGCGGCTTAAGGAAAAATATTCAAGCCTTGACAGCGGCATAGAAGTTTCTCAGATAATCGGCGGATGGCTTTTGACTCCAAAGAAAGAGTGTTTTGATCTTGTCAGGGAAAGATATGGCAAGAAAAACGAAGGAAGGCTCAGTAAGGCAGCTATAGAAACTCTTTCAATCATTGCATATAGTCAGCCAATTACAAGAGCAGAAATAGAAAGTATCAGGCATGTTAATGTTGACAATATGATGAGAATTCTTTTGGACAGAAAATTCATCAAAGAAGTAGGAAAAAAAGACGTACCTGGTAAGCCTGTTATGTACGGAACTACTAACGACTTCCTTGAGTTCTTCCATCTTCAGAGTATTGCTGATTTGCCGCAGCTTGATGAAAAAGAAACTGAGAGGTTCGAACTTGCAAGATAATCTTATGAGACTTCAGCAGTACATGGCTCGTGCAGGTGTTGCATCGAGGCGTGCCAGTGAATCTATAATTACAGCAGGGCGTGTAAGTGTCAATGGTACTGTTGTCACTGAGTTAGGAACAAAAGTCGGCATGAACGATGAAGTTTGTGTTGACGGCAAAAAGATTTTTCTTGAAGCAGAAAAGCGTTATGTTCTTTTGAATAAGCCGGCTGGCTATGTATGTTCGAGCTCGGATGAAAAAGACAGGCCTATTGCAGCTGATATTCTCAAAAGTACGTATTCGGAGCGGCTTTATAATGTCGGCCGTCTTGATATGTTTTCAAGTGGTTTGATAATCTTTACGAATGACGGAGATTTTGCTGCAGAACTTTCTCATCCGTCAGCAGAAATGGAAAAAGAATACATAGTTGATTCAAGTCTTCCTCTTCCGCGCATGCTTGCTCAGGATTTTATGCATGGCATAAGGGTGAACAATGTATTTTATCGTTGCAAAGAAGCTGAAGAGCTTAATTCACACAGAATGCGCATAATTCTTGTCGAAGGTAAAAATCGTGAAATTCGTAATGTATTTGAGTCTCGCGGCATAGGAATAAAAAGTCTCATGCGTATAAGAATTGGCAATATTGGAGTCGGAGGACTGCAGTGGGGAGAGTTCAGGAATTTGTCTGCTGCTGAGGTTGATGGACTTCTTAAACTTTGTAAAAATTAACATAGAGGAAAAAATATGGTTGTTGCTATAGACGGACCTGCAGGAACAGGTAAAAGTACAGTAGCTCATGCAGTCGGAGAAACTCTTGGACTTGTATATCTGAACAGTGGAAGCTTTTACAGGGCTCTTACATTGGCTTTGCTGGAAGCTGGTGTCTCATTGGATGATAATTCAAAAATCATGGATTTTGTGAAAAAGCAGAAACTTGATTATGTGAATTCTCATTTGATTTTGAACGGCAGGGATGTAGAAAGTGAACTGCATCAAGATAAGGTTGATGCCAATGTTTCTAAAGTTTCTGGAATTGTAGAGCTTCGTCATCTTGTAAATGACAGAATGAGACAGATAGTAAAGAAACTTGATATAATCTGTGAAGGCCGCGATATGACAACTGTTGTATTCCCGAATGCAGAACATAAGTTTTATCTTGATGCAAGTATTGATGTTCAGGCAAAAAGACGTTTTGATCAGGGCGTAAGTAACTTGACACTTGACGAGATAAAAGCAGCTATAATCAAAAGAGATGAACTTGATAGAAATAAGGCAGAAGGTTCTCTGAAAAAAGCGTCAGATGCTGTATATATTGACACATCTGACTTGACTATAAATGATGTTTGTGGGATAATCATAAACAAAATCAAAGCTAAAGGATCTACTATGGCACAGAAGGAAGTGGAACAGAATGTTGAGCAGAATCCCAGCGACATTCGCACACAATTAGAAGAATCTCTAAACAATATGGGACAGGTTGAAGACAATGCTCTCGTAGAGGGTAAGGTCATTCAGGTAACAGATGATACAGTATTTATTGATGTAAACTGCAAATCAGAGGGTAGAATTCCTCTCGCTGAGTTTGGTGATGAAAGACCAAAGGTTGGCGAAACAATTACTGTATATTTGATCAACCAGTTTGGCCGCAACGGTCCGGAAGTATCAAAACTCAAGGCAGACGAAAGACGTCTGTGGGACACAATCAAAACAGCTTATAATAACAAGCAGGTCGTTGACGGAAAGATCGCAAGCACTACAAAGGGCGGCTTTATGGTCGATCTCGGCGGTGGAATCCAAGCATTCCTTCCAATCAGCCAGGCTGATAGCCAGAAAGTAGAAAAAGCTGAAAAACTTCTCAAGACAAAGGGACAGTTCTACATTGAGCGCCTGTATAGTGAAGGAAAGCGCAATATCGTAGTTAACCGCCGCAAGTATCTTGAAGAGAAGACAGAAGTCAATAGAGAAAAGTTCTTTAATGAAGTAAAGATTGGTGACAGCGTAAAGGGTGTTGTAAAGTCATTTACAAGCTTTGGTGCATTCATCGATTTGGGTGGATTTGACGGACTTCTCCATATCAATGATATGAGCTGGGGACATGTTACACGTCCAAAGGATTTTGTAAAGAAAGGACAGGAGATTGAACTTAAGGTTATTCGCCTTGATCCAGAGAAGAAGAGAATCAATCTTTCTCTTAAGCACTTTGCAGAAGATCCATGGCTCCATTTTGAAGAAAAGTATCACGTTAATGATGTTGTTAATGGTAAGGTTACAAAGCTCACAGAGTTCGGTGCATTTATTGAGCTCGAAGAGGGCATTGAAGGTCTTGCTCACATTTCTGAGTTCAGCTGGACAAAGAAAATTAACAAGCCATCAGATATGCTCAAGGACGGCGATGAAGTTGAGTGCATGATTCTTGGATATGATATCCAGGCTGGTCGTGTTTCTCTCGGTCTCAAGCAGGTTACTGCAAATCCTTGGGATTCTATTGGTGATAAGTTCCCTGTTGGAACAAAAGTACACGGTAAAGTTGTAAAGATTACAAACAGTGGTGCATTTGTTCAGATTGATGAGGGCATCGATGCATTCCTTTCTGGTGAAGATCTTTCTTGGACAAAGAAGATTAAGCATCCGGGCAGCGAAATCAAAGCTAACCAGGAAATCGATGCTGTCGTTACTGAGTGTGACCAGCCAAATCATAGAATCCGTATTGGTGTAAAGCAGCTTTCTGATAACCCATGGATTTCTTTTGCAGCTGAGTACAAGCAGGGCAGCACTCTCGAGGGTGAAGTAACTTCTATTACTGATTTTGGTATCTTTGTAAAGGCTCCTAATGGAATTGAGGGTCTTGTAAACAAGGCAAATATCAGTGAAGACAGAGAAACTCCTTATGAGGAGCAGGTTAAGAAGTTTAACGTCGGTGATAAGGTAAATGTTTACGTTGTTACTGTTGATGTAGAAAAAGAGAAGGTTGCTTTCTCAATTAAGGAATACAAGCGTGCTCAGGAGCGTGCTCAGATTTCTCAGTACATCTCTTCTAACAGTGATGATGATGGTGGATATACTATCGCTGATAGTATGAAAGACCATGGTAACAAGTAATTTGTTATTGGGCTTTTAGTATAATTCTTTAGAGGGCACATTGTCTGATGTTTTGTCAGACGATGTGCTTTTTTTGTTGCATGAAAGAAGAATTTGTCAGTGAAAACAAACGGTTTCTCAAGCTTCTGTCTGCACTGCAGATGATTGCAGATTCTGTAAGTCCTGTACTTATAAAAGGCGAAAGAGGAACAGGAAAGGAATATCTTGCAAGAAAAATTCACGAGAAAAGACATGATGTTTGTTCTTTTGTAAAAATATCATGCGCAGACAAAAGTTTTTCTTCAGAAAATGTGACGGATGTTTCTTCTGGTACAACATTGTTTTTTGAAGAGATCTCTTTGCTGCCTCCCGATATGCAGAATTTATTAGGAAATTATAAATTTTCTCCGGGTGTCAAAATCATTGCATCATCGTCCTGTGATCTTGAAAAAAAAGTTGAACTTGGAAAGTTTAGTAAATCTCTTTTTTCCAGACTTTCCATGGTCACTGTAAACTCTCCGGCGCTTCGGGAGAGAAGTTGTGATATTGTGCCATTAGCACTGTGGTATCTGGACTATTTTGCGCAGGACATGGGAAAATTGATTGCAGGATTTTCTCCGTCGGCTCTTGATGCTTTGTCATCTTACTGGTGGCCTGGAAATATCAGAGAACTCCGTACGATTATTGAACGTGCTGTTTTGATGTGTGAAGGTAATCGCATTGAACTGTCAGATTTGCATATGGAATCTGTAAATAGCGGCATGTTTGATGAAAGTGAGATTATGAATGAAACTGACAGAACTCTTAAATCTGCAATGAATAATTTTAAAAAGCGCTATGTTCTCAAGGTTTTGCAGGAGAATGGCTGGAATAAATCTGCTGCGGCGAGAATTCTTGATGTCCAGAGAACGTATGTTTTTAAAATAATTGATGATTTGAATATAAAAAACGAAAGTCAAGACCTTTAGGGTTTTGACAAGGTTAATGTTTTTATATATATTATTAAACTACTAACTACAGGTTAAATTTTTGGAGTACATAAAATGGACAATAATGTTCTTTCATTAAGCAAAAAAGAAGAAAAAAAAGACGCTCAGGCAAAAGTAGAGAATTTTCTGCTTAAGCACAGACAGGTAATATTGCCTGTAATCGGTGTAATTGTTGTAGCTGGAATTGCAGTTTGTGTTTCACTTACAGTTTTGGATGCCGGCAAGAAAAAGAATCTCGCAGCTATTGATGCTATCGAATATACATTTACAAAGAATAATGCTGATATTGCTGATGCTGAACTTGAGTCACGCCAGAATGCAGCTTTGGATGCTTTGAAACCTTATCTTTCAAAGTCCGGTATTGCAGGCGTTCGTGCTTCTATGCTTGCTGCTGATATTTATTTTCAGAAGAAAGACTATTCAAGCAGTCTGAACAGCTGGCTGAATGCAGCTGCTGGCGATGAGCATGCTTATACATCTCCTGTCTGCTATTATAATGCTGGAATCTGTGCTGAAGAGCTCGGCGATAATGCGAATGCAGTTTCTTACTTCGAAAAGGCTTCAAATAAAGCTGATTTCTATTTGGCTCCACACGCACTGTTCAGCCTTGGCCGCGTCTATGAATCATCTTCTGACTATGAAAAAGCTGTAACAGCTTATCAGAAACTTATCGATAATTATGCAGATGATGAATATACAAAGCTTGCACACGATCGTGTTATCGCTTTGAAAACAGACGGCAAAGTTTCTAACTGATTTATTGCAGCCTCTTAAAAAAATTGTTTTTAGGAGGTGCTGCTGTTATGAAGTTTGGAAACGTGAAAAAACATCGGTTTTAAACATATCAGGCACCGCTATTTTGGTGCTCCCATAAACAAAGGCAGGTTAAATTTGATGAAAATGAGGATAGTATACTCGATTTCTGTATTTGCCTGCCTTATTTTTTTTATTTTTACTTCCTGTGGCCTTGATACAACTTACTATGTTGAGTCACCTTCTTTTACCGGTCATACAGTAAGCTATACTAGTTCTGACCGCACAGAGCATTATTTTACATTTAGAACACAGGAAAATTATTCTAATTCGTCTTTTACATTTCTTGGAACTGAAGTTTACTACAGGATTTATGATAATGCATCAACGATGCTTTCTACAGAGAATTCGATTGACGCACTGTCAGATACTGCACAGGGGGCAGCTGTTGTAAATTCATATGGTTACAGGACTTTGAAACTTGCTTCCGGCGGTACTCCGTCTCCATTGATTGCAGCTACGGGTTCAAACCGGTATGTTTATGTCCGTCTGAGCAATTACAATACCTCTGATTATCAGGCATGCGTTTGTGTCGGCTTCTCTGATATGACAAAATATGAAGCTTCATGCTGTATTGGATGTCCAAAAAGATTTTTGGGATCAAATTACGGTTTTGATTTTGGTAAAGACAGCTCAAATCCAGTTCCTGTGTCAGGTGACAGTGATGCTTCTGTTTCATCTTCGTCAAGTACATATTATATAGATGTCTATGCTGTCGCAGTAGGTCTTGATACTGTAACAAATACTACGTCATACAGTTCAGCACTGCGTCTTGGTTCTGTTACTGTCCGCACATCTGATTTTTAATGCAGATTTGAAAAGCTGCATTTTTCTCACGGTTTATTTAAACGGGAAATTTATTTTTTGTATCAGACTTTTTTCTCTGCATTTATAAATAATGATTTTTTAAATATAAAAAAAGTATTTTACATATGCTTTTTTATTTGTAAAATAATCTCTTTATGTAATAATTTACGCATAAGGAGGTTAGCATGTTTTTTGAAGATTTATGCCGCGGATTTTCCATGCTTAAGGAAGTTGATGCCATTGCTCTTGGCGGTTCCCGTGCAGGAGATAACTATGACAAAAACTCAGATTATGATCTTTATGTTTATGTAAACAAAGTTCCTGATGAGCATATCAGAAAAAGTATCCTGGAAAAATACTGTTCTTACATGGAAATTGGGAACGATTTTTGGGAACTTGAAGACGACTGCACTTTGAAAGACTGTACTGATATTGATATTCTTTACCGCTGTATTGATTATTTTGAAAAAGATCTTGATAACGTGGTGTTTAAATGTATTTCACATAACGGATACACCACATGTATGTGGCACAATCTTCTGAATTGTAAAATTCTTTTTGACAGAAATGGAAAACTTACTCAGATGAAACATAAATTTACAGTACCTTATCCTGCAGGCCTTAAAAAGAACATCATAGAAAGAAATCTCAAGTTGCTTCGTGGTTTTTTGCCGTCTTATGAAGGACAGATTAAAAAAGCCGCCGGCAGAAAAGATCTTGTTGCTGTAAATCATAGGATAGCAGCTTTTATGGAATCCTATTTCGATATAATCTTTGCATTGAATGAAATGACTCATCCTGGAGAAAAACGTGAGATATTCTATGCAATGAAAGCCGGAAATAAACTTCCAGAAGATTTTGAAACGAATATTAACCGGCTTTTTGAAAATATGTTTACGGATTCAGATTCTGCCTTACATATACTTCATAACATGATCTGCAATCTGGATAAACTTATTGAAAGTGAAAACTGGCTGTTATTTTTTTGATAAATCTCTTCTGAAAACAATAAAAAGTACTTGCATAAAGTTTAAGATTCATATATAGTTTTAGCATACTACGGCGCTTTAGCTCAGCTGGATTAGAGCAACTGCCTTCTAAGCAGTGGGTCGGCAGTTCGAGTCTGCCATGCGTCAGTGTATTGAGGTCATTCATTCAGTTGAATGACCTTTTTTGTTGTCTGTTGGAAATCCTTGCGTAGTATTGCCCTTTATCGGAAAAAACAGTATATTCTTAACAGCAGAATGCCTTTTAGTTCAGTTTTAATTTTTTTATAAATCGTTTATCAGTAAGGGGTTGGTATGTCAGATAATCTACTTGAAATCCAAAATGTGAGTGTCAATATTGGAGAAAAGTCCATATTGCATGATGTTTCTTTGTCTATCAAAGAGGGAGAAACTCATGTCCTGATGGGACCGAATGGTGCCGGAAAATCAACCCTTGGTTATACATTGATGGGAAATCCCGATTATTTGATTTCCTCTGGTAGAATTTTATTTAATGGCAATGATATAACAAATGACAGTGCTGATAAAAGAGCAAAGGCCGGAATGTTCCTGAGTTTTCAGGATCCTCTTGAAGTTCCTGGCATTTCTCTGGAATCTTTTATCCGCTCAAGCATGCAGCATGTTACAGACCAAAAAGTAAAGCTTATCCCTTTCAAGAAATCTCTTGAGGAATCTATGGATGTCTTGAATATGAATCATTCATACGCTGAAAGAGATTTGAATGTAGGGTTTTCTGGCGGAGAACGCAAAAAATCGGAGATTCTGCAGCTTTTGATGCTTAAGCCGAAGCTTGCAATTCTCGATGAAACTGATTCTGGCCTCGATGTTGATGCTGTTCGTACTGTAAGTAAAGGTATTCTGGAGTATCAGAAAAAAGTTCACGGTTCTCTTTTGATTATTACACACTCAACAAGAATTCTTGAAAGCCTCAATGTTGATTATACACACATTATGGTAAAAGGTCATATTGTTCATACTGGTGACGGTTCTCTTGTTCAGAAAATCAATGAATGTGGTTTTGAGGAGTTTATTCCTCAGGAAATCAAAGATCTTGAACGCAAAGATGCACTTGCAAAAGCTGCAAAAGCTGCAATGGATGCTGTAAAGGCAAATGCTGCCAATGGAGGCTTGAGCTGATGGCTGAGTCAACCAAAGTTCAGGTTCAGGACATAGACCATTCTTTGTATGATTTCAGATACGAAGAAAACGATAGGGATTATTATAAAATCCGTGCAGGTCTAGATGAATCTATAGTCAAAAAAATCAGTGCTGAAAAACAGGATCCTGAATGGATGGCAGAATGGCGTCTCAAATGTCTGCGTATTTATAATCAGACAAATGAGCCTGATTGGGGTCCTGATATTAAAGACCTTGATATACAAAAAATCGTAACTTATGTTAAACCGAAAACTGAGATGGCTGCAAAATGGGAAGATGTTCCTAAAGATATCAAGGATACTTTTGAAAAACTTGGTATTCCGGAAGCAGAGCGTCAGAGTCTTGCAGGTGTCGGTGCACAGTTTGACAGTGAGCTTGTTTATCATAATGTAAAAGATGAAGTCTCTGAGCAGGGGGTTGTTTATACAGATTTCGAAAGCGCCCTCAAAAGTGAAGAATACGGAAAAATGGTACATGAATATTTCATGCACCTTGTTCCTCCGACAGATCATAAATTTGCAGCTTTGCACGGAGCTTTGTGGAGCGGAGGAAGTTTTGTTTACGTTCCAAAAAATGTCAAAGTAAAGATTCCTCTCCAGTCATATTTCAGACTGAATGCAGCTGGTGCAGGTCAGTTTGAACATACTTTGATTATTGTGGATGAGGGTGCTGATCTGCATTTTATAGAAGGCTGTTCTGCTCCTAAGTATAATGTTGCAAATCTTCATGCTGGTTGTGTTGAACTTTATGTCAAAAAAGGCGCACATTTGCGCTACAGCACAATCGAAAACTGGTCAAAAAACATGTATAACCTGAATACAAAGCGTGCCCTTGTCGAAGAAGGTGCGACTATGGAGTGGGTATCAGGTTCTTTTGGAAGCCACATATCTTATCTTTATCCGACTACAGTTTTGAAAGGCGACCGTTCTCGGTGTGAATTTACAGGAATTACTTTTGCCGGAAAAGGACAGAATCTGGATACTGGTGCTAAGATGATTCACATTGGAAAAAACACATCCAGCGTCATCAATACCAAGTCAATAAGCAAGTCCGGTGGAATTTCGACATACCGCAGTTCTATTGTTGTAAATAAAGAAGCAAAGCATGCAAAGGCAAGTGTTGACTGCCAGAGCCTCATGCTTGATGATATAAGCCGTTCTGATACAGTTCCGGCAATGAATATCATGACTGATGACTGTGATATTGGACATGAAGCAAAAATCGGTCGTATTTCAAACAAGGCGATTTTTTATCTGATGAGCCGCGGCATAAGCGAAGATGAAGCTCGTGCCATGATTGTCAGTGGTTTTGCAAATCCTGTCAGCAAGGAACTGCCTCTTGAATACGCAGTAGAAATGAATAATCTTATCCGTCTTGAAATGAAGGGAGGTTTGTGATGGAAAACTCTTGCATGAACCTTGATGTAAACCAGTTTCCGCATCTTACGTGGAATCATCTGAATATAAACAGAACTCATATGGAGACTGCGATAGAAAATGCAGCAGAAGCTTCTGTTTCAGGACTCTGCGATGCAATATCTCAAGACTTTAAAACACATACAGAATCGTACAATGACAGTGAACATATAGAAACTGGACTTGGCAAGAAATTTGACAGCGAGTATGACGGTGTTTTGGATAATTTGTCCGTCAGAACGCAGCAGTTTGTCGTCAAATGCAACGCAGATCTGTCAGAACCTGTAAAAGTTGTCTATACATCAAATGCGAAACCTTCTTGCGCTGACAATGTAATTGTTGCAAAAAGTGGAAGCCGTTCTACATTCATTTTTTTATATGCAGATGACAGTGATTCTGAAAAATCAAGTGTACTTGGTAACCGTATCAGAGTTTTTGCAGAGGAATATGCTTACGTTCATGTGATAACAGTCAACCTTCTTGGAAAGAATGTTCTTCATTTTGATTCTATCGGTTCTTCTGTACAGGATAATGCAAATGTTGAAGTGACAGAGCTCCAGCTTGGAGGCTCAAGGGTTTACAGCGGAAATTATCAGAATCTTGGCGGATACCGTGCTTCCTATACAGGCCGTTACGGATACGTTGTAAAGGAGAATCAGTTTCTCGATATAAATTACGTATGCCGTCAGAAGGGTAGGGAAACAGACAGCAAAATGTCTGTTGACGGAATTGTCATGGACAAGGCTTTGAAAACCTGGCGCGGAACAATAGATTTTGTAAAAGGTGCTGTAGATTCTAAAGGTGATGAGCAGGAAAATGTTCTTTTGCTTTCTCCTGAAGTTGTAAATAAATCTCTACCGGTCATTTTGTGTGATGAAGAAGCTGTTGACGGCCGTCATGGAGCATCAATAGGCAAACTTGGAAAAGAGATTCTTTTTTACATGCAAAGCCGTGGAATTGATCAGAAATCAGCAGAGCAGCTTATGGTTCAGGCAAAAATTACAGCGATATGCCGGTTTATCCCTGATTCTGGTTTGGTAGAAAGTATAATAGAACGCCTTTAAGTAATATTTGTACCTTTGAAAAAAAATGCAGAAGGTGTCCGGTAGCTTTAATTCTTTGAAGTTTCAGGAATTAAAAAAGTACTTTTTAATTGGTTTCAGAAATTTTAAGTTTCTGCAGCTATTTATATGAAATAAGGTGTTTGACGAGTTTAAAACAGTTGCTTTGTTGAGGTTTTAAACATCGTATTTTAAAAGCTGTCTTTGAAAAAAAAGATATTTTTCCAAAGACTCTCAATAAGGCTATCGAGGAAAAATAATGACAAATCAGTTCAGAAAAGATTTTAAGCTTTTTTCTACTGCAGAGAATTCAAAAGTTATTTATTTAGACAGTGCTGCAACTGCACAGCGCCCGGATTGTGTTCTGGAAGCTCTGAATGATTTTTATACAAAAGCAAATGCAAATCCATTGAGAGGTTTGTATGATTTGAGCATTCGTGCTACTGATCTGTATGAGAATTCAAGGCATACAGTTGCTTCTTTTATTAACGCAGCATACGATTCAGAGATTGTTTTTACGCGGAATACAACAGAAAGCATTAATCTTGTAGCTTATTCATGGGGATTGAGTAATGTGCAGGAAGGTGATGAAATTGTTGTATCCTGCATGGAACATCACTCAAACCTGCTTCCATGGCAGATGTTATGCCGCCAGAAAAAAGCTAAACTCGTGTTTCTTGAATGCAATGAAGACGCTGTCATTACGAAGGAAGAGTACGAATCAAAAATAAATTCCAGAACAAAACTTGTTTCGATAGCACATGTAAGCAATGTATTTGGAATTACAAATCCTGTGAAAGAAATTGCATGTTATGCACACAAAGTAGGTAATGGCGGAAAAGGTGCTGTCGTTGTTGTAGATGGAGCTCAGAGCACTCCTCACAAAGTAATAGATGTTCGTGATATTGATGCAGATTTTTTTGCGTTCAGCGGTCATAAATTGTGCGGTCCGATGGGCATTGGTGTTTTGTACGGTAAGCAGAATTTGTTTGAAAATATGCCGCCTTTCCTTTCTGGTGGAGAGATGATTGAGTATGTTACTCGTGATAATGCAACTTATGCAGAATTGCCTCACAAATTTGAAGCCGGAACTGTAAATGCTGCCGGTGCTGTCGGACTTGCAGCTGCAATAAAATATATTTCTGATATAGGTCTTGCTGAGATTGAAAAACATGATGACCATCTTGCAAAGCTTATGATGGACGGACTGTCGTCAAATCCTCATGTTCATATCATTGGCAGCAGAGATTCTTCAAGACACTGTGGAATAATGACATTTACACTTGATGGAGTACATCCGCATGATGTGTCTTCCATACTTGATACAGAGCATATTGCTGTCCGTGCAGGTCATCATTGTGCTCAGCCACTTATGCAGAAACTTGGTGTTGGAAGTACAACACGGGCAAGTGCATATTTTTATAATACAGAAGACGAAATCGAAGTGTTTGTAGAAAAATTATCACATGTACGTGAGTGGATGGGGATAAAATAAACAACTTTTAGTGTTTTATTGATTGACATACGCTATAAATAGTGTTATTCTTCATTATAGATAGTGTAAACCATACTAATGTTCACATTATCTTTCCACCCTTGCTCCGGCAGTTTTCCCACTATTTTCCACTGGCGGAGCATTTTTATTTCTTCGGCATTATAATAATAAATTTAGTTCCTTTTCCAAGAGATGAGTTCACATTTATTTTCCATCCGTGAGTATCTATGATTGTCTTTACAACGGAAAGACCTATGCCCATACCGCTTTCACGTCTGGAATTTGTTCCTCTGTAAAATAAATCGTATATGTGCTGAAGATCTTTTTCTGATATGCCTATACCTGTATCTTCAATGCTTATGCGGATACTGTCTTCATTTTCTGTTGCAGAGATATTGATTGTGTCATTATCTTTTGTATATCTGAACGCGTTACTGAAAAGATTTTCCAAAGCTCTGTTAAACAGGTGCTTATCCATCCTGATTTTTGTACTGTCACTTATTTTTATTGAAGAGTTTATTTTTCTTTTGTAGACGTCTGCTGTTGAATGAGCTGTATTTGCAAATTCTATGAGAATTGGTTTTATGTTGACAAATTCCAGTAATTGCTGCCAGTCTGTGTTGTTCAGTTTGACATAGTTTATCAAATCATTGATCATACTTTCGAGTTGGTCAGCTTTTGTATTTATGATATAAAGAGATTTACGTACAGTTTCCATGTCGTTTACAACGCCGTCAGAAATTGCTTCTGCATAACCTTTAATCAGTGCAACAGGGGTTCTTAAATCATGACTTATTCCCATAATGAACTTAGCTCTTCGTTCCTGGTCGTCTTTGAGAGATTGCCGCATTTTTTCAAGGCTTTCAGTCAGTGATGTGATTTCGTTTGCATTTTGTCCGTTCTTTGGAGGAATAATTTTGGCATCCAGATCACCCGCTGCAATTTTCTGCGTTGTTTTTTCTAGCAGTGTAATGGAATTAGTGATAGTTGTTGACAAATTTATTATAAATATAGCACAAATTGTTTCAAAGACAATTGTGCAAAGTAGTGCGGGTATATAAAGATATTCTGTATAAATTCTGTGTTTTTTCACTGTGGCGCGGCTTACGATGAGGAACTTTGCTTCCTTCAACGTGGATAGCCTTTTATTTTTATTTGGAATAGTCATATATGGAGTCTGCATCTGATAGTCATATTTGTCGCTTGTATTTCTTATAAAGTTGAACAGGTCAATAGGAGTTATCGAATTACCCTGTTTCAGTTCTGGAATTGAAGATATCAGGATAGTTGAATCATAATAAACAACTGTCTGCATGTTCGGAGGAATATGTTTGATTCGCTCTTTGAGCAGTTTCCAGTCATTTTCGGAAAAATCAATATTATCAAGTTCTCGTATCTGCCTGTATCCTTTTAAAAGGTAATGATGAGGTGATGTAATGTATTGCAGTATAAAAATACCAAGGCAGTAAATAAATGGAATTAAAACTATACTTATTATAAGAAATTTAAATTGTGTTTTGATTTTCATTTGTCTATGCTTATCCTGTAAAAGAAATTTTCGGAAATTTAAGGTAGAAGTATTTCATTAAGCATGATATCCTCACTCAAACTCAAAATCAACACGCTGCGCTGTAATGCTTTTTGCAAATGAAGAAAGATGAAAAGATGTATGCTTTATTAACCTGCAGATTGTCCTTCGAAATTATAAAGCGTAATAGCATTTCTTTTTCTAGATTTGTTCTAGAAGTTTCGTCTATTTAGTTTTATAATTATTTACATCTTCAAATAATTATAAAAAATATCATATCCGTAAATATTTAATTCAGCTAAAAATAAAGCAAAAAAAAGCTGACATGAAATTTATTTGTCAAATTTGTATCCCATACCAAAAACTGTTGTGATATATCGAGGTTTTGCCGGATCGTCTTCTATTTTCTTCCGGAGACGCTGAATATAAACTGCGACAGCTGTATAATCACCATACTGATTTTTCCATACACTGTTATATATTACTTCCGGACTCATATGTTCTCCGGCGTGCCGGACAAGATATTCGAGAACTTCGTATTCTTTTGTAGAAAGAGGTATTTTTTCTATGCCTTTTTTCAGTACACAGCTGTTGCAATAAAGTGTATATGGGCCAAAATCGATTGTTTCTTCAGCAGAAGCTTCTGTTACTGCTTGTCGTGTGAGTTTTGCCTGTGCACGGGCAACAAGAACTTTCGGACTGAACGGCTTTGTGACAAATTCATCGGCACCATAGTTTAGGCCTGCTATGATATCTTCGTCATCATCACGTGCAGAAACGATGATAACTGGTATGGTTGTCTTCTGTGAGTTTCTGAACTTTTTCAAAAATTCCAGTCCACTCATGCCGGGCAGATTTAAATCTAGAAGAACAAGGTCTGGAATGTAGCCGGCGCTTAACTTTTCCAATGCTGTTTCGGCAGTTTCGCAGGAAAGAATTTCGAAACCTGCTTTCTCCATATACATGCAAATAAGTTGTGCCATTTCCGGAACATCTTCAATAATAAGAATCTTGCTTTTCATATATATTCAGATTAACGTTGTTTTTAAAAATTAACAATAAAAAGCTTGTTATAATGTTTTAAGAGATTTCTAATTTTTGTTAAAAAAAATGTTTCTTGGACAATTCCGTATTTTTTTAATTTTGCTACTTGAAAAAAACTTTGGAACTGCACCTTGGAATTTAAGTATATCTTATTTATAAGTTATTTTATAAGCTAAAATTCTTTTACTCCAAAAACACAAATTCAGAGTTACTGAGCCTGAAAGTCTCAAATTTACCCTTGACGGTTAAGTTAATATAGTTCATTATATAGTAATGATAGAAGTTACTCGCCTTGATGGAAAAAAATACTGGATTAATCCGCATCAGATTGAGTCCATGGAACAAAATCCTGATTTGACATTGACTTTACTTTCTGGAAAAAAAGTTGTCGTAAAAGAAACTCCGGAAGAAGTAATAGAAAAAATTGTTGCATACAGAAAAAAAATCGGAATAAATCAAGAATTATAAGTTTATTTTTTATATTAAAATACCGACAATATAAAAAAATGGGAGGACCTGTTTTAAATGGATATAGCGTCATTAATTGGTTTGTTAGGTGGAGCTGCTGCTGTTTTTCTTGGAGTTTTGACTTCAGGAAGCTCGATTATGGGTATTATTGATATTCCATCTGTATTTGTTACTATCGGTGGTTCATATTTTTCGTTGTGGATTTGTGCCCCGATGAATGATGTTCTTCAACTCTTCAAAATAATTGGTCGTACATTTAAAGTATATGATTTTGGAGAAAAGAGTACTGTACAGAATATGGTTGCTCTCAGTGAAAAGGCTCGTCGTGAAGGTATTCTTGCACTTGAAGAAGGTCTTGAAGATCTTGATGATGCTTTCTTGAAAGAAGGTCTTCGTCTGATGGTTGATGGAAGTGATGGAAACGTTATCCGTGCAATTCTTGAGAACCAGATGGCACAGGCTGAAGCCCGTCATATGAAATATATTAACCTTGTTACACAGTGGGCCGGATTTGGACCAGGATTCGGAATGATGGGTACTGTTATTGGTCTTATTGGTATGTTGAATAACTTGGAAGATAAGAGTTCCCTTGGTCCTAACATGGCTACTGCTTTGATTACTACACTTTACGGTTCTTGGGTTGCTAACTGGTTGTTCGGACCTATGGCTCAGAAACTGATTCTTCATAATGCTAATGAGATGAATTCTAAGGAAATGGTTATTGAAGGAATCCTTTCAATTCAGAGTGGTGATAACCCTCGTGTTCTTGCTCAGAAACTTCTTACATATCTTGATCCTAAATCTCGTAAGGCAATTGAGTCTGACGTATTGAAAGACTGATTTTACGAGGTAGCAGGGAGAACTTGATTTATGGCAAAGAAAGAAAAAAAGGAACCTGAAAAACCGTCAACGGCGTGGCAGGGTACTTATGGAGACATGATTACTCTTATGCTTTGTTTCTTCGTTGCTCTTTATGATCCAACAGAAACAGATGCTGTTCAGATGGCTGCATTCCAGGCTTCTATATCAAATTCAAACACTGGCGGTGCTATTTCTTTGAGTAATGGCCGACTTGCTGATTTGGGTAACATGGTAAGTCAGCTGCCGTCTATGGAAAAAGGTCAGCACCTTGGTCCTGCTATGAAAAAAGCTGTCAGTACATTTGTTCCAGACGTTAAGACAAACAGAATAACTGTTACAAGTGATGAGCGTGGAATTGTCATTTCTCTGGCTGCAGATTCATTCTTTGAGCAGGGAAGTGCCGAACTTAATATCGATACAACACGTGATTCTTTGATTCGTCTTTCTCAGTTCTTTAATGAACCTGAAATAAAGAATAAACGCTATAGAATTGAAGGTCATACTGATAGTACACCGGTTGATGCAGATAGTAAATTTCCTAGTAACTGGGAACTTTCGACAACACGTGCCGCAAATGTTCTGCACTATTTGTCTGACTTTGGAGTCAACGAAAGTTTATTCTCTCTTGCTGGATATGCAGATACTCGTCCGAAGTTTAATAATGATACAGCAGAAGGACGTGCATATAATCGCAGAGTTGATATAATTATTCTGGACGAAGGTCATTTTTAGTGATATTATAGTGGACCTTTCAAAATATTTTTCAGGTATTGAAATTGTTTTGAAAGTAATGAAAAAAAATACATAAAATACAATTTAGAAACTACAGTTAAGGTTTTAATTGCCGATAAAGTAATTATAAGAATAATGTAGAACTTTCTAAAAAAGGTTATACGGGAGGACATTATGGCAGACGATAACGCAGCTGATGACTTGGGAGCAGGCGAACTTGGTGGTGGTGATGCACCAGCAAAAAAAGGTGGTCTTAAAGGAGCTTTCCCAGGGTTATTAAAGTGGATACTTATAGGTCTGGCAGCTGTCATCTTTATTATTACAGTAGTTTTTGTTGCAACTAAAATAATGACAGGTAACGGATCTTCTCAGACTGTTGTACCTATCAGTGAAGAATATACTGTAAAGCGTGAAGACTACGACTGGTATACATCTTTGGATCAGGTTAGAACACAGTCAGCTGATGCAATACCTTCTAGTGTTATTGTTCAGGTTGCTCTTGGTTATAAGAAAGATGATAAACAAGCATCTACAGAAATCACTGCACGTAGAATTGAAATTATCGACTTCTTGCGTCGTTTCTTCTCTTCAAAGACAGCTGAAGAACTTAGACCAGAAGGCGAAGAGATTCTTAAACAGCAGATTCGTGATCAGATAAATGATGATATCTTGAGTAACTCAAGAATTAGAGCTGTTATGTTTACCGCAAAAGATGTAGTTTCGCAGTAATACCATTTTGGTAAAACTAAAAGTAGGGTGGATTAAGACATGAATGAAGTTCTGTCACAGGATGAAATAGATCAACTCCTCCAAGCAATCAGTTCAGGCGAGAGTGATTCTGATAACGACTTTAAGCCGGTCAGTGATACACGTCGTATAAAGATATATGATTTCCGTCGTCCTGATAAGTTTTCTAAGGAACAGATTCGTACAGTTTCCAATATGCACGAAACGTTTGCTCGTCTCACAACAACGAGCCTTTCTGCACAGTTGAGAACTTTGGTACACGTTCATGTTGCTTCTGTTGATCAGCTTACTTATGAAGAGTTTATACGTTCTATTCCAACACCGACTACTCTTGCGGTCGTAAATATGGATCCTCTTAAGGGTAATGCGGTTTTGGAAATAGCACCGGAAATTACATTTATCATGATTGACCGTCTTTTCGGTGGTTCTGGTGATACAGGTGGAAAAGTAAATCGCGATTTGACAGATATCGAGCAGTCTGTAATGGAAGGTATTATTGTTCGTATTCTTGCAAATATGCGTGAATCATGGACTCAGGTTATTGACTTGAGACCGCGTTTGCAGCAGATTGAAACAAACCCTCAGTTTGCACAGATTGTTCCGCCTAGTGAAATGGTAATTCTTGTGACACTTGAAATAAAGATTGGTGATGAGGCAGGAATGATGAATATCTGTATTCCTTACCTTACTATTGAACCGATTGTTTCAAAGTTGTCATCACAATTCTGGTTTAGTTCTGTAAGAAGAAGTTCTACTACACAGTATCTTGGAACTCTTAGAGAAAAGATTTCTGATGTAGAAATGCAGCTTGTTGCAGAAATAGGTTCTTTGAATGTTTCTATTCGTGATGTTGTCGGATTGCATACTGGTGATGTAATTCGCCTTTCAAATACGAAGATAACAGATCCGCTTACCTTGGCTGTAGGCAGCAGAAAGAAGTTTTACTGTCAGCCTGGTGTCGTCGGCAAAAAAGTTGCTATACAGGTAATTGGAAAAATTGAAGAAGATGACGAAGAATTCGAAGATCTTACAGCCACTGAAGGAGAAGAAACAATATGAGTGAAGGATCTATTTCACAGGCAGAAATTGATGCATTGTTGTCCGGTGTTGATACAGGTGGCTTGAGTGCTAATGGATCAACTAAGGCAGATCCTCAGATTGCAATTGATGTGCCAGTTTTAACGAAATTCGCAGGTGATATAAAAGATAAATTGTCAGGAAATCTTAACGTTATGGGCGTTGAGGCTACTGCTGGTGATCCAGTTGTAGAAAATCTTGGCAGAGATCAGTTTCTTGCAAAACTTCCTGAGTCTGTTGTTGCAGTAATGCTTGATTATTCAACAGGACTTAGTGGAGATCATCTTTTTGTACTTTCTCCTGAGTTTGTACAAAAGTTGGTTGACCTAATTAATAAGGAAGAAAGTGCATCCTTGGACGATATGGCACTTTCTGTTATCTCTGAAATTATTTCAAATTTCTCAGGTGCAGAGAATACTGCTTTGAGTGCTGGTGGAAGATTACCTGGATTGGCTACAAATCCAGCCGAGGCAGTTAGCCAGCCTAAAGCTATGGTCCGAATGCCTCAGAATCAATTTGTATTATTTACTTATCCGGTTACTATTGGTGATACAACTTATGAACTCTGGGAAGCTGTAAGTGCTTCCGTCGCTGATGGAATGGCAAAGGCTCTTGGTGGAGGAATTACTCCAGCTCAGCCTGCTGCTCCAATGCCACAGATGGCCATGGGTGCTGATCCAATGGGTATGGCTGGAATGAATCCTAATGCAATGATGGGGCAGGCAATGATGCAACCTCAAATGATGGGAGTGAATATGGCTGGAATGCAACCGATGTCTACGCCGCCGAATGTTCAGTCTCTGCAGTTCCCGAACCTACAACAGGTGGGTGCAAGTTCGGAGCAGGGCAACATCGGACTTATCATGGATGTAAATATGGAGATGACCGTAGAACTCGGTCGTACTCAGAAAACTATAAAAGAAATCCTTGGTATGGGCGAAGGAACGATTATTGAGCTTGACAAACTTGCCGGTGAACCGGTAGATATTTTAGTTAACCATAAACCTATAGCTAAAGGCGAAGTTGTAGTTATTGATGAAAACTTCGGTGTTCGTGTTACAGAGATTCTTCCTGCAATCGAACACGTCGCTAGACAGATGTAGGATAACAACCGTCTGTTATGGGGATAGCAGTCGGTTGGTTTACTATGGGTGGGGGAATTTACGATTTACTCTAAGAAAATTATGGTGGCTGTTTTTTCTGTCACCATGATATTTTTTACTCAAAGATTGGGTGCTCAGAATGCAGATTCTGCTGTAACAAGCAATACTGCTGGCTCTCAATCTGTTACTCAGACAATGGATGAGTCTCAGATTTGGCAGTCTTTTGAGAATACTGATGTTTCTGGTTTAAATTCAAAAAGCAAATCGGCTTCTGTTGGGGTTGGTATGTATGTCAGAATGATTTTCGTTCTGGCTTTTATTCTTGTCTTAATTTATTTTCTTTTAAAATTCTTTAAGAAGTATGTCGGTTTTGGTGATAAAGTCGTCGCCGGCGATGATACTTTTTTGAGACGCGTCGCCTCTATATCTGTCGGACAGAATAAGACTGTTCAGATTGTTACACTTGTAGACAGAGCCTATCTTGTTGGGGTGAGTGATACCAATGTTAATCTGATTTCTGAAATCAAAGATCCTGAACTCGTTAATGCTATGAATCTCTATGCGGATAAGAATGACCGTACTGCTCGTCCAAAATCTTTTGCGGACGTTCTTGATCTTTTTATGCCTCATGGACCTAGAAATGCAACATCTAAGAATGTTTTTGACAATTCGGGAAATGATAATATTCTTGATTCTATGAAAAGTCAGCAGAATCGTTTTGAATATGATATGGGAGAAGAAAAATGACTCTAAAAATAAAGACACTTGTGCTTGCTTCTGTTTTATTGTTTAGTATTTTTCCTCTTTTTGCCCAATCATCTGGTAGTGAAAACTATGTGAATTCTTCTACACAGGGAACTACACAGATGTCAAATAAAATCACAGATTTGGATTTTCCGAATATAACTTTTTCTGCTTCTTCGCCAAAAGATGGTCATCAGGTTGCGTTCAGTATTGAGCTTTTGCTTTTGCTCAGTTTGCTGACTCTGGCACCGAGTCTGATAACTTTGATGACTTCTTTCTTGCGTTTTTCGATTGTCCTTGATTTCATAAAGAGAGCTCTTTCTCTGCAGCAAGTTCCTCCAACTGCTGTTTTGAACGGAATTGCTTTGTTTATGACAATTTTCTGTATGCGACCAACTTTTCAAAAAGTATATGACAATGCATTTAAACCTTTGTCGAACAATGAAATTACATTGACTGAAGCGTATCAGCAGGCAGAAGCTCCGCTCAGAACTTTTATGTACAGTCAGCTTGATAAGAAAAATGCAATGCAGTACATCGGTAATTTTATGAAAATGGCTAAGCTTGACAAGCCTAATGGCCCAAATGATGTTCCGACTTATGTTCTTGTTCCTGCATATATTTTGAATGAGCTGACAGTTGCATTTAAAATCGGTGTTCTGCTTTATATACCGTTTATTGTTATTGATATGGTTGTTGCAAGTATCCTTATGAGTATGGGTATGATGGTGCTTCCTCCAGTTCAGATTTCAATGCCTTTTAAATTGATGCTTTTTGTTCTGGTTGATGGTTGGGGGCTGTTAACAACTCAGCTTTTCAATAGTGTTCTTGGGTAAAGTTTTTTTTGAAAATTGTTAGGCTTCAGCAAGTTGCACTTTCGTTTTGTGTAGCGCTCTGTAACTGACTGCTGCTGATTTTTATAGGGGGGTATGTTGTGGATTTGAATGATATAACAGCACTTATGCGCGAAGGAATTTTTATGGTTCTGAAGTTGTGTGCTCCAGTTCTCGGAAGTGCTTTGATAATTGGTTTAATTATTGCTATCTTCCAAGCTACAACATCAATTCAAGAGTCTACTTTGACTTTTTTACCTAAATTGGTGACCATCTTTCTGGTTCTTGCTTTTTTGGGAGGTTTTCTGTTTTCCATATTGGCTACATACACAGTGAATCTTTTTAGTGCTATTTCCAGTATGTAAAATAGAGTCAGTTTATGCTTGAGAGAATTGTGGGTGAATCACAACTCTTCCTTTTGGTAGCAGCAAGGTGTTTTACCCTGATAATGACACTTCCATTATTCTCTTCTAAAACAATCCCGCGGTTGGCAAAAGTTGCTCTGGCGGGATATTTGGCTTATTTTTTATATCCGCAGTTGTCTTTTACATCCGGCTTGTTTGCGCCATACTCTCCTTATGTATCTGCTTCAGGCCAGTTTACGCTTGAATATATATTACTTCTTGCAGGTGAAGCTCTTATCGGAGCTATAATCGGATTTTATATAACTGTAATTTTTGCAGCATTCAGTACAGCTGGTCAGTTTTTTGCTTTTCAGATGGGCTTTTCTGCCAGTCAGGTTTACGATTCCATGAGTGAAGTTGAGAATCCTTTGATGGGTCAGTATCTGAATTTTATTGCTATGCTTGTTTTTCTTCAGAATAACTGGTTTCAGGAATTGTTCGTCAAAGGTCTTATGACGAGCTTTAGATCAATTAATGTATTTTCTATTTTAACGCACGGAGAGAATTTAGCCGTTTTCATGATGGAGAGTCTTTCTAGACTTTTTTATAATGCTTTGGTTATTTCTTTGCCGCTTATGGGATGTTTGTTTTTGATAAATATCTGCATGGGTATTTTGTCAAAAGCAGCTCCGCAGATGAACTTGCTTGCAGAAGGATTTCCTATCTTGATGCTTACAAGCTTTTTCCTTCTTACGAATCTTATGCCTGTTTTCATCAGTTTCTTTACATCTA
The DNA here is from genome assembly GCA_045629255.1 of Treponema sp. Taxonomy (GTDB): domain Bacteria; phylum Spirochaetota; class Spirochaetia; order Treponematales; family Treponemataceae; genus Treponema_D. The sequence continues at coordinate 33,088 of JAZQQW010000059.1, forward strand.
GTTTTGTTACTGGTTTTAAACAGATTGAAACGCTTTTTATTAATTTGAGCGGCGGAGGTCTATGATGAGCCAGATTGACTTACAGTGGTTCTCCGCAGAGGACGAAGGAAAAACAGAGGAACCATCAGAATCAAAACTCCGTAAAGCACGTGAGGAAGAAGGTCGTGTTCCGAAAAGTCAGGAACTGAACAGTAATTTGATTTACCTGTTTAATATTCTGCTTTTGGTTCTTATGGCTCCATGGATAAACAGGGAATTTCAGGAGCTGATGTATTATGTCTATTCGAATATCTTTGATATTTCGCTTGATAATGCAGAAACTGCCTATATATTTGTCAGATATTTCTTTATTCTGTCACTGCCGTTTTGTATTCTGGGCGTTGTTATTGGTGTTGTAACAAACCTTATACAGAATAAAGGATTTATCTATGCAACCAAACTTATTACACCTAAGTTTGATCAGATTGTTCCGAATCCGGCAAAGTATCTGAAAAAAACTTTGTTTTCTATGGAAGGATCTTTTAATGTTGTAAAATCGATTTTAAAAGTAATTGTTATTATTTTCATTGCTTTTATTTTGATACGCGGCGATCTGGAAGAAATTTTGGGAATGATGAATACGTCTGGTCCTGAAAAATGTCTAGGCAGAATTGGCGTAATGTCTGCAAAACTTTTGATAATTTCCGGTGTGTTCTTTTTTGCCATTGGAATTGCTGACTTTATTGTCCAGAAACGTCAGTTCATGGAAAACATGAAGATGACAAAACAGGAAGTAAAGGAAGAGTTTAAAGAGCAGGAAGGTGATCCTGAGGTGAAGAGCCGTTTGGAAGCCGCTCAGAGAGAGCTTTTGAACCGCAATATGCCAAAAGCTGTCCGTGAAGCTGATGTCCTTATAACAAACCCTACTCATTTTGCTGTTGCTCTTGAGTGGAAACGTGAAAAGGATATGGCTCCAAAAATAACTGCAAAAGGTGAAGATCTGACTGCTCAGAATATGAAAAGAATTGCAAGGGAAGCTGATGTTCCGATTGTGGAAAATAAGCCTCTTGCCCGTGGTCTCTATACAGATACGAAAGTTGGTGATATAATACCAGAGAATTATATTCGCCTTGTTGCAACTGTATATGCACAGATTGGATATATGGATAAAAAGAATAAGAAATAAAGGGTGAGAACAAATGTCAGAAAGGCGAAATGTATTATCTTCTTTACTATCTTCTCAAAATAGTATGATTGCTGTAGCTGTTGTTGTTACAGTTCTCATGATGTTTATTCCTCTGCCAAAAGGATTTATTGATTTTGCAATGGTTATCAATATTGCCATTTCATTAACAATACTTCTGACTGTTATTTATACAAAACGTGCTGCTGAGTTCGGATCATTTCCGCGTCTTATTCTGCTTGTTACGCTTTATGGACTTGCTATAAATATTTCATCTACACGTCTTATTTTGACAGGTGCAAATAATGCACACGGCCGTCTTACAAGACAGATGATGTTTAATTCTCAGAGTGAGATGGTTAAGTCATTTGCAGATATTGCAACCGGCGGTGATGAACTTGTCGGATTTATCATCTTTATAATTCTTGTTGTTGTCCAGGTTATTGTTGTTACAAAAGGTGCAACTCGTGTTTCTGAAGTTACAGCTCGTTTTACTTTGGATTCCATGAACAACAAAATGTTCGATGTTCAGAATGAACTTAATGCCGGTGTTATTACTGAAGAAGTTGCTGCTGATAAAAAAGCCAGAATCAGACAGGAGGTTGACTTCTATTCTGCTATGGATGGTGCTTCAAAGTTTGTCAGCGGAAACGTAAAAGCTGGTATTTTTATTACAGCATTGAACTTGATAGGTGGATTCATCACTGGCATGGTTTTTGGAGGCATGAACTTTAATGATGCTCTTGGAAGCTATGTTCATCTGACTATCGGCGACGGTCTTATTTCTCAGCTGCCGGCTCTCATGCTTTCTTTTGCAACAGGTATTTTGGTTACTGGTGGTAGTTCTGAGGAAGTTGTCGGCGAACAGCTCAAAAAGAACTTCACAGTCAGTGGTACCGTATATATTATTGTTGGTGTCGCTCTTATTGTCATGGGACTTGCATTTCATAATGCTTCCGCAGTCGTTCTTGTTCCTGTTGGAGCTTTGTTTGTGTATGCAGGCATCCGTATGCGTAATGTACTTGCAAAAGAAGAAGAAAAGCAGCGCAAAGGACTTGCAACAGGTGCAGCTGGTGCTTCAGGTTCAAAGAAAGCCGGTTCTGAAGAAGTATCTCCTGTTGTTTCTCTTCCTGAGCTTTCTCTTGATTTGGGATATACTTTGGTTCCGCTTGTTGACCGTGAGAAAGGTGCTGAGCTTTTGGAACGTGTTACAAGAATCAGACGTGAAGAGGCTCTTGATCTGGGACTTGTTGTTCCACCTATCCGTATTAGAGACAGTATGACTATTGATCCGGAAGAGTATTCATTCAAAATACGCGGTATCGAAGTCGGACGTGCAAAACTTAAGCTTGGTCATTACATGTGTCTTAATACAGGAAATGTTCCAAAAGATAAGATTCTGCCAGGTGAAAAAACTCATGATCCTGCATTCGGTATGGAAGCTGTATGGATTCCAGAAGAGAGACGTGTTGAAGCTGAGAAGGTTGGATATGCAGTTATTGATCCGCCGACAATTATTGCAACTCATTTGACTGAAATTATCAAACGCCATGCGTCTGAGATTCTTACAAGACAGTCAGTTAGTTCTATTCTGTCTAAGATTAAAGAAAATAACTCTGTCATCGTTGATGAAGTTTTGTCTGGAGAGCATAAATATACTTATGGAGAGGTTCAGACAGTCCTCAAAAATCTTCTGGATGAGCAGGTCAGCATACGCAATATGGTCACAATTTTGGAAACTCTTGCAAACTTTGCAGCTGTTCGTGATCCATACACAAATACAAGAGATCTTTATTTTCTTACAGAAAAAGTCAGACAGGCACTTGGTGTGCAGATTTGTCTCCAGTATGTTGATGACAATAAGACGTTGCATGTAATGAGACTTTCACAAGGTTTGTCTCAGAAAATTGCTGAACATCGTGTTGCTCAGCCTGGTCAAAAGCCGTATGTTGCTTTTGATCCTGTTGACGGACGCAAATATATGGATGCGGTTAGTGCCGCTATGGCTGCTGCAAGCGGCAGAAATTATCTTCCAATCGTGCTTTGTGTTGATGAAGTAAGACAGCTGGTAAAATCTTCCACAGAAAGAGAAATGCCTGGTCTTATTGTACTTTCTATTAGTGAAGTTATGGCTGCTGGTGGTGAAATAAAAGTAGAGAATTTGGGAGATATTGATGTACAATAGTTCTGGCAAGTTTTTGATTTCACAAGAGATGGAAGGTCCGACTCTGGATGCCTGTAAGGAAGAACTGTATAAACAGTATAGTTTTGATTACGATATTCTGGATTGGCATACTGAGATAAAATCCAAGTTTTTTGGACTTTCGCATAAACCTGTTGTTCATGTGAAATACGTTGTAAAGGATAACCGTGTTGACTCTGTTTCGTCTGTAAAAATGCAGCGAGATTATCCGAAACCAAATTTTTCAAGACCTCAGGTTTCTGTTCCGCAGCAGGCTTATAGTTCATATCATGCAGAGGATAATGACTATTCCCGTGCTGCACCTGTCAGAAATGATAAAGACAGTTTTAATTCTGAACGTGAAAAAATTCTTGAGAAGCAGTTTGGTGTGCCAGCAAAAGATGTTCTTACATCTTTCCAGATGAAGGATCTTTCTTCGAAGATAGAAAGAATGCAGTCTATGGTAGAAAAAATGACCACAGACGGCACTGCCAAGTCAGAACACGCAACCATTGAAAAAATAGCAAAACTTCTTGAGCAGAATGAGTTTACAACATCTTATATCGATAGTATCAAGAATAAAATAAGAGAAAAATTCAGTCTAGAAGATCTTGAAGATTTTGAACTTGTTAAAGATTCTGTCGTAGACTGGATAGGTGAAGGAATTCAGATAGCTCCTCGCTATGAGTGTTCAAAACCGCCACATGTGATTATTATTGTTGGTCCGACTGGGGTTGGAAAAACAACGACACTTGCAAAGATTGCTGCAGCTGAGAAATTGTCAGCCAAGAGAAATGACAAACCTCTACCGAAAATGCAGATAATTACAACTGATACGATGCGTGTTGCTGCTGTCGAACAGATTGAGCATTATGCAGAAGCTCTTGATTTGCGTGCAGAAAAAGTTTCTAACTGTGATGAATTGACGACTCTTTTTAAAAATTACAATTCTCCTGATGTGGATTTTATTTTTATTGATACAAGTGGATTTAGTCCGAACGATCATAAGAATATTGCCAAGATGAAAGATGTTCTTTCTGTAAAGAACATGCATGCAGATGTTTATCTTGCTGTAAGTGCAAGCACCAAAGCAAAAGATTTGGAAAAAATATTGCTGAACTATGCACCTTTTGATTTTAGAAGTGTTATTGTTACAAAATGTGATGAGACTTTTTCTTATGGAAATGTTTTAAGTGTTTTGCATGAACATGACAAAAAAATATCATGGATAACATTAGGTCAGGAAATTCTTCATAAAATGGTGTGGGGAAGTCCTTTGTATTTCTTGAAAAACCTGGACGGCTTTAATGTGAATGAAAAACACATTAACAGCAAGTTTGGTAGTAACGAGTCAGATAACTAATTTAATATTTGGGGAATAAAAAAGATGGAAGAGCAGTTGAGTGAGCTTCGTGCTGAAATGGAAAAAGACGGAAAGCACAAGACTCGTATTATTGCAGTTACGAGTGGAAAAGGTGGTGTTGGTAAAACTAATATTGCTATAAATATGGCTATCGCATATGTACAGCTGGGTAAACGTGTTATCCTGATTGATGGTGATATGGGAATGGCTAATGTAAATGTATTGCTGAATATTGTTCCCCAGTATAATTTGATGCAGGTAATCAATCGCCAGAAAAAGATGAGCGAAATTATTCTTGACACTGAGTTTGGACTGAAGTTTATTGCCGGAGCAAACGGATTTTCAAAACTTGCAAATCTTTCTGTTGAAGATTTGGATTCTTTTGCAAGAGAATTTGCTTCTCTGTCAAATGCAGATATTATTATCATTGATACAGGAGCTGGTATTGCAAACAATGTTTTGCAGTTTGTCGCCGCTGCTGATGAAGTTTATATTGTAACAACTCCGGAACCTACAGCAATTACAGATGCTTATGGAATCATAAAGATTATCACAACGGAACTGTCGAATCGTGAGCTTAATCTGAAACTTTTGGTTAACCGCGTTCACTCTGCTGATGAGGGAAAGAGAATTTCTGAGCGTATTATCAATATTGTTGGTCAGTTCTTGAATTTTAAAGTTGATTATATCGGCTTTATATATGATGATCCTGTTGTTCAGGCTTCTGTTATCAGACAGAAACCGTTTATGGTCGTAAATCCGACTTCAAAACCTTCGGTTTGTATAAAGCATATTGTCGGAAGAATTGAAAAAACTGGAAGTCTTGATAATTCTGGTGTATCCATTTTTATTCAGAAATTTGTGGGCACAAGAAAAAAATAAGCTAAAATGATAGTTGAACTTGACCTTAAAGGAATTTTGCCTTACCATAATATAAGAAACAATGTTAAGGAGAAAGGATATGCCTAAAATTAAAAATATTGCAGTGCCTGCTGCTTTGGGTTTTGTTTTATCCTTTTTAGTTAGTTTGATATTTGGTACCCATAAATTTGGGGTTTCTCTATTTCGCGGATTACTTTTTTGTCTGATTTTTGGAATCTTGGCATTTATTATAGATTTTGTATATGGAAAATTTCTTGATGATGGATCCGCAGTGGATACATTACAGGATTCTTCCTCTGGCAGAAGTGAAAGCAGTAATAAAGTGGGGGCTCGTGTCGATATCACTATCGATGATGCTGATTTGTCGAATGACGGAAAAGAGCTTTCTTTTGCAGTTAATCGCAATCGTTTTAAACTTGCAGATGCTGATACACAGGATCTTCGTGAAAATGATGTAATGTATGTTGCAGAGTCATCTGAGAAAAAAGATACAGGTGTGGCATCTGCTCCTGTAACAAGTAATAATAGTTCTGTCAGCAGTGCTCCTGTTAGTAATTCTCAGCCAAGTGCATCTTCTTTTAAACCGGTTCCTCTTGGACAGCCTGTTTCTGCTGCAGTAAATCAGAGTGCAGAGACAAAAACTCCTGAGCCTAATACAAAACCTACTTCTCAAAATACTGATTCTCATCCTGTTAGTAAAAAGGAGGGAAGTTCAAATAGTGAAATAAATGCACTTCCTGACTTGGATAATTTTGATAACACAGATAATTCTGATGATAGTTCTGCAGATGGTGATGCAGATAGTGATAGTACAAAAAGTACAGATTTTTCGACAGATGAAGTAAGTGCTAGCAATAGTAGTGGTGATTCTGTCAGTGTCCCTGTTCCTGGTGCCGATGGCAAACAGACTGTTCAGCAAGATACTGAAACATTAGCAAAGGCTATTAGGACAGTTTTAAAAAGAGACGAACAATAAATAAAGGGTGTGGGAGAATGGCAAATTCGCTTATTGACGAAAAGACAGAAGATGAACTCTGGCATGAATATAAGAAGACAAAGTCATCAGCAATTCGTGATAATTTTATCAAGCAATATATGCCGTTGGTAAAGTATGTGGCTGGTAAAGTTTCTACAGGTATGCCAGACAGTGTAGATTTTGATGATCTTGTTGGATACGGTCAGTTTGGACTTTTGGATGCAATAAATAAGTTTGATCCTGATAAGAATGTAAAGTTTAAGACATATGCTGTTACTCGTATTCGTGGTGCGATTTTTGATGAGCTTAGAGAGCTTGATTGGGTTCCTCGTTCTGTTCGTCAGAAATCTCGCGAAATAGAGGATACTATTGTTGATCTGGAAGCTAAACTTGGACGTACTGCTTCTGATGCAGAAATTGCAAAGGCAATGGGCATGACAGAAAGTGAATACGAGTCCACTATTATGAAAGTCAGTGGTACAAGTATTCTTTCTCTGAATGACGTCTGGTATTCTAATGATGACAGTGACAATGTTTCAATCGGTGATAATATTGAAGCTCCGACAAGTTTGAATCCGGATGTAATTGTTGAACGTGAAGAAATAAAAAGAGTCCTGATTCAGGCAATTAATGAACTTCCAAAGAATGAAAAGAAAGTTATTGTCCTTTATTATCATGAAGATCTTACTTTCAAGGAAATTGGAAAAGTTCTGGATGTTAGCGAGAGTCGAATCAGTCAGCTTCATTCAAAAGCAAATTTGAGATTGAGAGCAAAATTGACAAGTGTAAGAAAAGGTATTTTTTAGGAGGCTGCTGATGGTAAATCTTGAAAAACTTCGTAGTGATCTTGAATCACGGCTGGCTGTAGATAAAGAAGTTCGCAGTGTTGTCGTTCGTGGTGATACTATTGACGAATGTTTGCAGGATGCTGCTGTTCAGCTAAATTCTAAAGTTTCTCAGTTGCAGTTTGAAGTTGAAGAAAAAGGATCCCAGGGTATTGCAGGAATTGCAAAGAAGGCTTGGGTACTGAAAATTTACCAGAATCCTAATATTGTCAAGAAGATGATGCTTCAGAAGCAGCAGGAAGCTGCAGAAGAAGCTGCTGCCGAAGAAATTAAAAATCATAATAGCGATGGAATTTTCTATGTCCATCGTTTCGATACACAGATTTGTCTCAAGGTTATTCTTCCAGTTGGCGAAGGTTCTCCTGTATCACTTGGTGATGTTCTTGCTTCAGTAAAGAGAAAAGATACTGTTGAGGCTAATGAAGATTTAATTAAGAAATTGTGCAAAGAAGGCACAAATGAAGATTACATAGATGTCGGAAAATATCAGAGAGTTCCGGCTGCTGATGCATCTTTCGCTGTTGATATTTCTAAGGATGAGATGCAGGCAACTATTACAGCAACTGCTCCAGGTATGAGTGGTTCTGAAATTTCTCCTGAACAGATTAGAAGTGCATTGAAAACACAAGGTGTTGTTGATGGATTCAATGATGAAAAAATCACTGAGTTTATTGATAATCCTGTATATAACGTACCTTATGTTGTTGCCGAAGCTGTTATGCCTGTTGATGGTCACGATGCATACATGCAATACGACTTTGAAACTGACAGTTCAAAGATGCGAATTAAGGAAACTGACGGTCAGGTTGACTTTAAGGAACTTAACCTTATACAGAATGTTGTTGCTGGACAGCGTTTGGCTCAGAAAATTCTTGCTGAGAGAGGAAAAGGCGGAAAAACAATTTTTGGACGCTATCTTGAGGCTAAGAATGGAAAAGATATTCAGATTCAGCTTGGTGCAAATGTTAGACTTGAACCTGATGGGCGTACTGTTGTCGCAGAAAAGAACGGTCAGGTTATGCTTGTAAATAACAAGATTACAGTTGAGGAAGTCTACGAAGTTCCAGGTGTTAATATTAAGACAGGAAATATTACCTTTATGGGTACAGTCATCGTTAAAGGTAATGTTGAAGATGGCTATAACATTAAAGCGGATGGAAATATTGAAGTTTATGGCTCTGTTGGAGACTGTAAGCTTGAAGCAGAAGGTGATATTGTTATTTCTCAGGGCGTAATGGGTCGTGATGAAGGTGAAATCAAAACATCAAAGACTGTATGGGCAAGATTTATACAGAATGCAACTGTTGAAGCCGGTCAGTATGTCGTTGTAAATGATAACATCATGAATGCAAACGTTACAGCTATGAAGAAAATTCTCTTGAAGGGAAAGCGTGCTCAGATTATTGGTGGTCATCTTTTCGCTCAGGAAGAGATTTCTGCAAAGAATATTGGTTCTCCTGCCGGAGGTACTGAAACTATTCTTGAAGTTGGTTTCGATCCGAAAGCAAAGCAGAGATTGCTTGAACTTCAAGGCTTGCAGGCTGATCTTGTAAAGCAGCTTGATGAGATTGACTTGAATATCAATACTTTGGAGAATCAGAAGGAAGTTCGCCGCTCAATTCCAAAAGAAAAGGAAAATGCTCTTACTCAGTTTAAAGAGCAGAAAGCTGAGATTGTCGAAAAAAGTGATGAAATGTCTCGTGAAATTGCACAGATTCAGTCTCACTTGCGTGAACTTAAAGTTGTTGGACGTGTTAACGCAAGCGGTACTGTTTTTTCTGGTACAAAGATTTATGTCCGTGATGAGAAGGATGAAGTTAAAGCTGACTGTAAAGCTGTGTCATTTTATTTTGAGAATGGATTTGTCCGCCGCGGTAAATATGATTTGTCTCAGGTTACAAATGATGTCGAAGCTCCGGAAGGATTTTCCTGATATATTTACAGATTGTCATGCAGTTTTTCTGAAAGCTGCATGACAAAAAAGTATTTCTAAAATTTTTATAAAATTTTAGAAATATGTTTTGCATATTCACAAAGTTATATTTTAAATGTTGAATATTGCTTTTTTATAAACTTAATAAAGAATGTCCGTTGGAGAAGGGGAAGACGTTCTTTTGCGATAGTATTTTGGTGATTTTCTGAAATAAATTTGAAAGTCATCTTTTGGTTGTTAAGTTTTATGTTATTGTTATTTTAACATGGAGGTTAAGATGGCTATACAACCTATAGATTTGTCTGTTATATACTCGCAGATGGACAATGTCGCTAAATTCAATGCTTCTCAGAATCAATTAGTTCAAGCTGCTAATCAAGATGGACGAGATCGTACTGCAGCTGAAAATCTGGAAAAATCAAAAACTGTACAAAACGCTGCCAATGATGAAGAGGAAGCAAATTCTATTAAAAAAGATTTAGACCAGGGTGGTGGTACTTTTGGTTATGGTACTGGCAGCAATCGAAAGAAAAAAGAAAAGGAAGACGAAGAAAAAGATGCTGTTAAGGCTTCTGAGTTTTCTGATCCACGTCTTGGTAGAATTATTGATATAACCGGTTAGTTAGACTTGATTTTGTGTTTTTATTTATTCCGCAGCAATGCTGCTTAGGAAATAGTATAAAGCTCTTTTAATTTTTTATTCTTAAGGTATGTGAATTACGGCGTGCCTATGGAAGTGGTTGTTTGGAGAAAAAAAGTTGGCTTCTGTGCAATCTGTCTTTTTCGGGTTTTGATATAACATGGCCTTTTAAGCTTTGTGTTTGCACAAATAACTTTACCAGTCATATTTTTTTTAATAATAGGTTAAAATTCAAGCTTCTGCTGAATTGAAAAGTTTGGCAGAAACCATTGGATTGCATCATCAACAAAATGAAACAAAAATGCAGAAATGCTGTAAAAGAAATGCCTGAACATTCCTGTTATACTTCTGGCTTTGTGATAAATCAAATTATAATTCAACTTCATCACTGACCAGATATTTTCGATTCTGTTCCTGTTTAATAAAAGCTGATGCTGTTCCGGCGTAATCATCCGTTTCATGTTTTTTCTGGTTGCCGTATACGGTTTTCTTCCGCTTTCAAACATTTCACGTAACTCGTTTTCCTTCAGTAAATATCCTGCATCTGTTACAAATATTCCAGAAAGTCCTTTCGTTAAATCATTGAAAGCTTTGCTGTCATGTTCCTTGCCGGGACGAAAACTTTGTTGAATTACCGCGGCTTGCAATTTTTTTTGTTACTTTATGAGTAGAAATGTAACGATTTTCACACACGGTGACTGTCGTTGAATCCATATAAAATGTATGTATCATCGGTGCAGTTTAACCTAAGAATGATTTTCACTTTGTGCAAAGTTGCACAAAGTGAAAAAGCGAGGGAACTTTGTCCCCTTCGATCCTCTACCCTTCGCGTTCGCTCGACTTTAAGAATTTTGCAGCAGTTGCCCGCATTCTTAAAGCAAAGGCTGGCTGCCTTTGGAAACCGCCCTATGGTATAATGATTATACCATATTTAAATTGTGCAGCATTGCACAATTTACTGAAAAATACTTTTTTCAAAAATTATTTAAAATAATTCGAAATTCTATGAAAAAAAACTAAATTTCTATTGCAAAATAGAAACAAAAAATATACACTGACAAAAAAAAAGTTCCTGAGTTCGGAACTGCGTTACATAAAAGATAAAATAAAAAAAAACGAGACTAACATGAAAACCATTAAAGTAAATGAAAACACGAAACCATCAGCCGTAAAAAGAGCCTTTGCACTTTTTACCACCCTGACGTATCTGTCATGTCTTGCTCCTGCAGTAATATATGCAGAACCGGGAAATGATGCAGCCGATAAAAGTTTACCTGGTAATCCGGCATTTTCAGTGAACCTCATAAGTGCAGAAAATGGCGGTGAAGTAAGGCTCGGAAAAGCAAGCATTGTAATTCCTCCCGGAGCTTTGCTTGAAGATACGGAGATAAGTATAACAAGATTAAAAAGTGTTCATGATACAGGAGAAAATATTGAAAACGCCACTGCCTTCGGTGGCGGTTACCGATTTCTTCCTGCAGGACAGCAGTTCCAGAAAGAAGTAAGCATTACAATTCCTTATGACAGGTCGCTGAACCAGAAGGAAACTGCACTTGAAGATGCAGCAACATATTTTTATGACACGAAAGCAAAAAAGTGGACAAAGCTTAAGAGACTTGAAGTAAATAAACCAGATGCAACTATTACAAGTGCAAGTACACACTTTACAGATATGATAAATGCTACACTTGCACTTCCTGATACAGCAAGTCCTCTTGAGCTGAACATAAACAGTATAAAAGGACTTGAAGCTGCAGATCCTGCAGGTGGAATGATAAGTATGGACGCTCCTCAGGGCGGTGCAGGAGGAGATGCTTCATTCAGCCTTCCTCTTCAGATACCTGCAGGACGCAGAGGCATGCAGCCTGGAATTGCACTGACGTATTCCAGTGGCAATGGAAATGGAATTCTCGGAAAAGGTTTTTCCCTCAGGTGTGAAAGTACAATAGCAACAGATACAAGAGTCGGTCTTCCGAAATACGACGGACATGACGTTTATCTTAAGGACGGTACAGAGCTTTCACTGTATGATGAATACGGAAAGGAACAGGAGTATACAGTTCTGAGTGAAGGTGCATTTGAAAAGATTCTGCGCCATGACACTGATTCTGCTGACTGGTGGGAAGTTATCTCTAAAGACGGAAGCATAAAACGTTATGGAATGAGATGCGGCGGAGTTATAGATATTGATTCAAGATGCGGTTATTCCTGTGACGGAAAATACCATACATATTCATGGAATTTAACGGAAGAAACAGACATATATGGAAACAGCATAAGCTATTATTACGTCAATGACGGAAATATTCCGTACCTTACAGAAATAAAATATACAGGAACTAATGGTACCGGCGGAACATATACAGTCCGTCTGTCATATGAAGGACGTCAGGACGTAATGCTTGATGCAAGGGGAAGATTCCTTACAAGTCAGGCAAAAAGACTTGCTGCCGTCGAGGCTCTGAGTTCTGATATAGTACTCAGAAAATATGAAATGGGTTATACAAAAGGAATATCCGGATCGAGCCTTCTTTCTTCATTTACAGTTAAAAACGGCGACGGCCAGGCATATACATATAATTTTGACTATCACGGACTCGAAAAAGATACCAATGGATTTCCTTTGTATTTTGCACAGGCAGAAGGGTGGGAAAACGGCAGACTCATAAATGAAGGTGTCGGCAATAATTCCGGAGTATCCGTCAACGGAAGTGGAGGACTTGGAATAGGTGCAAAGACATTTGACGTGCATGTATCAGGTTCCTTAAATGCAAATTCTTCAAAAAGCAGCGGATGGACAGAAAGTACGCTTGCTGACATGGACGGAGACGGCAGGGCTGATTCCGTTACACAGAATGGAGATACACTGTACATATACCGCAATACAGGAAAAGGATTTGAAACAACACCTGTAACTGTAACAGCATATGCTCCTAATATAGATGATGAAGACAGCGAATCTTCCGGTTTTGGATTCAGTGCAACAGGTGGCTTAGGTTTAAAGTCAACGCACGTAGGAGGTGACGGAAAAATTTCAGTTGCCGGCAGCAGCCATAACGGACTTTCTGCTTACAACTGTATGTTGTGTGACGTAGACGGTGACGGTATGACAGATATCCTTATTACAGGACGCGATACATACCTTCGTAACACCGGCAGTAACGGCAGCATATCATTTACACCTGTAAAGCTTAACATACTTGGAAAATTGAAAAGCTCTCAGCGAATTCTGACTGCAAAAGAAAAGAAAGGTTACGGAGAATCATTCTTTGAGCAGACACCGTTCAGAGCATGGAAAGCTCCTTACAGCGGAAGCATATATATAGAAGAAAATGCACGCAGAATAGACACAAAAGCCCATAAAGGCAGTCTTTATGCACGTACATATGAAGGAAAATCAACAGCAGATGAAGCATCACTGAGACTTGACCTTACAAAAGCAGGAAGTCAGACGTCGTCTGGAACGTTAAAGGTGACTCAGAATGATTACACATGGTTTGTATTGGATACAGAAGGAGAGCCTGACGGAACTGATTCAAACTGGGAAGCTGATATACGGTACAGTTCTGTTCAGCCGTTTAGCAATACAGCAGGACTGCCATTACCGGCAGGGCAGGGAAATGCTGAAAGCCTGATTGGAGGCGGAAACTTCATTCCTGGCCGTATTACAGAAGTTCAGATGAAAAACCTTATAGCCGAACTGACTCCCGTAATAAAAGCAAGGGCTGCAGCTCCTTTGACAGCTTCACAGGGACAGACTGAAAAACAGGAACAGAAATCACCGGCAGAAATTGAAAGATTATTCTGGATGGGACTTGCAGGCCTGTATACTTATGACGGTACAGCTCACGAGTTTATCATTAGAAACAATATCAGCAGTAAAACAGCTCAGAAAGCATTGACAGAATATTTTTCATGTCCTGCAGCAGAAGATATAAAGAAAGATTCTCTTGAAAAACTCAAGGTCTTTGGAATAGAGCCGGTATGGAACGGCAATGAAATTTCATATAAAGCCAAAGGAACTCTTTCATTGTCAAAAGATCCACTTACAGGAATGACTTCAATTGGAAACATCGGAGGAAAGTCTTTAACAATAGAAGGTGGAAAAGTCTTTGAAAATGGAAAAGAAAGTACTTCATATACTGCGGCTGTCACCACGACAAAAACAGTCCTTAAAGGAAACGGATTTAAGATTGAATGTGATGGATCTTCCGGAACAATAATATATAATACTGACACTTCTTATCCTGCTGATGAAAATGGAAACATAATGATTCCAGAAATTTCATCAGGCGGAATTTCATTCAGAAAAGTAAGTCTCGGAACATGGAACAGCAGGAATGATTTTTCTGAAAAAGATTATTCTGTTAATTACACTCTTTGTTCTGACAATGATGATGATATAGAAGTACTTGCTGCAAGTCCACTTTACGGAGGAAACGGAAACTGGTACTACGGAATCTGGACGGGAACTATTTCTGACAGTCCGTTTGACGGCAAAGTCATAACATCAAGCATTGACGTTCAGGACGTAGACACAGAAGCACTTGAAAAAAAGCTTTCCCCTGCAGAAGATGCAGACGGAAATAAAAGCTATGATTATGATGAGCTGACAGAAACAGCCCGTAACAACAGGTCAAAGTGGTACAGACCGTACCTGCATGAAGATGTAATAGCAGGAACGGAAGCGGTTTCTCCTGTACAGGACAAAAAAGAAGACGGAAGCCTGTCAAGCCATACAGAATATACAAGACCTTATCTTACAGCATCTGCAGTGCATGCAGAACGTGCAGGCGGCAGGGCTTACTACAATATAGAAGGAATAACTGAGTCAGCCGGTGACAGCGGAAGCATGACGATACCGGTAATACGAAAAACTGTTTCAAGTGGAACTGATTTTACTTTATCCGGAGGAATCGGTATAAGCGGTTTTGGCGGTACAGATAACAAACCGGAAAACTCTGAAAATGTACAAAATGAAAGCGGCAGTATTAGCAGCTCCGGTGGATTAAATATCGGAATAAATGAAACTGATGCAGATGTCATTCAGACTGTACAGGATGTTACCGGTGACGGCATACCTGATATAGTAAGGCAGAAAGGAAGTAATCTTGAAGTCATAAAAGGAAGCCGTGAACGCGACAGCTGGGAAATAACATTTGATGCAGAAAATCCTGTTTCAATAGCAGCAGGCGAAGTTTCGCACAGTCATACTTCAGTTGAAACAAAAGGTGCAACAGTAAATTCTTCCGGATCTGCAGCAGTAAAGTTTTCTAAAAAAATCAATCAGGTAACAATCTCTCACGGTGCAAGCGTATCCAGCGGAATAGACAAAGGTATGTCTGTCAGCAATGGATTGACGGAAGAAGATACTGGTTTCCTTGACATAAACGGAGACGGCATTGCAGACCGATTTGATGAAGGACGGATAAGACTCGGACTGGGAGATACTCAGACAGAAACTGTGCCATACTTCGGAGGTCTTTCACTTCTTACAAAGAGCAAAAACCTGACGAAAGGCCTTAACTATTCTCTTGGAATCAGTCCTTCCGGTTCTGATTCTTTAACAGAAAACCTCAGTCTGACCACAGGTGTAAGCGGAGGTATAGGAGGTAATGTAAGTCTGTCAGCTTCTTATACTACCCAGATGATGATGGACATAAACGGAGACGGGCTTTCGGATATCGTAAGCTGTTCCGATGGAGACTATACAGTCCGATATAATCTGGGAAATACCTTCTCTGATGCTCAGAGGATAGCAGTACCATCATGGGGCGGTCACGGACCAGATGGAATGGGAGACCTTCATCTTGGATGGGACAGTGGAATTGATATAGTCGGAGGCCTGCTTTCATCAGCACCGAAAGCAGAGCCGTTGTTTTATCCAGAAAGCCCTGACTGGACTTTGACAAAGACTGTAAGTGTAAGCGGAAATATCGGAGCAAGCATTGATCTTGCGATATCCCTAACTCCGGAACAAGATGTGTTCCTTCATATAAATTCTGGTATGGGTGGTTCTGTAGATTTAGGTGCCAGCGTAACTCAAGCTCTGGTACGCATGACAGACATGGACGGAGACGGATTCGTTGATCAGGTACTTACCACTGGAAACGGAATGTGGTGGAAGCGCAATCTTGCCGGAACTGCAGACCTTGTATCAAATGTTCATTATCCTTGGGGCGGAACCTGTTCCATAAACTATGACCTTGTACTTGGAACTGTAGACAATCCTCATGCAAGATACTGCATGACAGAATGCATCCTTAATGACGGCTGTGAGTCAATCACATCCGGCTGTCACAGTATCAGAATGCGCTATGCATATTCTGATGCATATTATGAGAGACTTCATAAGGACAGTTACGGTTATGGAACTGTAGAATCAATTTTGGATGATGATACTTGTACTCATACAGAATATGCAAACAGGGAATTCTATTCACGCTACGTACCTGTTCACACACTTACATACGGAAAGCGAAACATTGCCGGAACAACAGAACTCCTTACTGAGAGTACAGTAACACTCCGGCCGTCTCCGTATGCCCAGCCAGCAAGGGAAGAATCCATACAGCACGGCTCATCGGGAGGTGAAGCTTCTGTCCGAACCGAATATACTTACGGTGACTGGGGAAATGTAACGCACATAGCACAAATCCCTATGAGAAACGGCTCCCCGGATCCTGCCATGACGCTTACGGCAGATATTGAGT
>JAZQQW010000060.1:0-3271 GCA_045629255.1 Treponema sp.
TCAGAATTGAAAGTAATTATTTTCCTGCGGACTGACTTAATCAGCTGGTTCAAAAATGAAATGGAATATCCGTCGCAAAAACATGACTCTCAACAACAGGAATTTAATTTTGATAGAAGAAAATATCTTGGACACTAGTGAAAAAAAATGTAAATAATAATTAAAAACTAAAAAAACATAAAAAATCCAATAATCCAGTTCTGTTTATTATTAATGTCATCAATGCTCCCAAAGATAAAAAAGGTGCAAACGGTATCTTTGTTTTCTTTGCTTTTTTACAAACTGCAGCATACACGATTCCCAGAAAAGAAGATAAAACAAATGCAACAAACAGCAAAGGAATGCCAAGAGCATATCCCAATACTGCAGAAAACTTTACATCCCCAAAGCCAAGACCACCGTACATCCTGTATATACAGAAGAACATGAAGAATGAAATTACAGCTGCAGCAAACGCCATGTAAATCCGGCTTCTCATTAAGAGAATGTCATATGACAACAAAAGTGACAACAGAATAACCAGAAGAGTATCCGGTATTATGTATTTACGAAAATCAATATAGGAAATCAGAAGACAAAAAACAGCAAGAACAATCAGAGGAAATATCATAGGAAAATATCCGTTTATACTTTAATTAAAAGAAAGAATATGAATAACAGTTGTATATGTCAAGTCCAATACAAAATTTGATTCTGCCCATATTTTGAAGAAAACTTTTGTTATTACCGGAGATTTACAAATCCAATACCTTTATTCCGTATATTGAAGAAAATATTCATGAACACATTTTTTAACATTTTTTTTACATTTCCTATTGACAGAATCAAGACATTTCGTTAATTTATAAAAAAAATTGATTGATAGTCTGATTTTTTTATAAGTAAATATGCATTTTATAAAGATAAAACGAGTTATTTTAATATTGTGTTTTTTAATTTTGACAAGTAACATGTCGCTTTTTGCACAGCTTTTCAAGAATTCCAAAGACACCTCTGTTGCTGTCAGAATCCCCATAGGGGTTTCCTGGTGGACAGTTGCCGATGATGAGTGGAAGCAGAGTGTTTCTGGTATTGCAGGTCTACGTACAGGAGTGGAACTGTTTCCAGTTAAGAATGGGCTTACTCCAGAAGATGGATCTTTCCGACTCTATCTAAGGACACTTGTCAACTGGAAGATAGGCACAGGCAATAAAAACACCTACGGAACACTTTTTAACGAGTTTGGCATACAGGCTGGCGTCTTTGCAAAAATTAACATTACAAATCAGCATGGCATATATGCAGGTGCAGGTCCTTTGTTTGCTCTTGAATCCTATTCCTTCAAACCTAAATACGGATCTAAGAAAACCGTCACCAGACGTGGTACGGCCTTCTTTCTCAATGGAGGCTACAACTTTCACCTCAAGAATAAGATGGCACTATTCATGGAAATTGAATACGACGGATTCATTACTGAAGGCCTTATAAATTCATTTGTGCCATCTCTTGGTATGTCATTCGATCTTTAGGAATTTAAACATGAGAATTATTTATAAAACAGTTTCTACAATTTCAACATCTTTACTTATCTTATTTTCCAACATGTCCTGTGCTAACGGCGATGTCAGTGAGATACTCAGAAAATACGATGATCCGGCAGACGATACGCCTCGTGCTGCATGCTATTCAGATCCGCATTCACTAAACCTTTCGTGGGACGAAGATGAATGTGCTGATGAATACATCCTCTTAAGAGCAGAAGACAACGGTGCCGAAAACTTCACTCCTGTCTATACCGGCAAAAACACATCATACAGTGACAGTTTTTATCAGACTGATGACCAGAAAAGATTCATTTACAGACTGGATAAAACCAGAGGAAACAGATGGTTTAAAAGCTCTGACTGTACATGTGCAGTTGCATCAAACACGCTGCATGACATGCATGAACCAAACGATACGGTCGAAACTGCCGTTGAAATAGAAAGAAATATTGAAGCAACCATGCCTTGCAGCCAGTTCAGATACAAAAACAGAAGCTACGCAGATGAAGACTGGTATTTCATCCGTCTTAAGCCTCTGTGTACGGCAAAAATTCTTTTTCGTCAGGTAGGAATGGGCAGTTCTGTTGCTGACAGTGACTTCTTGTACATGATACAGGGAGACCATTCGGAAGAACTCAAACATAATGAGAAATTTACAGTCTCTAACACCAGTTATGCGACAAAGAATATATATTTTAAAATAATGCCTAATATGAACAGAATCTTTGCCGGCAACGACGGTGCTGCTGTTCCCGCCTATACCATGACAGTGACAGAGGAAATCTACCAATGAAAAAAATACGTATATCTGTTATTGTAATTCTGTCACTTCTTGTACTGCAATCCTGTGATGCCCCTCAGGATCAAGAATGGTATTCAAGAGACAGCGAACTGAAATATTACGAAGAAAAAAGTCTGCATGGAACATCTTCTGCTGCTGCGACAATAACGAAAAACTTTGAAGAGTCTCAGACTGCAGATGGAAAGAAGAAATATCTCTTCAAAACAAATGACAGCAGTTACCTGAATATTGCAACTGTAAGCAAATTAACAGATACCTCTAAACCTTATCCGACAACCATAAGTGCGAGCGCATCACGCCAATCCGGAAGCAGTACAGCAGGATTTGGAATACTGTTTGCCGCTCAAAAACCTAACGGTAAATTAACATTTCTTTCAATACAGATTAACACAAGCGGTCAGTATTTGATAAGCAAGTGGTCTGGTAACAGCTGTACCATCATACAGAACTGGACAAGCTCGGCATACATCAAGAAAGGTTATGGAGTACAGAATACAATAAAAGTCGAACTGGAAAGTTCCACAAACCAAGCAAGTACGTTTAAAGTATATTTTAATAACATATACACATGCAACTTTCAAGATACAATACAGCCTGTGCTGTCTACAGGAGCTCACGGATATATAGTTTCAATACCAGACAATGAAAATTTGCCGCAGGGATTTGTAGAAGTAACTTTTATTGAATAACATAAGCCTCCGCCATCAAAGGAAGCTGAAAAGTTTTTTGACATAGCAAAGAAACAGTGCCCGATAAAAGATGGACATCGGGGCACTTACAGGAAGTACTTTAGCAAGTGCCTCCTGTAAGTGCATATTCTTCGATAAAACAGACATACTTAGGCCTACAAACGCCAATTTGTACCACTATGCCGGAAACAACCCGGTAAGGTACACAGACCCGGATGGATTGTATACTTGGGATCAGTTTAAAACAGATGTAACTC
>JAZQQW010000061.1:0-51199 GCA_045629255.1 Treponema sp.
AATTCCAAGAATTTCAGAGATTTTTGAAAGTGTTGCGTTGATTTTTTCATCTGCGGCTTCACTATGTTTTTTGTAATTGAGAATTGTATCTTTTACGCTAAGGATTTCTTCTTCCTCTTTTGGATATTTACAAAGGTCCAGATTATATCCGTTTGTAGCAATTTCTGATTTTTTGAAACAGCGGGATTTTTCGTTTCCTTCTTCTGCAATTTCTGCGCGGTTATTCCACCACAGCTTCACAATATCCATGTGTTCATCTGTGATTGGCTTTGTCTTTGAAAAGTGCTTCAAATCTTCCGGCATATCCATTCGATAAACCCAAAGATCTTCTGTTGGCTTTTTGTTGTCAAAGAAAAGAATGTTTGTAGTTATGCTTGTGTATGGAGCAAATACGCTGGATGGCAAACGGATGATTGTATGAAGATTCATCTGTTCCAGAAGAACTTTTTTTACTTCCACACTTGCATTGTCGTTTCCAAAAAGGAATCCATCTGGAATGATTACACCGGCACGACCATTCTGTTTAAGACGTTTTGTAATGTAAGCAATAAAAAGAACTGCTGTTTCACTTGTCTTAAACTGAGATGGAAAGTTTGTAAGCTCTGCGGCTGTTGTTACTCCTCCATAAGGTGGGTTCATAGCAATAACATCAACTTTTTCTTTTTCGTCAAAATCATTTATGGGTTTACAGAATGCACTTCCGTATTCAATCTGCGGAGTGTCAATTCCGTGAACCAGAAGATTTGTATTACACAAAAGATATGGAAATGGCTTGTACTCAAAGCCATAAATTGAACTGTTGATTTTCTTTACGTCTTCGTTAGAAACATTTTTCTGTTCATGGAAGAAGTCGATTGCAGCAGTAAGGAAGCCACCAGTACCACAAGCAAAGTCACCAAAAGTTTCGCCAACTTTTGGATTAAGCATTTCTACAATGAATTTTGTTACTGCACGTGGAGTATAAAATTCGCCGGCACTACCAGCACTCTGCAAAAGTTTGAGCATTTCTTCGTAAATCTGTCCAAAGAGATTTCTCTGTTTTGCATCGTGATAGTTCAGTTCATTTACAACATCTATAAGTTCACGAAGATTTGTTCCGTCTTTCATGTACTGGTTCAAATCTGAAAATACTTTTCGGATAATTCTCTGGCGTGGTTCAAGACCTTCTACATTTACTTTTTTACAATATTTGAAAAGGTCATCTACACGAGAAAGAAGTTCTTCCCCTGTAAGAGTTTTTCCATTTTCATCAGGCATAGCCCAATTACGCCACTTAAATTTTTCTTCTGTAAAAACGGAATTGAATTCACGGCCATCATTATCGGCTTCATCTTCCCATTCTTCTTCAAGGGCATCATATATACGAAGGAATACAAGGGAAATAAGTTCTTCCAAACGCTGAACATCGCTGGAGATTCCCTGATCTTTTCTCATAATATTGCGGGCTGTTTTCCATGAAAATGACATGCATATTTCCTTTTATTAAATTTTATGCGGCGTAAAGAATTTCTTCTATGTCGCGGATAACTTTCTTAAACTGATCTTTACCACCAAAAAGACTCTTGATGAAAACTGGTGTTCCCAAGTCCTGAAGTTCATGAGATTTGAGTGCTTCGTTTTCTTCAAAGGCAAGAATTCCCTGGTCTGCATAAGTCTGCATCAAAACTTCCAGAACTTTTTTTGCATCGCCCTGGAATTTTTCAAGGAAATTCTTTTCTTTGATACGTTTTGCTCTTTCACTTCTATATAACATAGGTTCGTTGAAAGCAATGTTTACGATAATATCGAAAATATCTCGACTCTGGAATTTTTCAGGATAATGATTTCTAAGTTCATCCAGACTGACTCCAGCTTTTGCCATCTGATCTACAATAATCTGTTTTCGTTCTGCCTGATTCCATTGGGTCAAGAAATCATCAAGGCTTGAATATAAAGTACTGAGTTGTTCTTTTGAATATTCAATATATGAAACAGTCATTGGTTTGCCATCTTTATCAAGAACCATTTTTGTTTCACTGTCTATATAGATTTCGTGGCCGTCACCAGTGATGATTGGCTTAGGGTCAGCTTTATTTTTCTTTTTTGATTTATAAAGTTGTTTTCCTTTTGATCCTTCTGGGGAAATTGGTTCTCCATCAAACGCTGGATCAAAAAACAACTCACTTGCATTTCTGAAATCAAGAATATCAAAATAATATTTTTTTTCTTCAACAATACGAGTTCCACGACCAATAATCTGCTTGAACTCAGTCATACTTGTAATGTTACGATACAGAACAATAAGTCCTACAGCTTTTGTATCTACACCGGTAGAAAGCAGCTGACTTGTTGTAACAACTGTTGGAGTTGGAACATTCTTTGAAATAAAATCACTGATATGTTTTTTACCTTCGCTGTCGCTGGCAGTAATACGCATAATGTATTCGTTATGATTTTCTGCCTGCCGAGCTTCATTTTCATGAATAAGAGCTGAACGCATTTTTGCTGCATCTAATTCTTCATCACAGAAAACAATTGTTTTTGTCATTGGACCGATTTTTTCAAGAAACTGAGTAATTCGTTTTGCAGCAATTTCATAATGCTTATCTATTCCAAGTTTTAATGCAAAGTCTTTTTTTTCAACAGTCTGACCAACTTGGAGTTTTCCTTTTGACTCAGCTGCATCCTTTTCATTAATAACCATACCGCCATCAACATTGACATGAACTTTTGTTACACGGTAAGGAGCAAGGAATCCATCTTCAATTCCCTGTTTAAGTGAATATGTATAAAGAGGTTTTCCAAAATAACTGATGTTGGAATTGTCACTGTCTGAATCATCACGAGGGGTTGCTGTCATACCAATCTGAACTGCACCGCTGAAGTAATCCAGAATCTTACGCCATTCTGAATTCTTTTTTGCAGAACCGCGGTGACATTCATCAATCATAATGATGTCAAAATAATTTGGAGTAAACTGTTCATAAGGCTGAGGAGCACCAGGAGTAAGATTGTATTCTACCAGCTGCTGATAAAGGCTCATGAAAATTTCATAACTTGTACTTGCAGTTCGATTTTCTATCTTAATCATCTTGTTGCCGAAAGGCTTAAAATCCTGATCCATTGTCTGATCAATTAAAACGTTTCGGTCTGCAAGATAGAGAATACGCATATTATTACCAACAGCGCCCTGCATAAGTCGGTGTAAAATCTGGAATGCAGTATAAGTTTTGCCAGTACCAGTGTCCATAACAAACATCATACGTTTTACACCACGGGCATAAGCTTCTACAACAAGGTCAATAACGGCACGCTGATAGTAGCGAGGTTCTTTGCCGTTTACATCGTGATAATAATCTTTACTGATAATTTCAATTTGTTCTGGAGTATATTTCTTGAGTTGAACAAACTTCTGCCAGAGTTCTGCCTGAGTAGGAAACTCTTCCATTGAAAATTCTTCTTCGTGCCCATTTAAAAGACTTGTAAATACAAAAGATTTTCCGTTACTAGATGCAGCAAAAGGAGCATTAAGAAGATTACAATAATTAATTGCCTGCTGGATTCCTGTTCCATCTATCTGGTTAGCACGCTTAGCTTCTACAACACAAAGAGGCTGATTATTTGGTGCATATAAAAGGTAATCAGCAAAAAGGGCTTCACTACGGTATGACTCACCATCTTCATCAATCTGGACACGACCATCAGTAATTTTATATTCATAACGCATATTAAGCTTAAGTTTCCAGCCTTTAGCCTTGAGTGCGTCAGTTATAAATTCTCTAGTTTCTGTTTCGTTAAAGTCGTCATCTAATGTGTCCATAAGCAATCTGCCATAATATACTTTAGACTTTATTATAGCATAAAAAAATCATTCTGACAGTTGACCACGCATCATTTTAAAAAGATTCAAAAAACTAACACACAATGTGAAATTTCACGACAGGATGAAAGAACAATCTGCATTCTATTTTGTGGAAAGTCCATCACTTTTAATGAACGTCTGCGATTACTATTCAGGACTTGCAACGTTGCAGATTTTTCTTGAGGGGCAGCGCAATGCCCCCGGAGAGTGCAGAGAGGTACGACCTCTTTGCCACAACACTGAAAATGATAAACAGGACCCGAGGTTCCGTTTGTCATTTTCAGTGTTGTGTTCACCGATAATGGCAGGGCCGAGACTGTGAAAGTCTTTCTGTAAATTCCAAACATAGTAGGTCTGTGATAAAATAAATCACAGGAGCCCTACTATGGCAAAAGAAAAAACACCACCTCACAAAGTCGTAATGACAGAAGGCAAAAGAGAAATTGTTAGAAGTCTTCTGGCCGAGTATGACATTAAAGATGCTCATGACATTCAGGAAGCCTTGAAGGATCTTCTTGGCAGCACCATCAAGGAAATGATGAAAGCCGAAATGGAGGATCATCTTGGATACGAAAAATCCGAACGTTCAGACAGTGACGATTACCGCAACGGTTACAAAACCAAGACCGTAAAATCAAGCATTGACGAAGTAGAACTCGAAATTCCCCAGGACAGGAAATCAACCTTCGAACCATAAATAGTCAAGAGATGCCGAAAAGATATCTCTGATATTGATCATAAAATTATCGCCATGTATGCCAAAGAAATGACAACAAGGCAGATTTCAGACACCATCGAAGATATCTACGGCTTTGATGTTTCTGAAGGATTTATCTCGGATGTTACGGACAAAATCCTTCCGCAGATTGAAGACTGGCAGAACCGCCCACTGGATGAAATTTATCCTGTTGTTTACATCGACGCCATTCATTATTCCGTTCGTGACAATTGAATAATCGTAAAGAACGCTGCCATGATATTTAACCGCACACGACCTGACATAACAGAGAAAGCACAGCAGAAAAAGATTGATGAACTTGAATCAAAGCTTCAGAAAAAGGATGAAGTCATTGCAGAGATTGCGGAAAAAAATATGCTGTTAAAAAAAAAATTGGTGGCCGGAGCTAGGTAAAGAAAAAATCAGCCTTGAAAAACGCACCATGATAGAAAAAGAAGTCAGAAAAATGGCTGAAAAGACAGAAATCAGGGTTTCTCGGATTGCTTTATTTGCAGGCGTTTCAAAAAGACATGGCATGAATGGCAGACAAGAAAAGGAGTCGGGACAAAACATAATCACGACACGCCCAAACTCAACTGGTACACGCCGGCAGAGAAAGAAGCTGTGGTAAGCTATGTTCTCTCCCACAAAAATTTCCTGTACGGTTACCGCTATCTTGCATGGCAGATGATTGATGAAAATGTTGCTTTCGTCCGCCCTGTAAGTATCTACAACAGTGAACGCCTTCACGGTTCACTTCTTTATCTGACTTCGGAAGATTATTTTGAAGGAAGAAAAGAAGAAAGACTTGCAGAACGAAGCAAAAAACTTCATAATGCAGATATGAAAAGAAAAACTTATTGGTTAGCTCAACAGGCTTAAACCACCTTATTAGCTTTTACAAAAAAGTCCAAGTTCACTTTGGGCAGGTTAATACTTAATAGTCCTTAATTCTCTGTATAATAAATTCAACAGATTTTTTTACAAAAGCGGGCTTTCCGCAAAATGCGGAAAACATCGGCTGAAGCAGAATGTTTTCATTTGCGTTTGTCATGATAAAAAAAATCAAGGCACTTCTAAAAAATTAGAAGTGCCTTGATTCAGTTCTACAGAGCTGCAAGCTTTTTGTTTACAAGTTCGCTTGCAATCTTTGGATTTGCTTTTCCTTTGCTTTCTTTCATAACCTGACCTGTAAGCCAGCCTATAACATTTGTTTTGCCGCTCTTGAAGTCAGCAACAGCTTTTGGATTAGCTTCGATGATTTTGTCAACGATAGCTTCAATTGCGCCGTTGTCGCTGACAACTTCCATGCCTTTCTCTTTGATGATTGCAGATGGCATTTTATTTGTCTCGAGCATATCGGCAAAAACTGTTTTTCCCTGTGCATTGGAAATCTTGCCTTCTTCGATGATATTTACAAGCTCTGTAATATGAGCCGGTGTAATTGATACATCGTTGATTGTCAGATTCTTTTCGTTCAGAACTGCAAGAAGCTCGGCAAGAATCCAGTTTGCAACTTTCTTGACGTCTTTTGCGTTCTTTGCCGCTTCCTCGAACCAAACTGCGAGGTCGCGTGTTGTTGTAAGTGTTTCTACGTCAAAGTCAGAAAGTCCGTATTCTTTCTTGAGTCTTGTTCTCTTTGCTTCAGGAAGTTCGCCTACACGCTCGTTTGCACGTGCGATAAGTTCGTCGCTTACTGTGAACGGTTTGATATCAGGTTCAACAACAAAGCGATAGTCGACAAAGCTGTTCTTTGTTCTCTGAACAACGGTCTGTCCTTTTGCTTCGTCCCAACCCATTGTTACCTTGAATCCCGGGTTGAACTCCTGACGGTCTTCCTGGAATTCCTTGAGCTGACGCTGTGATTCATAAGCACATGCATCGCGGATTGATTTGAATGAGTTCAGGTTTTTGATTTCAGAAATAGGTGTGTGATACAGTTTACCGTCTTCCCATACATTGAGGTTGATGTTACAGTCACAGCGCATGTTTCCTTCTTCGAGGTTTCCGTTTGTGACTTTGACATAACGCAGAATTTCCTGAATTGTCTGGAAGAATAAAGATGCTTCTTCTCCGCTTGTCATATCCGGCTTTGTAACAATCTCGATAAGTGGTGTACCACAGCGGTTGTAGTCGATGTATGAGTGTGCACCCTGCAGGTGAAGTGACTTACCTACGTCTTCCTCAAGGTGAATTCTTTCTACGCGGACACGGCGGTACTTGCCGTCGATGATACAGTCCTGTCCGATAAAGTTCTTATCGCGGCACTTTGCTCCACCCGGCTGCTCATCTTTCGGA
The DNA here is from genome assembly GCA_045629255.1 of Treponema sp. Classification (GTDB taxonomy): domain Bacteria; phylum Spirochaetota; class Spirochaetia; order Treponematales; family Treponemataceae; genus Treponema_D. Next base: position 6,858 of record JAZQQW010000061.1, read on the forward strand.
TAGTGAATGAACGGCAGATCTACATAGCCGTCTGTACACAGCGGTACATCGTACTGAGTTATCTGATATCCTTTTGCAAGGTCAGGATAAAAATAGTGCTTGCGGTCAAACTTTGTAAATTTTGCAATGTTACAGTTAAGTGCAAGTCCTGCGACTGCACCAAGTTCTACATAGCCCTTGCTGATGCGCGGCATAGCTCCCGGAAGTCCGAGACATACAGGACAAACACGTGTATTCGGCATTCCGCCGTATTTATTTTCACAGGCACAGAATGCCTTTGTCTTTGTCAAAAGCTGTGTATGGATTTCACAGCCAATAACGATTTCCCATTTATCAATCATAAAAAATACTCCGTATTTTTTAGTTAACGGACATCTTCCAATATTATGAACAAGATGTCTGACTTACTCCGAAAACTTAATTTTCCAGAGTCTCGCTTAATTTATCTGCTGTTTAACTGCAATATTCTGTCTGCAATAAAATCAGCATTTTTGTAAACACTTTCTGCTTTTTATTTATCGCTGATCGGGCAGCCGCAGCCAGGATGGTCATTTTCCCATGCCTGTGCTATGCGCAGAATCTTTGCTTCGCTGAACATCGGTCCTGCAAACTGAATGCCAACCGGCATTGAGTCGCTGTCGCCTCTTGCAGCTGCTGCAAGGAATTCTCCGTCAAAGCCCTTTGTAATGCCGGCTTCGACATCTTTGCCTTTTGTGTGTCCACAAGGAACTGAGATGCTTGGTATGCGTGCAAGGTTTACAAAAACTGTAAACAAGTCGCTCAAATACATTTCAAGCGGGTCATCAACTTTCTGTCCAAGTTTGAACGATGGTGTCGGGCATGTCGGACACAAAATGAGATCGTAGCTCTCAAAGAGTTTTGCTATTTCTCTCTGGATTCTTGCACGGACTGACATACCTTTTTTGTATGTGTCGCCGGAGAACTGCTCTGACAGAACGTAGTTTCCGATGATGATTCTGCGCTTTACTTCAGGACCAAAACCGGCAGAACGTGTGTCTACGTAAAGCTGGTCATATCCCTGACTGTTATCAATTCTTGCACCGTAACGGATACCGTCGAAACGGCTCAGGTTTGATGCAGCTTCTGAGAGTGCTATAACATAGTAAGAAGCTATGGAAGCATCGAGGACTGGAAGGTCAACGATTTCTATTTTTGCACCTTTTGATTCAAACCAGGCACGAGTTTCGTCAAAAACTTTGCCTACATCTGCAGAAAGTCCTTTTGTTTCAAGGAACTGCTTCGGGATAGCTATTTTGAGCTTTGCAAAATCAGAATCGCTGTATGCTTCCAGGTTGCCAAGAGTTTTGCCTTCCGGCAAATCTGCTGATGTATCGTCATAGAAATCTGCGCCGCACATCAGAGAAAGTGGAAGTGCAATGTCTTTCGGAGTGTGTCCCATTAGACCAACCTGATCAAGTGATGAACCGTATGCAACAACTCCCCAGCGGCTCAGAACTCCGTATGTTGTCTTGAGACCATATATGCCGCAGTAGCTTGCAGGAAGACGGACAGAACCGCCAGTCTCTGTTCCCAGGGCAAAAAGTGCCTGATTTGCAGCAAGGGCTGCTGCAGGACCTCCGGAAGATCCTCCGGATACGTATGCGCGGTTAATCGGATTGCGTGTCGGACCGTAAACAGAATACTCTGTTGAAGAACCCATAGCGAACTCATCCTGATTACAGCGTCCGAGCGGAATTGCGCCGGCTTCTGTCAGACGGTTGATTACAGTTGCGTTGTAAGGTGCAACGTATCCTTCCAGAATTTTTGATGAACATGTAAGTCTTTTGCCGCGGACAGAGATATTGTCCTTGACTGCAAAAGGAATACCGATAAGCGGCTTTTTTTCAAAAAGTTCATCGAGCTTGCCTGCTTTCTTTGCTTCTGCAATTTCTGCATCTGCTTTTTCTGCAAGAGAAATTACATCATCGTAAATTTCAAGAAACGCATTGAGCGGAAGAGCTGACTTTTTGTCGCTCTCAAATGTATCTACAGATTTCTGAACAAGTTCTTTGCTTGTTACTTTGCCAGATTTAAGGGCTTCTACGGCCTGATTGATTGTCTGCATATTATGCACCCTCTCCCAAAACTTTCGGAACCTGGAAGTATCCGTCCAGGAAGTGTTCTGTTACTTTCTTTACGTCGTGCATTTCGAGACCAGCAACTATATCATCTTCGCGCAGAGACTCAGCTTTCGTAGTTGGATAAGCATCATAAGGATTTTCGCTGTCGTCATATTTTGAAAGAATATCGAAGTATCCGATTATGTCATCAACCTGTCTTTTCAAGGTTGCCATATCAGTGCTTTCTGGAGAAAGCCTTGAGAGGTACAGCAGTTTTCCAAGAGTGTCCTCGTTTACAGTACGTTTAGTGTCGCTCATAGCGGTGTATTATATCGGAAATGAATATTTTATTCTATAAGCTGACTGTATTTCTCCGGTATCAGCAGCAAGAGAATCATCACTTCAGACAAGCAAAACAGACTCTGTGAGTCTGCTTTGCTGTTTCAGTTTTCGCCTTTATCTTTGACAAAGTCTCTTGTTATGTTTTTGAGCCATCTGCCGCTTCTGTAATGATGTATGACAACTGCCATTTTTTCGTATTCGTCCAGATACAGAACAAGATACACAAGCACCGGGTGCAGATTCAGAACAAATGCTGCCAGAACTCCCAGAGGAATCGATACACACCACATGGCTATGCAGTCCATGATAAATCCAAACTTGGCATCTCCTCCTGCACGGAAAATACCGCATATCATTACAGTGTTTACAGCAGCTCCAAAAATTGACATGGCATTGATATAGACAAGCCATCGTGCATCCCAGACGGCCTGAGCCGAAAGATGTCCGATACGAGTGACAAGCGGCGTTGAAAATGTCATAAGTACAGCTCCGGCAAGCCCTGCAAGCACCGTACTTTTCCACAGACGGGAGGCATCCTTTTTTGCTTTATCCAGATTGCCGCTTCCCATTTCTTTGCCGAGCAGAATAGCTCCGCCGTATGCCATACCAAAACACAGGATTGAAGCCAGATTTCGTGCAACAGAGACAACAGAGTTCGCCGCAACAATGTCTTCGCCTTTGTGTCCGAGAATAACAGAATACGTTGCAAAACCTGCACCCCATACAAATTCATTGCCGAGTGCCGGAAGCGAAAAGTGAAAGAAATCTTTCAGGAGAGCTGTGTTTTTGCGGAATAAAATATCAGGTCTGATTCTGACTTTTTTGACACGGGACGCAACGATTACACACAGAATGACTTCGATAAAACGCGCAATGGAAGTTGCAACGGCAGCTCCGACAATGCCCATCTCCGGAAAAATCCACAGACCGAAAATGAGGAACGCATTCAGTATGATATTCAGGAACAGTGCAGAAAATGTAATTACGGTAACAGTTACGACATGTTCCATGCTTTTGAGGACAGCCTGATAGACTTGTGAAATCGACAGAAAGAAATACGAAAAAGACACTGCGCGAAGATAAGATGCACCAGTTTCTATAAGCGGTTTTTCATTTGTGAAAACGTGCATTATTGCACGCGGAAAAAAGAACGCCGCAATAAAAAATACAATGCCGCCTGCCGAAGATACTTTGAACGCAATGCCGGAGAGAGTTTCGATGGACGTATAGTCTTTCTTTCCCCAGTACTGCGCGGTAAGCATAATCAGACCGGATGAGATGCCTGTGAAAAACAAAATAAGGATAAACTGAACCTGACCTGCAAGAGATGAGGCTGCAATAGCAGTCTGTCCTGCATGTCCAAGCATTATGACATCCGCAGAACTTACAGCTGCAGTGATAAGGTTTTGCAGCGCAATAGGAGCTACAATTACAAAAAGAGCTTTGAAAAACTGCTTAGATTCATTTTTTTTCTGTGAAATCTGTAAAGACGGAGTATCCGATTTTCCCGATAAGTCTGACATATCTGCATACTATTGAAACACTTGTTTTTAGTCAATTTGCAGAAGCTGCTTTTCAAGCAGAAAAGGGTGAATTTACTGTCAAACTTCCGGATGAAAATAGTTTTCACGAAAAATCTGCAATGTTCTTTTTATTTTTAATGATTTGTGATAGAGTAAGTCAATTTATTGAGAAAGCTTCAAAAAAACTTCAGTTTTTTAAAGCTCACTTAAAAAATGCGATGTTTAAAAGCGTATCAAATCAGCGTTTTTTAACTCGTCCCAACTCTTGTCAGAAGTTCTTTTAATTCTTTTTGAAAGTTTCTTCCGACTTTACGTCTGGTAAGGTAGAAAAAAATGGATTGTAGGTATTACGAAAAAGAATCAGAGTGTATGCCGCTCGATCAGTTGAGAGATCTCCAGAGCAAACGTCTGGCAGAACAATTTAAATGGGCCTATGAGAATGTTGAATTCTACCGTAATCGCTGTAAGGAGCATGGACTTACTCCAAGCGATGTGCACGGTCTTCAGGATTTGGAAAAACTGCCTTTTATGTGCAAGGATGACCTTCGCGCTACATATCCTTACGGACTTTTTGCAGTTCCTATGAGTCAGGTTGTTCGTCTTCATGCATCCAGCGGTACAACAGGTAAACCTATTGTTGTCGGTTATACAAAAGAAGACCTCGATATTTGGGAAGGAATTGCAGCCCGTCAGCTTGTAGCTATCGGAGCTTCAGAAAAAGACTTTGTACACATTGCATACGGATACGGCCTTTTTACAGGTGGTTTCGGACTGCATGGCGGAGCAACAAAACTCGGCTGTACAGTTATTCCTATCAGTTCCGGAAACACACAGCGTCAGATTATGGTCATGAAAGATTTCCGTTCATCAATCCTTGCATGTACACCATCATATGCAGCTTATCTCGGCGAATCACTGAAAGAAATGAACCTTACACCCAAAGATCTGAGCCTCAAGGCCGGTATCTTTGGAGCAGAGCCGTGGACAGAAGCCATGAGAAGAGATATCGAAAAATCTCTTGGTCTCAAAGCTTATGATATTTATGGTCTGACAGAAATTATGGGACCGGGCGTTGCTTACGAATGTACAGAACAGCACGGCATGCACGTAAATGAAGATCACTTCATAGTCGAAACCATCAACCCGGAAACAGGCAAAGCTGTTGCAGAAGGAGAAAAAGGTGAACTTGTATTCTCATGTATAACAAGAAAAGCTTTTCCTCTACTCCGTTTCCGCACAAAAGACATCGGCATCCTCAATCATGAGCCGTGTCCTTGCGGCAGAACTTTTGCACGCATGTCTAAACCAATGGGACGCACAGATGATATGCTTATCATACGCGGAGTCAATGTATTCCCTAGCCAGATTGAAAGCGTTCTCCTGGACAAGGGTTATCCGCCGAACTATCAGATTATTGTCGGTCGTGAGAACAACAATGATACATTCGAAGTTCAGGTCGAAATGACACCGGACAAGTTCAGTGATGTCGTCTCTGAGGTTAAGCAGAAAGAGGTCGATTTGTCTGCAGCACTGCACACAGTCCTGCAGATCAAGGCAAAAGTCAAGCTCGTTGCTCCTAAGTCAATCGAACGTTCAACTGGCAAAGCAAAGCGCGTAATCGATACAAGAAACCTTATCGACAAGCAGTAACTTTTACAGGCATTTTCTAAACATTTTATTTCTGAAAGTGCCTTTTTCTGTTTTCTGTTTTTTTTTGGTACAAGATGATGAAACATCATTCTTGCATTTAACTAGCGTTTTCATAGGAGTTTATATGAAAATAAACCAGATTTCAGTTTTTTTGGAAAATACCCCAAAGTCTCTTGCAGCCATCACAAATACTCTTTCTGATAATAAAATAAACATAAGAGCTATTTCTCTGGCAGATTCCAGTGATTTCGGCATCGTCAGAATGATTGTCGACAAACCGGAAGAAGCTGCAGAAATTCTCAAGAAAAATGATCAGGTCGTGACTATCACTCCTGTCGTTTTGGTCGAGATATCAGATGAAACCGGCAGCTTGAACAAGATTTTGAATCTGCTTGCTGATAACGGACGCAACATTGAATATATGTACGGATTTACCGGCAGAAAAACAGACTGCGCTTACATGATAATGCGCTGCACTCATACGGAAATTACAGAAAAAGTTCTGGAAGAAAACGGAATACATCTTGTTTCTCAGGACGAACTTGCAGATCTGTAAAATTTAACAGTTTTTCAGAAACGATTTTTCCCTGTATGTTTTTCAAAAATCAACAGATCAGACAAAGAACATGCAGGAAATTGAAATCTCTGCACAAATAAAAAAGCTGCTTTTGAAAACAGATGATAAATATCTTTTTTCGAAAAGCAGCTTTTTTTTATATTCCAGACAGATTCTTAAAAAGTAATTTTTAAATATTATCTTCTATAAGAAGTGACTTTGACTGATACTTCGGAATAAATTTCCGCACACCGCCAGTTTCAAAGCTTACACTTATGACATATTCTCCATCGTCAGAAACATTTGCACGCACTATCTGTCCGTGTCCGTAATCATCATGATATACGCATGCCCCGACATGATATTTTTTTGCAATCGGGTCAGCCTCAGCTGCATTGCCACCACTACCGGCCAGAGCATTGAACTCACTGCTGTCTCCTAAAATGCGTATGTTTTCTTTTCCGAGCTCTGAAAGAAATATGCTCGGCGACATGTAATTTGTCCTGCCATACAGACGACGCAAGCCGCAGCTTGTAAAATAGAGTTCGTTCTGTGCCCGCGTTATGCCTACGTAGAACAGACGGCGTTCCTCTTCAAGTTCTGCACCAGTTTTGTCTTCGCGTGGGAAGATTCCTCTTTCCATGCCTGTTATGATGACTCTTGGAAACTCAAGACCTTTTGTGTTGTGAAGTGTGATAAGCGTAACTTTGTCACTTGATTCTGTGTCTTCGTCAGCTGCTTCAAGCAGGCGGTCAAGCTGTATGCTGTCCAGAAACGACAAAAGTCCGTCCATTGTACATGGATAGAGAACTGCGCTGTTTTCCAATTCCTGAAGGTTTGCAAGTTTCTGTGTGCCGGCAATATCATCCTGATCTTTGTGATATTCTTCAAGACCAGACTTTTCTATGATTGCCGATATAAACTCCGAAAGCTTTTTGTCTTTTGAATCGCTTTTTTCAGATGACAGTCCGGTCTCGAGCATGAAAGCAGCTTCGTCTGCAATTGCGCAAAAGTCGTCCATAGCTTTGCGTGCACGGCCTGGAAGTTTAACATCTTTGCAGCCTTCTGTGATTTCTCTGCCGGTGCTTGCAAGTATGATTTTATCCTGTGTTGTATTTCCGATACCGCGTGCTGGTTTATTTACGATACGGCGGAACGAAATTTCGTCCCTGCGATTTGCAATAAACGAAATCCATGCAAGTGCGTCTTTGATTTCTTCGCGTTCGTAGAACTTGAGAGATCCGACGAGCGTATACGGAATATGTCTGTGCAGAAATTCTGTTTCAAATCCGAGTGACTGCGCATTTGTCCTGTAAAGAATTGCCCAGTCGCTGTATGGCACGCCTTTTTGATGCTGCAGAGAAATGATATCGGCACAAAACTGTGTTTCATCGTCCTGTGTCGGTCGAAAAACCAGGGCCGGCTTTTTGCCCTTGCCGCGGGCGGCGACGAGAGTTTTGCCAAGACGGCCGGAATTGTTCTGCACGACGCTGTCTGCACAGGCCAGGATTTCTGATGTCGAACGATAGTTTGTCTGAAGCCTGATGAGCTCAGTGCCAGGAAACTGATTCTGAAAATTCAGTATGTTTTGTATTTCTGCACCGCGGAACTTGTAAATGCTCTGGTCGTCATCACCTACAACACAGACATAAGTACCAGTGTTTTCGTTTACGCCAGACAGCTGCTGTAAAAGCAGAAACTGTGCTACGTTTGAGTCCTGATACTCATCAACCATGATGACTCTGTAACGCCTGTGTATATCTTTACGGACTGCTTCGTTATCTCTGAGCACGATGTACGGAAGCATTATGAGATCGCCGAAATCAACATTGCCGGTTTCCCGAAGTCTCCTCTGATATGCGGCATAAACATCCGCAAAAGCCGGATCTTCTGTTATCGTATAAAGATTTTCGCTGTCCGGTGTAAGACAGTAATCTTTTGCCAGAGAAATTCTTTTTGCAGCCTGCACGGCCTGTGGTCTTGTCAGAGAAGGAACGGCTTTGCTTACAAGTGTCGCCATATCATCGTCATCATAAACCGTAAAATTGCTTACGATATTTGCTTCGCCGGCGTGTGAACGCAGAAAATATGCACCCCATGAATGAAAAGTCCTGATTTTTGCGTATTCTGCACGCGGCTCAAGTGCAATGGCACGTTCACGCATTTCGTTGGCAGCTTTCTTTGTAAATGTAACCGCAAGTATCGAACTCGGATCAACATGTTTTTCGCTTATGAGATATGCAATTTTTGTCGTGATGACGCGGGTTTTTCCAGAGCCGGCACCAGCCAGAATGAGAAGCGCAGAACTTTTTTGTGTCAGGCCTGAAGTTTTTATATCACATGCCGGTTGACTTACGTCATCATCATCCAAGCTGATTGCTGCACTCGCAATGTCTTGTGCACTTAAAGTATCCGGCGAGCTTCCGGAAAGTCCGTCATGGATAACGGCAGCACGCTGTTCTTCGTTCAAGACACTCAGATAGCTTTCACTGTCCAATCCATTCTCCGTAAATATCAAACTCAGAAGATGACAAAGCACGAACTTTTATCATCTCACCTGGAACAATCTGGGAAACTGCATTTTTGTCGTCCAGGTCGTACTGAATGACAACACTGCCGTCGACTTCCGGAGCTTCAAACCAGGCCCGGCCGATTGCAAGTCCTTCATCTGTGCCGTCTTTGTTTTCAATGATTTCTTCAACAAGCACATCATAAGTTTTGCCTACTCTGTCTTTGAGTCTTTCCTGCGTTATGGAGCCCTGAAGAGATTCAAGGGCTGCGGCTCTTTTTTCGGCAATTTTCTTGGAAACTTTTCCTTTGAAATTTGCAGCCGGCGTATCATCTTCCCTGCTGTATGCAAAGCAGCCCGACCAGTCACTCTGTATCTTGCCAAGAAATTCCAGTGTATTTGAAGCAGCTTCATCAGTTTCTCCAGGGAAACCTGTGAGAAATGTTGTACGTATGCAGCTTTCCGGAAAAACATCTCTAATAGTGCTTACAAGTTTTGCGTAAGATGTACTTGAACCTGTGCGGTTCATCGCAGTAATTATTTTATCGTCGCCGGACTGGAACGGTATGTCAAAGTACGGGAGAAAACGATTATCTTTTTTCATAGCTTCAAGTACATCAGGATTGAAGTGATCTGGATGTATATAAAGCAGGCGGATCCAGAAATTACCTTCTATTTTTGAAATATGCTCGACAAGCTCGCAAAGAGGTGATTTTTTTCCGCTGTTGAAATTCAAAGTTTCAATAATAGGTTTATTCTGGTTCTTGTAAATACATTCGTACCAGTTTTCGCCCGTTCCAAATACGTTATCCTTGAGACCACAGCCGTACGCAGCAAGATCCTGGCCTATCAGATTTATTTCTTTGATGCCGTTTGCAACAAGAGAGCGGATTTCTTCTACAATGTCAGAGCATGGACGGGACCGCAGGTTTCCGCGGATAATCGGAATAGCACAGAAAGAACAGTTATTGTTACAGCCCTCAGTTATTTTGACAAAAGCACTTCCGGCAAAAGAAAGCAACTTCTTCCGTTCGCCGCAACACACACCCTGCTGAGGAGCTTTGACAACTGTGCGTTTTCCTTCGAGAACAGATTCTACAGTAGAATCAATCAGTGACAAATCTCCGTTACCAAAAATTCCATCGGCTTCAGGCAGTTCTTTCGAAAAAACATCGGCATAACGCTCAGCAAGACAGCCGGCAAGTATGACTTTTGCATCCGGATAATTCTGTCTGGCATCCATAAAGGAATCCAGAGCTTCCTGTTTGGCACTTTCAATAAATCCGCAACTGTTGATTATAATGACGTCTGCTTTTGAAGCATCGTCCGTCATCTGCATGCCTTTGGATAACAGACGCGAAATGATGATTTCTGCATCTACCTGGTTTTTTGCACAGCCGTGCTGGTCAAGAAAAAAAGTTTTTTCACTGATACTCATAACTCTCTGATTGTTTGCAAACTTTTATGAATGCTGACCATGCAGTAAACAGCTCGGTCAGATTTTGTAAAAGCACCGGAAAAAAAACAATTTTTCAGAAGTGCTTTTTTATGGATAAACGCTTATGCGTGTGAAATGAAAAAGTAAAAACTCTGCAGCAAAATTTTGTGCAGTTTATAAAGACAACTAAAAATGTTTAGCAAAAACGCGGATGAATTTTATTCTTTAAAAACACAAAGCTTAAAAATCAGTTTTTTTTCAAAGCTGATTCCAAAAACTGCAATTTCTAGAATCAACATGAAAAATCCGCAGCTTTATGACATTCTCCAGAAACAAAAGTCCTTAAAAAATCTGTCATCAGTCAACTTGCTGAACAATGAGACGGTACATGCCGTCACTGTCGCGTACCCACTTGATGTCTTCAACTACAACTTCACCAGCTTTTCCGATTTCCAGATCGTATGAAGCAAGACCTGCAATGATATGAATTTTCATTGCGTTGATATTACTTGCCCACAATCTATAGCCATTATTGTTTGATACGTTAATGACATCTCCGTTGCGGTAATAGCTTTCGATGACATCTTTGTTGTCCGATTTGTAGCGGAACAGACAGGCACCTCGGAATGAGATATTTACTGTAAACGGATAAGCTCTTGTATCTTCATGAACAACTGTACGAGGACCACTGTTTGATGTCGAAACCTCAATTTCATTGCCGGATTTTTCTTCATCAGCATTGTCAGTAATTTCAATGATTTCAGATGTAGTTTTATCTTTCAAGAGCATACGGACTTCTGCACCACGAGATCCGTCTACCATATCAATATCACTTACATAAAAAATGATATCAGGTATACCATCACCTGTTACATCAATTGCTCTTTCTTCGCTCAATTCAACAACCTGTGATCCTGACGGTGTATTCACAGAAAGAGAATTCTGAGTATTTGCTACAGTAAGAACAACCTGACCATTCTCTATTCCGGACGGTATAAATATCTGGTCTCCTTTATAAAGACGTACATTCTGAGTAGAACCATCGAAATTATACTGATGACTTTTTTTATTTTCAGCAATGATACGAGCTTCTGCTGCGCGTTTTTCAGGAATCTTGAACACACCAATATAAAGCCATATACCGACACCTGTGAAAATACACAATAAGCCGAATACGACAAGAAGAGGAACAAGAAACTTCGGTTTTGAGCTTTCGAGCAGCTCTTTTGGAACTGGAGTTTCCTGCAGCTTTTTTGCGTGGTAAAGCTGCATAAGTTCGGCTGTATTTGTACCAAGATAATCTGAATAATTTCTGAGATATCCAACCAGATATGCTTCACCAGGAAAAACAGTATCTTCTTCTGCTTCCAGTGCCAGAATATACTGCTTCGTTATAGATGTATCTGAAGAAATTTTCTCTAAATCAAGCTTTTTGGCTTCACGAGCTTCTTTTAGAATCTGACCATAGCTGTCCATCTTAGATTACTCCGAAAAAAGGAAATTATTGTAGTTATTTGCAGAGGACGGCGGATCATAGATAAATCTCTGATTGCTCATGTTTGTATTCAACTTGTAATTTGAAAAATAGAATGTGTATACAACATTACCAGGTGTCTGTGCAACGATTCTACGGATTAACTTCGTGTCCGGATCAATGGAAACTTTCATCTGAGAAAAAGCTTCGGATGCAGTTCTGCGTCGCAGAATGAGATTAACGACCATTTCTGAACTGCCGTTTTCGAGCGGAACAGGATCCTGTCCTGTTTCATAAGCAATTGTATAATATCGGCGCATCAGAGAAAGTCCTTCCGGTGTAGCAGCTCCTACAGCTGAACCAGAAACTGTCTGCTGAAGAATAGCAGATGAACCAGGCAGATAAATAGTCAGTGTATCTCCGTTAAACAAAATAGTCTGCTCAGCAGGTTCTGTAAAATCAATCCTCAGCATTTCCTGCTTCTTGAAACTGATTCTACCAGACATTGCATTGCTATTTACAGAGATATCTGCATCTGCTTCATAGTCCTTTATAGTTCCATAAAATTCACTTACTTTTGCAAAAAAATCGCTTGCCGTCATAATTGACTGCGAGAAAGCTGACGTAATCAGTAATGATGCTGTTAACAAACAGACTGATAATTTTTTCATATATATTATTTACTCCAGTATAGGACACCTTTAAAAAATATGAAAATATACCTCTTACGAGGTGACGAGTTTGAAACTGCCAATCGTGCAGTTTTAAACATCGCATTTTTAAATGCTGATTCCGAAAACCAAAATTTCCAGAAACTTCCTATAATATCAACCTACAAATGATAAAAGAATTGCGCAGAATCGTCAATATAGCGTCACTTTTGCAGGCTCTCTTTTATGCTCTCAAGTACTTTAAGTGCCTGAAGCCCTGTGTTTATGTCTGATTTGAGGCATGTCTTACCGTCCAGAAAATCAACGGCGTTCTGTACCATGTTTGCAAAATAGAGGGTTTTTGCAGGTGGCTTGACGTTTCCATCGCTGAGAAGAGAGTAAAAGCCGGAATACAAAGGTGAAGTTTCCCTTCTGTACATTTTGAAATAATTGTTTCCGATGCAAATGCGGCCTTCTGTTCCATTTATCTGAATTTCAAATCCAAAATAACGTGAACGCCCACTTATTGAAAATGTAATTTCAGGGCAGCTTTTTGTAGAAAAATGAGCACTCAACTGGCGGACGCAGTTTTTCTCGTCCCTGAACACGCCGGTAAGCACAGGTTTTCCAAAGTCAAATTTGTCAGACTCATCCAGAAGATACAAAACGGCATCGACCAGATGTGTACCGTCGTGGATAAGACTGTATGCTCCTGTAGATTCTTCTTCCGGATTGTAGACGCACATACTTGATGACAATAATCCGTATACGCTCTGAATCTGTCCGATTTCTGATATGTATTTCTTTGCAAGCTTGTAATCTTCTGCAAAGCGGCGCTCGTGATTGATAAGTACAGGAACTTTGTTTTTTGCGGAGGCAGATTTGATTTCTCCAGCTTCATCAGAGTTCAGAGCAACAGGTTTTTCCAGTATGACGAGCTTCGGATGTGCGCAGATTGCTGCGATGGCTTCTGATTTATGAGAATCTTCATTTACAGCAATTGTGATTATATCCGGTTTCTGCCATTTATAAAGTTCTCTGCTAGTCTGATAGACAGAAGTTCTCGCATTGGCTTTGTGCCATACATCGAGAGCTTCCAGGTCTGTATCACAGCCGGCAATAAGCTTGATGCGTGAGTTTGCGTTAAGTGCCATTGTGTGGCTGGCAGGCTGTTCGCGTTTAGTATCAAGTCCAAGACTGTATCCTATGCGTCCACAGCCAACCAATGCCGCTGTGTATATTTTCTGAGCCAAATTACTTGCCCAAGCTGTCCATAAGAGCTGCATATTTCTGTGCAAGTCTCTTGGATTTTTTATCTGCAAGACCATGATAGTTTGCAGGATGCTCAAAGAAGCTTTCCGGATTTGCTACGCCGAGCTTTTTAAGCTGAGATGTTATCTTTTCGTAAGCCTCTGTGTGAGTTTTCAATACTTCAAAGAAAGTCTTGCCTGTTTTTTCGGCTTCAAGAGTAATTTTTCTGATGACTTCATGACCGTCATTAACTCCGGCTTCACCGAGAAGAATGTAAGCAGGTTCTGCGAGAACTCCGCCTTTAACTTTTCCACCGGCGTTTTCGAGGTTGCGTGCCATAGTTTCTTTGTCTGCCTGCAATCCCTTGACAACAGAGTTCATACGGGCAACAGCCATTGTAAAGCCTGAAACATAGTCAGCTATAAATCTCTGGCTTGCTGAGTTTGTAAGATCTCTCTGATGTTCAGAAATCTGATCCATGTAGAATGTAATTACACGTGGACACATTACTTTCCACAAAGACTTAACGTGCTCAGAGTTCCATGGATTTCTCTTCTGAGGCATTGTTGAAGAACCAACCTGAGTTGAAGCAAAGTATTCAAAAACTTCGCCGATTTCACTTCTCTGCAAGTTTCTGAGATCGTCTGCAAGGTTTGCTATGATACCGAATGCAACATTCATCTCGAGAAGAAGACGCAGAAGATATTCTGGTTCTACAAGCTGGTTTGAATATTCTGAAGGTGTAAGTCCCAGATAATCAAGATAAAGTTTTTCGAGTTCTTCAGGATCTTTTACGATCATTGAAGGACCGTTATAAGAGCCTACAGGACCTGCAAGCTTACCGACAAGCTGATTAGAAAGTTCTTCTATACGCAAAATTGATTTTCCAAGTCTGCTTACAAATTCTGCGATTGACCAGCCGAATGTAATCGGAACAGCATGCTGTCCGTGTGTACGTCCAACCTGAGGAACATCAAAATCACGTTCTGCAATTGTACAGAGATTTTTTTCAAGCTTTTTCAGCTCTGGGAGAACTACGTTCTTTGTAACGTCTCTCATGCGGCATGAAAGTGCTGTATCAAGAATGTCAACCGAAGTCGCACCCAGGTGAATGAAAGGTCCGATGTCTTCCGGTGTGTGCTTTTTCATTACGTTGACTAAAGCGCGGATGTTGTGCTTTGTAAGCTCTTCTTCTGCGTAAACTTCTTCTGGATCTGTGCTTTCGGCAATTTTGTCAAGATTTGATGCAATTTCGTCAGTGAGCATGCCGCGGAGTTTGAGGTGAGCTTTTACAAGAGCTGCCTCACAGCGTGCACAGGACTTGATGCTTGCCTGCTCTGAAATATATGCAGATAAACCTGCGAAAACATCTGCTTCAGACTTTGAATATCTGTGGTCGATACATGAAAGATTTTCAAAAATATTACGAGTTTCCATACCGCAAAGTATGGACTAAAAAGTGAATAAATACAAGGGCACTGCTAAAAAATATCAGAAGATAAAATATCTGAGGACACGAAAAAAAAACGGTTTGAAGTAGAAGAGAGGTACATCATCCGGCTTCAAACCAATGGGAATATAGTGTAAAAGACCTCTGCAAAAAATTGATTTCCAGAAGTACCCGAATATTAATTTTGCCGTAAAGAAACTTACGGCAAATCCTTTCATATATAACAGCCTTATGATTCCAGAATTAAATCTGTCACAACGGCGTCAGTTACATTGACAAGATCAGCCGGAGCAATTCCGAGAGTCTGTCCGCGCACGCCGGCACTGATATAGACTTTCTCCTGCTCCATAGCAGACGAATCTATAAAAGTTCTGTATGTACGCTTCATGCCGACAGGACTGCAACCGCCTCGCACATATCCTGTAAGAGCCAGAAGTTCTGTCTGCTTGACAGGTGTAACTTCTTTTGCCCCGCATGCTGTCCGGGCTTTTTTCAAATTTATTTCATGTACAGCGCTCTGACAGAAAACTACAGTTTCTTTTGAATCTGTCCGCATTACAATTGTCTTGTAAACAGTCTCAGGACTTACTCCGAGTTTCTGCGCCATAGCTTCTGCGGCACCGCGTTCAAGCTCGTGTTCCCCGTCGTCGCTGTATTCCTTTACTTCATAAGAAATTTTTGCTCCGTCGAGAATGCGCATTGCATTTGTTTTTTTCATTACTTTGCCTTTGCGCTCGAATCAACAACAAGACTTCCGGAAGATTTGAACATGCTGATAGAGTCAACCTGTTTTTTCCAGTAATCAGCTTCGCTTTTTGTTGTGTAAGGTCCGACACGTACTCTGTAGTACAGTCTGCTGTCCTTTGTAAATGTGAACACTTCGCAAGGCATAGCTTTTTTGTCGAGAACTTCGCGGGCTTCGTCAGCATTTGACTTAGAAGAATAAGAAGCTACCTGGACCCAGTAATGTGCTCCGGCAGAAGCTGCTGCATTTGTCGAAGCTGTTTTTGCTGGTGCAGCTTTGGCAGTCTCTGTCTTTGCAGCAGATGTTTTTGCAGGAGTTGTCGAAGCCTTTGCTGTTTCTGTTTTTGCAGTAACAGTTTTTTCTTCTATCTTTTTCTGAGCCTTTGTTTCTTTGAGTTCCTGTGCAGCAGTCTCATTTTTTGCCGTAACTGAAGAAGAAGTATCAGTTTCCTTCAAGTCTTTTAAATTTATTGTAGTTACAGGACTGTTAATGTTAATCGTTGTATTTGCAGGAGTATATACACCAGCATCGCTGACAGATGATGTATAACCGTTTTCCAGATTGCTGGAACCTTCCTGAGGAGCCATAAGACCACTTGTAATAGACGGTGAGTTCTCGCTCAAAGCAGAACTTGTTCCAGAGACAGGATTCTTTGAATCAGGAAGATTTGATATTGCAGATCCAGACTTCTTATTCATTGAAGAATCAAGACGAAGTTTGTCACTGCCGTTAAGAGCAAGTGCTGAACCAGACTCTCTCATTCCCGGGTAGTAATAAAGGCGCATTGCTGCAAAAAAAACAATCAGCAGAAATATACCTGTAGACAACGCTATCCATAACGTCTTTTTTTGTTCCATAAGAAAAATCCCCTTGTTATCGGCTCAGGATTTTACAGAGTTTTCGTTCAAGCTGTTTTCTTGTGCCGATATTCCATACTTTTCTAATATCGGCATTCGATTTTTTGTATTTAGAAAAAAGATTTTTCTGGCTTTTGAAACGTTCCAGAATATGACAGACTGTCATGCCGTCTCTTTTTCTTGCACGAAAAAAGCGTACAATCATCGGAGCATCTACATACAGAACAAAGTCCATCTTACTGATTGTGTCCACTTTGTACAGAACTGTAGCATTGATAAGTGCGTCTTTATTTTTATTCTGTTCCATAAAATCATCAAGAATACCTATCAAAGCAGGATATATGATAGATTCCTGTTTTGCCATGAGTTCAGGATTTGCAAATATAATCTGTCCGACAGCTTTCCGGCAGATTGTGCCGTCCAGATTCAAAAGAGAAAGTCCAAGTTTCTGTGCAATATCAGAGTATGTTTCAATTATCTTGTTTTTCACTTCCTCAGTTTCTATTACAGAATGAACAAGAACATCAGCATCAACAGCGGCAAATCCCATCTGCTCAAGAATATCGCTTGCAAGATTTTTGCCGGCAGCCATAGGTCCTGTAACACAAATAAGCATCAGTGGAACTCTCCCCAGTTTTTGCCGTACTCAATGCTGACTCTGAGCGGTACGCGAAGCTGTGCCGCACTTTCCATGTTTGTCCGTATCAGGTCAATCGTGTCATTTATAACTTTTTCATCGTCAGGACACTCAAATATAAGTTCATCATGAACCTGAAGCAGCATGTGCGCAGGCGAGTCCGACGAAGCAAGTGCTTTGTTTACGTTTATCATCGCCTGTTTTACGATATCTGCAGCACTTCCCTGAATCGGTGTATTTATCGCAATTCTCTCCGCTTCCTGCTGTTCAAGTTTGTTTTTGCTGTTTATGCCGCGGATTACTCTTCTGCGTCCCATAATTGTCGAACTGTATCCGTTTTCACGCACAGTATTAACTGTCTGGTCGATAAAGCTTCTGACATCAGAGTATGTTTCAAAATACTGGTCGATAAAGTTTTTGGCTTCTGTGCGCGATATTCCAAGCTCGTTTGCCAGGCGGAATGCGCTCATGCCGTACATGACACCAAAATTGACAGTTTTTGCAAAACGGCGCATCTGGTCTGTTACATCATCGGGTTTAATGCCATATATCAGAGAAGCAGTAGCGCGATGAACGTCTACACCGTCAATGAACGACTGGCACAAGTTTTTGTCGCCGCTCAGATGTGCAAGAACGACAAGTTCAATCTGTGAATAATCGGCAGAAATGAGAACTGTCCCAGGCTCTGCTGTAAATGCGGCACGTATACGACGTCCGGCATTGTCGCGTACAGGAATATTCTGAAGATTCGGATCACGTGAAGAAAGACGGCCTGTCGCTGTTCCAGTCTGTAAAAATGATGTGTGTATACGGCTTTCGCTGTCTGCAAGTTTTGGAAGCGAATCTACGTAAGTACTCAAAAGCTTAGTAAACGAACGGTATTCAAGTATCATCTTGGGAATAGGATCGTCAGTTCTTTCCATAAGTTCTTCGAGGACTGCTGTATCTGTACTGTATCCGCTTTTTGTTTTTTTGCCTGGAACAAGATGCCGTTCATCAAACAAAACCTGCTGAAGCTGTTTTGTCGATGCAATGTTAAACTCATGTCCGACTTCGTTATAGATTTCCGTCTGTTTTGCAGAAATCTGCTCTTCAAGATAAAGTTTGTATTCTGCAAGAGCCTGTTTATCCAGATGAATTCCACGAATTTCCATGGCGGCGAGAATCGGCAGAACCTTCATTTCCATATCATAAAACAGAATTTCAAGTTTTTTCTCTGCAAGATTCTTTTTGAATATCTGCCACAGCTGCCAAGTAAAATCTGCATCTTCGGCTCCATAGTCAACAGCCTGTTCCAGAGGAACATCAGCAAAAGTCTGTCCTTTGCCGACAAGCTCACTGAATTCTGTTCCGACAAGAGCAAGTTTCGTCTGTCCAAGATATTCAAGACTGTATGGTGTTTTTCCCATAGCATCGGGATTCAAAAGCCATGCAGCAACCATAGTATCTGCAATACGGCATACAGGCCGTTTTGTGTAACCATTGGAGGCCAGAACCTTGAGGTCAAATTTACCGTTGTGCATAATCAAAAGAACTTCCGGATTATCCAAAAGTCTGGACAATTGTTCTATACAGTCTTTTTTGGCAATTGTTTCTGGAGCAAACATTCCACCGGCAAGCAAAACAGGAACATATATGCCCTCTCCGCTTTTGCAGCACAAACTGAATCCAACAAGATTTGCAGTATGCGTATCAAGACTGTCTGTCTCTGTATCAAATGCAACTTCTTTTCCGGAAGCAAGAACGCTGTCTATGAAATTCTGCAAATCCTCAAGTTTAGTGCATGCAGTGTATTTTCCGCAATTTTTGTGAAGCGGAACAGAATTATCTGAATCTTCAAAATCCGAGTCAGCATGTCCGACATAATCTTTTGAGCCTTTGTCAGATGTATCAAAAAGTTCACCGTTTCCCATTTCAGACATGGCTTTTGCCGCAGTAAATGCCCCGTACTCAGAAAGTTTTTTGCCGGCCGCTGCGTAATTCAGATTTGCTGTCGAAAAATCATCCCAGTTTATACTTACAGGAACATCAAATCTCAGCTGTATCAGTTTTTTGGAAAAATATGCGCTATCTTTTCCTTCGCGGATTTTGTTTCCGATTGCACCTTTTATTTCATCTGAGTGTTCGTAAATACCGTCAAGTGTTTTGTACTCCCCGAGAAGCTTGAGTGCAGTTTTATCACCGACGCCTTTAACTCCAGGAACATTGTCCGCGCTGTCGCCCACAAGAGACAGATAATCAAGAATAGCATCAGGGCCTATGCCCCACTTAGATATTACTTCCTGTACACCTTCAGTTTCCCAGCCTCCGTTTGCTTTGTCAGGCTGCATTTCTTTGCACAGGTCAGTCACAAGCTGAAGCAAGTCTTTATCTGCACTCAATATGCGGCATGGACGTTTCTCCGCCTCACACTTCGCGCTGACAGTAGCAATAATGTCATCAGCCTCAAAGCCGTCACATCGAAGTACAGGAATCCCCATAGCGTTCAAAATGTCTTCAATCCACGGAACCTGAGCGTGCAGGTCTTCCGGCGTTTTTTGTCTGGTTGCCTTGTATTCCTTGAATATTTCATGTCGGAATGTCGGTGTGCGCGAATCAAAAGCCGCGGCAAGATATGTCGGTTTGTATTTTTTTATCAGCGAAATCAAATTGCGGAAAAAAATAACAACAGCACTTATGTTTTCGCCTTTTTTGTTTGTAAGAGGGTGATTTATGAGCGCAAAATATGCGCGGTAAATAAGTCCATAAGAATCCAGTATATAAACTGAATTATTGTTTGAAGAAGTCTGTTCGTCCATGCAGAAAGATTATCACATTTCCTGTACTTGAAAAAGTACAGGGACTCTCACAGAAAATCAGATTTCTATCTGAACAAGCTGTCCGGAATCTTCCTGACCGGCATATACAGATTTTTTTGAACGATAAGGATTTTTGAAACCGTTCATCTCAACTCGCAGAGACTGCATGTAATTTTTGATAAGTCCGCGATTTTTCTCATTCTGAGCGAGCACCTGATTTCTCAGTTTAGATAAATCGTCCTGCAGTTTTGTCACAGGAATAGAATCCTGTGGATTATATACAGCAACACCAGATTTCTCGTACAAGTTTTGCATAGGTACAATTATCTTTTGAAGAGAACTTATATTGCTGACAATCTGGTTTTCGAGCTCTGTATGAGCGATTATTGCATCAGCCTTCTGTTCATCGATATCAGTTTCCTGCATCTCAAGAACTTCAAGATATTCCTGAAATTTCGCTCTCTGCTGTTCCAGCAAAAAACGAAATCTCTTTAGAATTGCAATACGCTCATCAAGTTCGTTCTGACTTATCTGCTGCATACAAATAGCAGACCTTTATCCATTGATGCTTATTGAAGGATGCTCTGCTGCCATGTTGACCTGAGTATTTGCAGTGCTGTTTGCAGCCTGTACCCAAGACTCTGTCAAATCAGAAAGCATCTTGTATATTTTTTTCATGTCTTCTTTATCGTGTGACAATGCGTCAGCAAGAAGCTGCTTATTGAAGAATACATAAAGAGACATCAGATTCTGTGCTATCTCACCGCCATTTTCCATATCGAGACTGGCTGCAAGCTCAGACAGAATATCTGTCACTTTCTGGAGATATTTTCCAAACTTTTCAATGTCACGAGGATTTATTGAATTATCATCGTTGACTAAAGCTATTGCATCTCCAAGATTAGAAACTGCACTCTGATAAAGCATAACAACCAAAGAACCTTGACTTGCTGTTTTTACGCCTATCTCACGGTATGTGTTGTATCTGTTCACTGTATTGTATCCCATTTTACCCACCATGCCGGTCACCACCTTTCAAAAAGAAAAATGACCTATATAGTCTTATATGCTTTATCGGTTTTTATAAAGCCAACTTTAGGTCTAGACAAAAAACTACAGCAAAAAGCGGGGTAGACAGTTTCCAAACCCCGCTTTTTTCCAAAAAAACAGTTACTTTTGAGTTGCTTTCCAGACTCCCTGCCAGTTTTCCGGAGAATTTTCCATGAGTTCTACGCACTTTGCAGCGTAAGACTTTGCAGGATTGTCTTTGTCACTGATTGAATCAAAAAGTGATTTAGCTCTTTCAAAATCTCCGCTGTAAAAGCTTTCTCTTCCCTGATCAAACACGGATATAATTTCTCTGCGGGATTCAAAAACAGAGGCTTCCATAGGCTCATAAACTGTGACAGCTTCTTTTTTACCGACAACAGCAACTCTTGCAAGTTCGCGGAAAACAAGATCACATCCATGTTCCTGTGCACTTTCTTTTGTTGCCTTGGAACACATTGTATATGTGCCGAACTGCTTGTTCAGGCCTTCCAGACGGGATGCCAGGTTTACACTGTCACCAAGCATTGTGTAGTCAAAGCGGTTACGGCTTCCCATATTTCCGACAACAGCACGTCCTGTGTTCATGCCGATTCGCTGATAGAACACGCTTCCTGACAGTTCCTGAAGTTTCTCTCGAAGATCTGCAAGACGTACCTGACATTTTAGAGCCGCATTCAGAATGCGGGAAGCGTGGTCAGGTTCATTTGCAGGAGCGTTCCAGAATGCAATAATTGCATCACCTTCGTATTTATCTATTGTTCCACCAGTTTCCAGAATAATGGAACTCATTTCTGACAGATAAAGATTCAAAACTTCTGTAAGTTTGACAGGAGTTTTGGCAAGTTTTTCTGATATAGAAGTAAATCCCTGTACATCTGAGAAAAATATACTGATTTCTCTTTCTTCACCGCCGAGCTGCAAACTATCCGGATCATTGATAAGTTTGTCAATGACTGCCGGACTGAGATACTGACCGAATGCAGACTTAATGAAGCGTTTCTGCTTACCTTCGACCATGTACGAAAGCAGAAGTTCAGAAAGAAATGCCAGGACGAAGCATGAAAGCGGCGCAATAAGCAGAATATACCAGCCCAGAACAAAAAGTCCGAAAGAGACAAAAACAATAATACCTATTCCAACGATAATCGAAACAAGAGCAGCTACCGCACTTCCAAAGCTTGTCTTGCGGGATTCCGTAAACAAAACAGACAGAACGCCCATAAAAGCTGCTGCAACAATCCACAGTATGGAAATATATGTCGGAATCGTACGCATAAAGTCATTTGACAGATAGTTATCAAGAGCTGTAATATGCACGCCGACTCCCGGATAAACCTGAGATACCGGTGAAGAACAGATATCAAATAACCCCGGAGCATAGTATGCATAAAAAACATACGCCCCCTCAAAGCTCTCTGGAGGTATCAGCGGTTCTTTGCCTTCAAGATAATCATAATAGCTTTGCAATACGTCAGAAGCTCTGTAAGGATGATATACTTCAAGACTTTTTCTGTAGCGCAGAAGAAGAGTATCATCTTTCAGCACAGGAGCATTCTGTCTGATTTCGTCCAGACTGGTTCCATTTACAACCAAAGATGCCAAGCCAAGAGCCGGAAGCTCATTTTCACCACTCTTAAAAGAAACTCTTGCACGGCGCATAACATCATCACTAACATCTTTTGCACTTGTCGTACTTCCGATTACGCCGGCAGTTTTGAGAATGCACGGCACAGGATAATCAGCATCACTTCCGTCCGACTCTTCACCAAACATTGCATGAACGACATGACCATATTCAGCACATGCTTCTGCTAAATTCTCATCATCCTCATCTCCAAATACAGAACGTTCTGTAAACAGAACATCAAATGCGATGCTTTTTGCACCGCCGATGTTCATATAGCGGACAACATCGCCAAGAGCTGAACGAGGCCACGGCCATCCCCAGTTCATCTCCTTTTGTGCCCATTTCAAACTTGCCTGATCGACAGATATAAATATAATATCATCTGACGGCTGTGTATAATCTGCAGCAAACACTGTTCTTGAGTCATATGTTTTGTTTTCAAGATAGGAAAAAATTCCTGTAAAATGAACAATACAGACAACAACAACTGCGCAGAGTGCTACAAGAACACTTCTGCCGTGTTTTAACTGAATACTTTTCATCGTTACAGACTTCCCTTTATTTTATTAAAACGAGCTATACGGCTTGATTCCGCATAAGAACCATTGTACTTCTTTTTCTCAGAACTGATGTTATTAAGCCTTGCATCTGCACTCGGATGTGTCTTGCAGAAACCGGCTTTCTGGCTGCTCTCAGTTTTTTTGATAAGTTTGAGCATTGAATCCATTGCAGCAGGGTTGTATCCGGCATCGTTCATCAGAGAAAGAGCTTTTTTGTCAGCATCATATTCCTGATTTTTGGAATAACCAGATGTTACAACCTGATTTACAATATCATCTACACAATCACCAAATCCGCCCATGACATCAGTTCCGCCTTTTACAGACGAAGCTGAATCTGCAGTAACAAGAATTGCATTTGTTGCACGGCTGGACTTAATTGCCTTTACAGCATGTTCAAGCTGAATATGGGCAACTTCGTGAGCAATAACGGCAGCAAGAGCATCTTCTGATTCTGCACACTGTATAAGACCGCGAGTCACAAGAATATGACCGCCAGGTGTTGAAATTGCATTTACTTCTGAAGTATCGAGGATTCCGACCCAATATCCTTTGTAGAGCAAAGGTTTATCCGATGCCTGCGTAATAGTATTACAGACTTTGTTTACATAAGCAGTTGCCTGCGCATTATTGTAGATTTTGTAATTTTTCAATACAGTACCGGCAACAGCACGTCCAATATAGTACTGCTGCTCTGGTGTTATTGCTTCTGATGCACTGGCAACAGCCGCTGCAGAAGTATCTACGGCGTTTACCAGTTTCTTTGTGTCTTCATTTATAAGACCTGCAGAAGAAGCCGCATCTGACAAAGTTTTCAGAAACGACCCCTTCGCAGTAACAGATGAAGACAAACAAAACAGAGCAAATACTGCGCAAGCACAAAAATATGTGCGCTTCATCATTCACACTCCTTTAGTTTTCCTTCTTTTACAAAAGTGGAACGTTCATCCTCTGTAACAGTATTCTTTTCGATGGCATCAACAGCATTATAATCTGCATTTCCTTCTTTACCGTACTCGGCTTCCAGACCTTCGCTGAAACCTTTACCGGCAAGAGAAATCTCTTTTGCATCGGTAGAAACTTTTTTTCCACCAGCAACGATTTTTCTCTTTGATAATGCAGAAGAACTAATCCATCCTTGTATAGAAGAATCTGCTGCAGGAGAAACCAAAGACCACTTTCCGGATTCCTTAATCAGGCTGACTTCGTCTCCATATGCAACCTGACCTACACTCTTTGAAGATGCAGAATTCTTTGCTCTCAAAGAAGTGCTTTCCACAGCGATATAGCGTTTTTCGATTGCGAAAGCTGCTATACCAACACATAAAATTAAAATACAAGAAATAAATCTTTTCATACCTGTAATTATATTATGCCGCATAGAATCTGTAAAGTGACAGAACTTTGCTGCAAGTTAAGGTTAAGCTGCCTTAAAGAATACACTGCTTTTCAAATGCTTTCACAGTGAACTCAAAAATGCGGCATACAGAACTGCCGTTATAATTGATTTCCTGAACGCAAAAGCAGCCTCTTTAAAGGCACATCTAAAAAAATAATAATTTGATGTCTGAAATAGTTACTCTGAAAATAATTTTTTTTCAAAATAATCATCAGACGTTTTCCTGCCTGATGATTTTTATCTGGTACAGTTTTCAGAATCGTTACCAGTAATTCTTCCGGAAGTGTCATCTTTATGTTCACAAACCATGTCACTTGCTCCAGAAGCAACATATTTGTCAAGCTGAAACTCAGCCTGTTTGATATTGGCAATAATACTAGGTCCGCCGATGCAGCCTCCCTCACATGACATAACTTCGATAAGATTCGGAGTATCACTTTTTGAAGGAAGTTTACCAGCGTTCATCAGACCGTATGCCTTCAGCATTTTAAGGCCCTGCTTAGTAAGTCCGTTTATCTTTGCCGGACGAAGAATTGACTTGTCTTCCAGACGGATGGCAACTGCATCAAGAACTCCGCCGGACTTTGCAAACTTTCTTCCGCTTGCAGTAGGTATGATTGTCGACGGTGCACATTCCATGGCAGAAACCTCTATCTCTTTTGCGATAAACAGAGATTCGACATCGAGCGTACTTAAAACATAGTCAACGCTTTCGTCCATAAATCCCTCATACCTCTTGGCAACACAAGGACCTACAAAAACTGTAATACAATCAGGGTCTGCTTTTTTTGCAATCTCAGAAGTGTAATGCATCGGGCTTCTTGTTTCTGAAATACATTCATTAAGATCAGGAACATACTTTCTGACAGCACGTACATAAGCTGGACAACAAGATGTTGTCATCATCTTGTCACCGCGTGCCATTCTTTCCTTGAATTCCCTGGCTTCGTTATCAGCACAAAGATCAGCTCCGATAGCAACTTCCCAAGTCTTGTAAAAACCAGCTTTCAGAAAAGCACTCTCGAGCTGTCCTGGTACAACATTGAACTGACTTGCAAGAGCAGGTGCGTAAAGCGCGACAACTTTCTTGCCTTTGTCCATAAGATGCTTGATTACATCAACAAGCTGACTTTTGCCCATAATTGCAGCAAACGGACATGCCCTCAGACAGTTACCGCAGAAAATGCATTTATGATAGTCTATATTCTCTCTGCCGGATTCATCTTTGGAAATAGCTCCGGTAGGACATGATTCTTCACATGGAACAGGTATTTTAATAATGGCATGATACGGACAGTTTTCCATACACTTGCCACAGTTTATGCACAGATTTTCATCAATATGTGCATGATGTTCTATTGTGATGGCTTTCTTTGGACAGTTCATCTTACACGGTCGTGCATCACACCCCTGACATGCATTAGTTACCATATAATGCGCTTTAACACAGGCATTGCAGGCTTCGTGCAAAACTGTGAGCATCGGCCATGTAGGCTTATCTCTTTCAAGAGCCTCCTTTGCAAACGATGCAAGTGTACGCTCTTCGTCTATGTTTTCCACAGAAATCCCCATTCTTGCAATGGTTCTCATTCTGATAATTTCGCGGTCATGAAAAATACAGCATCGAAGCGGAACTTTGTCTCTCGGCACCATTTCTCTCGGAATAAAATGTACACCCTCTTCGAGTTTACCTGCAAGTTGAAGCCTTGCAATCCTTACAAGTATTTCTCTTTTTAAATTTGTGTTATTGTTATTGATATTGAGCATAACAAATCCTGATTAACAATACCGCCGCAAATTGATTGTATCAAACAGCAGGTATGTAATTCCTGATAAATAATTACAGATGAACCTCATACTTTATATGAGTCATTCCGCATGTATAAAATTACAGCAAAGCCATAAAAATTGCAATTTCCAGAGCATGGCTAAAGCAAACAGGCCTTCCCTATAAGCCGCATAACACCGGCTGACGGGAAAGCCTGATTTATAAATGCTAAAAAAACTAATCTTTCAGAAATAGTTTTTACTTAGAGCCCTTGATAACTTCTGAAATAGAAGTCACAACACCTGCCATATTCTGTATATCAGACGGAACAATAATCTTTGTTGCATTTCCATCAGCAGCCTTTTCCAGAGTCTCGAGGCTTCTGAGCTTGAGAACAGCAGCATCAATATTTACGTCCTTAATCATGCGAAGACCGTCAGCTGTAGCCTGCTGAACATCACGGATAGCCTGGGCTTCACCTTCTGCACGTCTGATGCGAGCCTCTTTTTCAGCCTCAGCCGCGAGGATTGTAGACTGTTTTTCTGCTTCTGCGGCAAGAATAGCAGACTGCTTTTTACCTTCAGCAACGAGAATCTCTGACTGTTTCTGACCTTCAGCAACAAGAATCTTTTCGCGGCGCTCGCGTTCTGCACGCATCTGTTTTTCCATAGCTTCGCGGATTGCTTCCGGCGGCATGATATTCTTAACTTCAACGCGGTTAACCTTGATACCCCAAGGATCTGTTGCCTCATCAAGAATTGCACGCATCTTTGTATTGATTACATCGCGGCTTGTAAGGGTTGCATCAAGTTCAAGTTCACCGATGATATTGCGCAATGTTGTTGCTGTCAAAGTTTCGATTGCTGTCATAGGACTTTCAACACCGTATGTGTACATCTTCGGGTCTGTAATCTGCATATAGACAACAGTATCAATTTTCATTGTAACGTTATCCTTTGTGATAACAGGCTGCGGAGGAAAGTCCAAAACTCTTTCCTTCAGAGAAACCTTGTTTGCAACACGGTCAATGAAAGGAACTTTTACATGCAGACCTGTCTGCCATGTAGCAACGTAAGTTCCAAGTCTTTCAATAATCATTGCATAAGACTGAGGAACAACTCTTATGTTTTTAACAATAAGAATAAGCAGAATAAAAATTACTGCAGCAAGAAAATACATCATTTCCAAAAAATACTCCTTTTATTATACTTCGAACATACGAAGAAAAATACAATAACAACGATTTTCAAGACTTAAAATTTCAAGACTTAAAACACGTATTTTCAAAATTACCGCAAAAACTACTATTTCCAGCGGTAACCCGAATTTTTAAAAGTTACTCATACCTCGAGCATGTACTTATTTTCCAGTTTCCGAAGTTTCTCCTTTTGTGACAATTACAGAAACACCTTCTATATCAGAAACCACGCATGTGCTGCCGGGCTCGAATGTACAGTCACAGACAGTCTTTGCTGTCCAGATTTTCCCTCCGACTTTGACGGCACCTTTCTGCAACGCAGTTATAACTTCTGTAACAACAGCAGTCTTTCCAATAATCGCATCGCTGTTTGTAGGAGTCTTTTTTATCTGAATAAATTTCTTGAGGAATGGCCGTGTAAAAATCAGATTAAGAGCTGACAGCAAAACAAAAATCATCAGCTGATACATCAAATGAACAGGCAGGAAAGATACAAAAACCAGCACAAGTGCACTGAGAGCAAACCAAATCGTTGTAAGTGATGAAGACAATGCTTCTATAACAATGCAAACAACCATCACGGCAAACCAGATATACGGCAGGATACTTGTTGTAATCATTTTTCCTCCTAGAAAAGCAAAGCATAAGCTGCAGGACATATCAAAGCCTATGTAGAAAAACTCAGTCAGTTTCCAATGAAACATCTTCAGAACAGTTATTTAACGGCTCATCACATTAGAGTTTACTTTGGAATCGCAGTTTTAATCAAGTTTATTCTATCGTTTATTCTATCGTTTCTCAATATGATAGAACATCACAGAATGTGTGTAAGAACCATATAAGCTGCAGTACTTCCAAAAATTGTGATCATCGGATTGTTGAACAAACGGTTAAGCAGCAGAGTAAGAACGATGCCGGCAAAATGAGGCAAGCCGTACGGAGATTGCGTAAAAGTCACGTCTTTGAGGCTGTAAATCACGAGAATTGCGATAATCATGGATGGAATATACCGCTCGATAAAGTGAATCAGAGGCGGCGGATCTTTTTTGCTGAACAGTGCAAACGGAAAAAGTCTTTCGCAGAACACGATTACACCGGACAGCAATGTTGCAATTACAGCCATCCACAAAGGCACATGTTCCGGAGCTGAAGGTTCTGAAGAAACAGAAAAATTTTCTGCTGCTCCAGAGTTCATGCTGCACTGCATCAAAACAAGAGCTGAAGCAATTCCTATGCAGACTGCAGTTACCAAAATAAACACACTTTTTTTTGCAGGAACATCGTTCTGTTCGTAAAAAGACTTGCCGCGAACAAGTACAATGCAGTTTATGCTCAGCAGAATAGAAAAGAAAATTATATTCGAAGATGCAAGAAGACCAAGCTTGCAAAGCACAACTGCCGCAAGACAGAATATCGCACCTGTTACCGGAGGAAAGACATCTTTTGTCTTTTGAATCTGTCCTGTAAGTATTATCACGAAAAGTGAAGTAAGCGCAAAGTCCACGCCGTTCAAATAGTGGGCCATATGATAATGCTCAAGAACATTACACGCAACGGCACCCAGAACACCGCCCAAAATCCAGTACGCAAAATCAAACAGACCGATAAGTCCCATAAAAGGTCCAGACGGCGTGTTCGGCGGTATGTCCGTTGATGACAGGATGGCGTAAGTCTCATCTGTCAAAGTATAAACGACAACATTTTTCCACCAGCCTGAAGACTTAGATTTGTCCAGAAGCGACAGTCCGTAGACGATATGACGGATATTTA
This sequence comes from Treponema sp., assembly GCA_045629255.1. Classification (GTDB taxonomy): domain Bacteria; phylum Spirochaetota; class Spirochaetia; order Treponematales; family Treponemataceae; genus Treponema_D. The sequence continues at coordinate 36,191 of JAZQQW010000061.1, forward strand.
CAAAAAGCTCTGTAAGCAGAAGTTCGGCAAGGCCGGCACCTGCGCCAAGCATACCGGCAGCGATATACTGACCTGCACCAGAATACATAGTCAGACTCATAAAAAGAGACATCCACCAGGGATAACCTGCGCGGACAATCATAATACCGAAAGGCATGCCGATTGCTATGTAGCCGAAAAAAATCGGAGTAGTAATTTTGCCACACTGTTTTACTAAATAACCGTTCATTTCGCAGTATTATAGTTAATGGAAAATAAATTTACAACACGACAGAACTGTACAGAGAAAATACACATTGAACGTTGTATTCTGTTATGCTAAAGTACCATATATGAGTAACGAAACAATTCCTTCAAGAAAAGATGTTCCCGCAAGTGACAAGTGGGATTTGACACAATTGTATAAAACAGACGATGAATGGGAAGCAGACCTCAAGGCACTTCCTGAACTTACAGAAAAAGTTGCAGGTTTCCGCGGTAAACTCGGAGAAAGTTCTGCAACACTTCTGTATGCATTTAAAACACTGGAAAAAGCATCCCGCAAAATGGAAAAAGTTTATCATTACGCAAGTCTGATGAACGAAGCTGATCAGGGTGACAACGATGCTCAGAACAAACAGAAACGCGCCCTCATGGCATACACACAGTACTGCACAGCTCTCAGTTTCTGGGATCCGGAACTTCTCGCAATCCCAGACGCAACAATCAATGAATGGATAAAAGACAAATCTTTCGATGATTACCGCATCTGCATACAAAAAACTCTGCACGTTAAGCCATACACGCTCAGCGAAAAAGAAGAACGCATTCTGGCCCTTCAGAGCGAATCTGGAGAAACTGCATCAAACACATTCTCCCTGCTTTCTGATGTAGACCTCAACTTTGGCACAGTCAAAGTTGACGGTAAAGATCTGCCGCTTACACACAGCACATGGAGCGACTTTGAAGAAAATACAGACAGAAAAATCCGTAAAGAAGCTTATGAAAAATTTTACGGGGCTTTCGAATCTCACGCAAATACGCTTGCATCTCTGTATGCAGGTTCTGTCAACGATGATATTTTCCACGCAAGAGCCAGAGGATACAAAAACTCTCTGGAAGCTTCACTTTACAAAGACAAAGTTCCAGAAAGCGTTTACAGAAACCTCATAGACACAGTTCATAAAAATTTGGATACACTTCACCGTTATTACACACTGAGAAAAAAAGTCCTGAAAGTAGATGAACTCAGACACTACGATGTTTACGTGCCTCTCGCACCGAAAGCACAGTCAAATATCAAATTCGAAGAAGCTGTAGAAATCATCCGCGGAGCACTTGCACCGCTTGGAACAGAATACACAGACAGACTTTGTAACGGACTTCTCAACGGATGGTGTGACCGCTACGAAAACAAAGGCAAGCACTCTGGTGCATTTTCTTCCGGATGCTATGACGGATATCCATATATCCTTCTGAATTACAAAGAGACTTCTCTGCGCGATGTGTACACAATGGCACACGAAGGCGGACACTCAATGCACTCATGGTACAGTGTACACAGCAATCCTTTTATGTGCTATGACTACACAATTTTTGAAGCAGAAACTGCATCAACTTTCAATGAAGAACTTGTTTTCGAATATCTTCTGAAAAATGCAAAAGACGACGCCATGAAAAAATATCTGCTTTCAACTCGTGCCGCAGACATAATGGCAACACTGCACCGTCAGACAATGTTTGCAGAGTTCGAGCTTCAGGCTCACGAAGCTGTCGAAAACGGACAGCCGCTCAGTACGGATGCATTGCGTTCAATGTACAGAAAACTTCTGGAACAGTATTTCGGTCCGGAAATGCACTTCGAAAAATCAAGCGACATGGAAGGTCTGCGTATTCCTCACTTCTACAATGCATTCTATGTATACAAATACTCAACAGGTATCTCTGCTTCGCTTGCTCTTGCAAAACGCGTTACACAGGGCGGAAATGCAGAACGTGAAGATTATTTCAAATTCCTCAAATCAGGAGGTTCACGTTACCCGATTGAAAGTCTCCGCCTTGCAGGTGTAGATATGGAAAGCAGTGCACCTGTACAGGCTGCATGCGATGTTTTCAAGGATTTGATTGACCAGCTCGAAAAACTTCTGTAGTTTTTGAAAGCTTTCATAACAAGACAAAAAGGACGCTGCAAACAGGAATTTCAGTTTACAGCGTCCTTTTTAGTTTGTTTTTATACAAAGTCTTTCCCTAAAGACTTTTAGGACTTTTCTAAAAAATCGAAACAAGCAGGCTGTAATTCAATTCAGCTGTGCCAGAAACAAGACAGTCTGCACCTTGCAGAGACTGTCCGACACCGACAGCTTTTATACCCGCCGTCTTGATTGCATTTATGCCGGACGGAGCATCTTCGATTCCAACACAGTTCGTATACCACGCACCAGAAAGTTCAGCTGCCTTGAGATAAATATCCGGTTCCGGTTTGCCTTTCTGCAGATCAGCAGGATTTACGATATCCTTGAAATACTTTTCTATGCCGAGCTTTTTCAAGATAGACGGTGCATTCAAACTTGCAGATGCAAGTACGCATGCAACAGAATGCTGATTGAGTTCTTCGAGAAGATCTGCAATTCCTGGAAGCAGGCATGACGAATCTATTGTTTCCAGATACTGTTTATACAGTTCGTTTTTTTCGAACGCAACAGATTTTTTCTGTTCTGACGACCAGACAGCCGAGTTTTTCTCGAGCATAATTTCCAGAGAATCCATGCGGCTTCTGCCCGTCAGAAATTTGTTCATCTCGCGGTCAAATTTCAATCCATATTTGTCTGCTACAGCTTTCCATGCCTTGTAATGAAGTTCAGCAGTGTCAGTGATAACACCATCCAAATCAAACAAAACAGCTTCCAGCTTTTGTTTCAAAATGCCAGTATAGCTTTCACCTTCTTCCAGACAAATCTTCTTGTTGCGGTGTCTGAAGGTAAACGGACCGTCAGACTTTACAAGAGAATATGTCACGCCCTCTGTGTCAATTTTGATATTGAGCAGAGAGTTTCTTATCAAAAGACGGCATTCAAGACCGTTCCAGCCATCAGGTAAAACAGGGTTGAAAGACCAGTCAGCTCCGTAATCACGGAATCCTACAAATCCGTACATCAAAGCCATCCAGCTTCCTGCCATACAGGCTATATGTATACCGTCACGTGTATTTCCATGCTTATCTTCTATATCCATTCGTGCAGTTTTGTTAAAATACATTGAGGCTTTTCCTGTATCGCCGCTTTCACACGCAGCAATGCACTGGATACAGTGAGAAAGCGATGAATCTCCTGTCGTGTACGGCTCATAGAAATTAAAATTCCTGATTTTCTCTGCCTTTGTAAAAAGTCCTGTAAGCAGAGTCTGAGCCAAAACAAGATCAGGCTGCTTGAGAACACGCTTTCTGTAGATTGTAAGAGGATGATAATGAAGCAGAAGCGGATAATTCTCCTTAGGGGTATTTGCAAAATCCCAGCTTTCCTTTGCCATAAATGAATCATCCTGAGGATAAATGCCGCAATTCTGGTCAAATGGAATATACATTTTATCCGCAGCTTTGCTCCAGAGTGCAAGTTCTTCTTCTGAAGCTGCATTGAACTGTTTGCCGAGACGAACTGCAATACGGAGATTTTCGCGAGCCATGAGATTTGTATATGCGTTGTTATTTACACAGGCTGTGTATTCATCAGGACCTGTAACGCAGTTAATACAGAATGCCCCGCCTTTTTCCTGAACAAAACTTCCAAGACTCATCCACATGCGTGCAGTTTCACATGCAATTACAGCGGCACGATTTTCTTTTTCAGATACGATGTTTTTATCACAACTTCCTATATCGCACTGTCCCGTTGCATGCAGAAGACGATTGAGTGCAAAAACAATATCAGCATCAATATGATACTGTGCAGTACCGGCAGGAAAATATGCACTTGTTTCGTGTCCGGAGATTGTACGCCACGGGAAAAGTGCACCTTTAAGTCCAAGTTCCGCTGCCCGATCACGAGCTTTATCGATAACAGAATATCTGTATTGAAGAAGTGAATCGGCAACTTCCGGTTTGAGATATGTAAATACAGGACACACATACGATTCTGTATCCCAGAAATAATGTCCTTCGTAACCTTCACCAGTGAGTCCTTTTGCAGCTATGCTTGTTTTGCCGTCTTTGCCCGCAGACTGAAGAAGCTGAAACAGATTAAAATGAACAGCCCTTTCGTCATCAGAAGATCCTTCTATATGAACGGCAGCAATATTCCAGAAAGAATCCAGATAAGCTGTCTGTTCTTTAAGGGCTTCATCATACCCCGCCCGTGCAATATCATGAGCACATTCTGAAGCAGTATTCTTCAGACCATGATCAAACCCATTTTTATCACCTACGTTATACGATATATATTTTACAAGTTCGATTTTTTCACCTGCGGCAAGTTCACATTCATATTTCAGAGATGGAATATCATTGTTTCCTGCTGATGAAAAAGCGTTTTTTTTCTGAGCACCGTTAACATACAGTTCATGTACGGCAATTCCTGCAAGAGAAAGTCCGCTGTTGTGTGTCTTGGCACTAAATGATACAGATGCAGAGCATGCATCGTTTACGCATTCTGTAATAATCAGAGGACGTGATGAAAACTTAGCTCCAACACGAGGATCTTCTTCTGCACTTATATTTGTCACAGTAGTATCGATGCCGGACACAATCTCAACATGTACGTTCTTTACACCTTTGCCGACAGATGTAATCTGTACACTGTAACGGATTACTGCACAGCTCAGGCGTACAAAAGACGCAAATCTTTCTGCCGTCACAGTAAAGCATGTGCCGTCACTTGTTTTTGCACGGACACGACGAAGCATGACACCTGTTTTCAGATTCAGCTCCATACAGAAAGCATCATCGCCTTTGTCTTCCATGTTTATGGAAAAAAATTCGCCGTTTACTTTGACGCAGATAAATTTCGGATCCGGCAAGTTAAGCATTGTCTCGTGATTTTTTGCATACCCATAGGCAGTTTCTCCATAAATAATCGGTTCACTGTCAAAAAATCCATTTATATAAGTTCCCTTGTGCGTACATCCAGTCTGTTCCTCAAAGTCTCCCCGCATTCCAAGGTATCCGTTGGCAACAGTAAACAAAGTTTCGTTTCTAGCTGCATTTTCTTTTGAATAAGCAGTATCTTTTATAGAAAATGTATTATTAGACATCATGTAATTATCCTCTTTAAATAAGCCTTCAAAAAATCTTGTTCTTAGAAAGCTTAAAGACACCATGTACAATTTCTACGGTGTCATGAAACTTGAGATGCATGCTTTTTTAGCATACATTTCCTGCGTAAATTGGACAAAGTCCATTTTCTGCGAGTAAAGGACATATCTGAAAAACTTAAGTTTTCAGAAACATCCAGAAAATATTTTTTTGTTTTTCGGTTCGTGTTTTTTTCAGTATACTTTACAGACGGTCTGTAACTTCTTTCAAAGAAGCCAGAGCCGGTATAGCCCCTCTTCTTCCGACGCAAATTGCAGCAGAAGTATTTGCAAACCTCAAATCGCTTTCAAGCTCTGTCTGCGATATGTTCAAAGGATTTTCCCGGCGGGAAAGTCTGTAAAGCAATGCCCCTGTAAATGCGTCTCCAGCTCCTGTTGTGTCACACACTGGAAAAACACCTTTTGCAATACCGACAGTACCGGAATAAGTCTTTGAAGCATAGTAAACGCCCTCAGCCCCCAGCGTTACACAGACAAGACTTGCGCCGCAATCTATCAGATTTCTGGCAGCATCTTCATACGGTTTATCAAAAAACAATTTTACTTCGTCGTCAGAGATTTTTATAAAATCTGCATAATCAAAGAGTTTCTTTGACATTTCTATTCCCTGCTTTCTGTCATTCCATAACAAAGCACGCCAGTTCGGATCATAGGAAATCAGGCAGCCTTCTTTTTTCGCATTTAAAATCGCGTGAAAAGTTGCGTCTTTACAAGGTTGTGACGTACATGACAAAGCACCGATATGCAGAAAAGTACTCTGCTTTATCAAGTCCAAGTCAACTTCTGACGAGTCCAGCTGTACATCAGCACCGTCATCACGGCAAAATGTAAATGTTCTTTCGCCACAAGCATCAAGTGCAACAAATGCAAAACTTGTATGATGTACAGTATCTTTTCTGGTGCCGTCAAGATTTACACCGCAGTCATGCAATGTTTTGAATGCAAGTTCTGCAAAATAATCATTGCCGGCTTTACCGATAAAAGCAGACTTTCCGCCAAGCTTTGCAACAGCCGCAGCGACATTTGCAGGTGCCCCGCCAGGGTTTGCTTCAAAGCATGGATTTTTCACAACGGCACGCTGTTCTGTACTGATATCTGTACTTTTCAGCGGCGTAAAATCTATCAGTATTTCTCCAAGAGAACACACATCATATTGTCTCATTTGTCAGTTCCTTAAATTCATATGCGTCAAAAGATGCAGGCATTCCGTCTACATACACAGAACACACTTGCTCAGAAAAGTTAGCTGCAAAGCTGACTTTCTGCATTGACCTTCCATTTTTTCCTGCAAGCAGAAGAGTAAATGCAAAGATATGTCTGTCTGTGCATTCTGATATCACACATTCCGGCATAGATTCACACCGCTCAAAAAGTTTCTTACGCTTTTTAATCAGTTCTTCTATTGTCCTGTACACAATCTGCTGTTTTGATTCAAGCCATCCGTCACTTGCAAGAACAGCACTGCTGTCAATGCCGCCGCGTTCTGCAAAGTTGATACGGTGTACCCATCTTTCATCACTACACTTTTTACTGTCATTTTTGTAAGAATAATCATTTAGCACAGCGTTTTCGTCACCAAAATAAACCAGAGGAATTCCCGGTAAATACATCAGCACACTGTAAATCATACACAGGCGGCGTATAGCCATCTGTGCATAAAGTTCAGCACGCTCGTCTCCGGCCAAATGAAACTGATACGACTGTTCAAGACCTGCAAGGCTTGCAGCAGTTCCACATACACGGCAGTCACCGTTCTGAGGATTGTACTGAAAGCCTTCTCCGCACGCAAAAGTTCCTGGAAACCTTCCTGTGTAAAACGCATTCAAAAACTTCCTGTGCTCGTATGCGTTTATGCCAACAGCATAAGCATCCTCGTCAGAGAAAGTCCAGCCTATGTCATCATGACAGCGTATGTAATTTACCCATGCACAGCCTTCGCCAATATGCCATCTCTTTTTGAGAGAATAGACAAGCAGTTTTGTATCACGTGTTGCAAGGGCTTCCCAGAAAAGCGCCATTTGAAGCGGATTATAAGAAAGCCTGCATTCCTGAGAGTTTATATAGCGTGCAACTTCGTCCGGATGAACAATAGCTTCGCTTTTGAATAAAAGTTCAGGCGATATAATGCGCGCAGCATACTGAAAAGCCTTAATCAAGACATGTGTTTCTTCCAAGTTTTCGCAGCACGTACCGTATTTTTTCCACACAAATGCAAGTGCATCAAAACGAAGAATGTCAACGCCGAGCTTTGCCAGAAAAATCATCTCTCTGCACATTGACAGAAACACCATCGGATTCTGGTAATTCAAGTCCCACTGAAACGAATTGAACGTTGTCCATACCCATTTAGAAACCTGTTCACAGTAAGTAAAAGATCCGCGTCTTGTCTGCGGAAAGATTTCACGAAGTGTGCTGTTCCATCTGTCAATGTCGCTTTTGTCGCTGTACATAAAATAGAACTTCTGATAAAAACTGTCTCCGCTTTTTGCTTTCAGAGCCCACTCATGTTCGTCGCTTGTATGATTCAGGACAAAGTCCATTGCAACCCGTATACCGGCTTTATGCAGAGCTTTTATAACCTGCTCAAGTTCGTCCATACTTCCATACCCAGCGGCAGTACGACGGTAACTGCTTACTGCATAACCGCCGTCATTTTCTGTCTGCGGACGGTCATACGGCGGCATAATATGCACATACCCATAACCTCCCTGAACAATGTACGGAATCTTCTGCATAAGACCTGCAAAATTTCCGGCAAACAGATCTGCATACAGTATATAACCTGTAGATGAACAAAGGGGAGCAAACTTTACTTTGTCTTTTTGGCTGTCAAAATAACATGCCGCCTCTTCAAGTTCATATCTTAGATCAGCAAGCATATTATTCAAGCAGTCACAGTTTCCGTAAAGCCGGTACAGGCATTCAGCAAGAGCCGGCATGATAGAACAAACTCTGTCCGTGTACATAATCGTATTTATCAGCCCTTTACAGAACCAGCAAGCAGACCGCGTACAAAGTAGCGCTGCAAACCAAGGAATACACCCAGCGGCAAAATCATGGAAACAAAAGCACCGGCTGTAAGCAGATGCCATTCTGTTCCACGTGTACCAGCCATGTTCATCAGGCGGACAGTTACGACTTCAAAGTTTGCACCGCTTCCGCTCATAAATACCAAAGCTACAAGCATATCATTCCAAACCCAGATGAACTGGAAAATTGCAAACGAAGCAAGAGCCGGTATACTCAGTGGCAGTATCAATTTTGTAAAACAAGTAAAGTGATTTGCACCGTCCATAAATGCAGATTCCAGGACACTTCGCGGTATCGTTGATATATAATTGAACATCATGTAAGTCGCCAACGGTAAGCCAAATCCGGCGTGTGCAAGCCACATACCAAGATATGTTCCATTAAGTCCTATTTTCTGATAGTCTCTCAGAATCGGTATGAGCGATATCTGAAGCGGAACTACCAGAAGTGCAATTATCATACCAAACAGAAGCTTTCTTCCCTTGAAGTTCATCCATGCAAATCCGTAAGCTGCTGCTGCTGCTATAAAAATCGGAATCAAAACAGACGGCAATGTAACAGCAATACTCGACATAAATGCGCTTGCCATACTTGCACCACGGGTAGTTGCAGTTCCATCTTTTGTTCCAACAGAGAACTTCTGTCCTCCCAAAACCTGAATATAATTATCAAGAGTAAACGATTCCGGAGTTTTCCATGCAGACCACCATCCTGTTGAATTAACAGCATCTTTTGTTCTGAAAGATGTTACAAAGATTCCGATAGTCGGAAGAGTCCAGAGTATGCACATCAAAATGAGTGCAGCTGTTACTATATTCTTAGAAATACTGCGTGACATCAGAACGCCTCCTGTTTGTTAAATTCTTTCAGGTTGTACCAGATTACAGGACTGACAGCCAGAAGAATTACTATTGCAATAGCAGAACCTCTTCCATAATGCAGGAATTTGAACATCTGTTTGTACTGCTGGCTGGCAAGGACCTCCGTACCGTATAGACCGTTTGTCATAGAGAATACGATATCAAAACATTTGAGAGCTGCAAGAAGTATAGTTGTAGAAACTGTTACAATACTTCCTTTTATAGAAGGAATGATGACACTTACAAGAATACGGAACTCACCGGCTCCATCGATGCGTGCAGCTTCTATTATATCTACAGGGACAGCTTTAAGGGCAGCCGAAAGAACTACAAGGGCAAAACCTGTCTGAAGCCAGACAAATATGGCAATCAGAAAAAGATTATTGAAAGGAGGAGTTCCAAGCCAGTTATTCGGTTCGCCGTTAAAAACTGTTATAATTGCATTCAATAAACCAATCTGTGTGTCACCAGCCGGCTTATAAGCATAGATGAACTTCCAGATAACACCGGCTCCGACAAGCGAAATTGCCATCGGAAGAAAGATGAAAGTTTTTCCGACTTTTTCGCAGCGTGAACGGTCGGCAAGAATAGCAGCAACAAGACCACAGAAAACACTGCACAATGTGCCGCATACAAGCCAGATGACTGTGTTTCTGATAGACTTAAGCATTGTCTCATCAGAGAATACATAAATGTAATTGCTGAGTCCGACAAAGTGCTCTGATCTTTTATCCATAAAGCTCAGATAAAAACTTCTCAATGTCGGAATAAAAAGATACCAGCCCATTATCAAAACTGCAGGACCGATAAAAATATAAGGGATAACTCTGTTATACCATTTGGCAGACAGTTCGCGTGCCAGAAGGTTAAGCGAATAAAACAGCAGGATAACGCTGCCAGTTCCCCACACAACAGCAAACAGTGTATTTGCAATCTGATTCAGGATATTCTCTCTCAGAAGCAGAAATCCAAAAACAAGTACAGCTGCTGTTACCAGAGGAAAAAATACAGTTTTGCTTTTATCCGCAAGAATGTTTGATTTCATAATATGACCTCTAAAAAATGCCAAAGAAAAGCCGCAGCTTTTTCTGCATCTGCAGGAACTGCACACAGCAATTCACCGCACCTCCCTGGCAGATAGAAGCGTACCGGCAAACAGACAAAGCCTGGAACAATAATCTGTCACCAGCACATTTCATAAGAACAGGCTCTGAAAACCGCAATTTTTAGAGTCTGCATAAAGAAAACCTGTGGAAGTTCCTGGAAAGATTCAGCTTTCCAGGAACTGCATTGAAATAGTGTTTTTTTTTAGATTAAGGCCAGCTCTTCTCGATATCAGAGAGAACCTTCTTTGCGTCCTTTCCGCTGACATAGTCAACCATGCCAGTCCAGAATGTACCAGCACCAACTTCAGCAGGCATAAGGTCAGATGCATCAAAACGAAATACAGATGCATTTACAAGAATCTTTGCGATATCGCGTTCGATTGAGTTACCATAATCGTCGAAGTTCTGTGATTTGTGAGGGAACAAAGCACCGCCGACTTTTGCCCATGGAGCACAGGCATCCCACTCTGTAAGGAATGCAAGGAACTCCTGAACCTCAGGTCTGTCATCAAATGCAACAAACTGATCACCGCCGCCGAGAACTGGAGTTCCGAAAGCTGGATTGATAGAAGGCAAGGCAAATACTCCGACTTCTTCTTCAAGGTTTGCCTGAATATCTTCCGGCATAAATCCTGTGATGAAATTTCCCTGACGGTTCATGAGAGCTTTTGGCTTATCGCCATCAAACAAAGGCAGAACAGAATCGCCGTAGCTTGTTGTCAAAATGTTTGTAGAACCGCCGTAGACATATTTCTTGTTGAGCATGATATCGCCGATATATCCAAGTGCTTTTTCTACAGCAGGATCATCAAATGCGATTTCGTGATTTACCCATTTATCATAAACATCAGGACCTGCAGTGCGAAGCATGATATCCTCAAGCCAGTCTGTTCCAACCCAGCCAGAAGATGCACCTGACTCAAAACCGATTGCCCATGGAGTATCTCCGTTTGCAACCATCTTCTTTTCCAGAGCAACAAGTTCATCCCATGTCTCTGGAATATCATAGCCTTTTGATTCCCAATATTTTTTCGGATACCAGACAAAGCTCTTTGCATTTACACGGTGGAATACACCGTAAACTTTGCCGTCATCTGCTGTACCTAATTCTTTCCAAACAGGAGCATAATTTTGCTCAATCTTGCTGACAACATTTGAAGAAAGTGGTTTAATAAAGCCGCGGCTTGCAAAGTTTTTCATCATACCAGGCTGTGGAAGGGCAGCAATGTCGGGAGGGGTTCCGGCTTCTGCCTGTACCAGAATCTGTGTTTCGAACTCAGGGCTTCCTTCGTAAACTACATTATAACCAGTCTTTTCGTTGAAGATTCTGACAATCTCATCAAAGCGAGCCGCTTCTTCTCCACGGAAAGCACCGAATACACGAATTGTTTTTGTTTCGGTGTTTTTTGCGGTAGAAGTTTCTTTCTTTGCACATGAAGAACAAAGAACCATGACAGCAAATGCAGACATTGCTGCAATTTTAAATGTGCCTTTTTTCATACAGGCCTCCTTGTAAATATTAGCGTCTCAGGCAATGAGGGGTAAATGCCCCGGACACTATGGGAAGGCTCCAAAAATCGCAGTTTTAGAAGCCAACTTTGAAAAACAAATGTTTTGAGCATCGTAATTTCGATTCTCAGAACTCTTAAGACACCTCCCGTAAGTATTTTTGAAAGATGCCGCATTTAAGCCAGATTCATGACTTACAAAAAAAGAACGTTTTCTGAAATAATCAGCAACGCCCGTTTCTGCAAAAGCCTCTAAAAACATTCAGTTTTTAACGACGTTCTGCATTTTGTCCAGTCCAGTAGTTTTCGTCAGATGTATAACGCTCTACCAGTTCTGTATCAATCCTCATATCCCGGACACAACTTTCGGGATCTTTTATGCGCTGCAGAACAAGACTTGCAGCAAGTTTTCCAGACTCATCCAGATGCTGACTGACAGTTGAAAGATTCAGATAATGTGCAATATCAAGATTATCAAATCCAACAAGTTTAATGTCCTGTGGAATTTTTATCTTGTACATGCCCGCCATTTCCATCAGGCGCACAGCAATCATATCGCACGACGTAAAAATACAGTCCGGAAGCTTCTTACTGGCAAAAACGATTTCTATACCGCTGTCCAGTGCAGCTTTACCGAACGAACCAAGCCATATATGATCGGGAGCAATCTGTATGTCTTTTTCTGCCCAGAAACTTTTGAATCCGTCTATGCGCATCTCTGTTGCATGAATGGCATAAGCCCGTTCAGAAGCTTCTCCCATAAAACACGGACAGCGGCATCCTTTATTGTAAAAATATTCTGCTACTTTTCTGCCAGATTCAAAATTGTCTATTGTAACGGAATCAAAACCATTTTCGCCCTGCTCCACAAAACAGACAGGAAGTCCGCTCTGTCTGAGCTTCTCCAGGTTTTTTTCGCCAAGGTTCAGGCAAAGTACAATCAGACCGTCTACACGGCGGCTTGCCGAAAGCATGTCTATATACATATCCTGATCTTCTGCACTTCCGATTGAGTAAATGACAAGTTCGTAATGGTGACCGAAAAGCACATTTGAAATTCCGCGAAGACGCTGCATAAAAGAAGGCTGTGTAAAAAACGGAGCAATAACGCCAATCTTTCTGAAAGACTGGCGTGCATTTGCAACGGCAGCAGCTTTCGGCACGAAATTCAATTCACTGATTGCAGCAAAAATTTTTTCGCGCTTTTCGGCACTGACTTTTGCAGGCTCGTTCAATACACGGGAGACAGTAGCAGGACTTACACCTGCTTTTTTTGCTACGTCATAGATTGTTGCATTTTCTGCCATGTTTTCCACCTTCTGAAAAAAGCCTCTCTCCTGTGAAACTGGTTTCATGAAACTAATTTCATTATAGAGTATTATTCACCATTGTCAAGTAAATTCTTTTGAATTCTTTCAAAATTCTGCATTTTTTTAAATTTTCAGAGGACACCTCCGGTATGTACCTTTTTCTAGAATTGAAATGCATTTTTTTTCATATTGACCGTTCATTTTTAAATTGATAGATTAATAAAGGCATAACCAAAAATAAAGACGGGAATGAAGTTCTCCCTTGGGCAGCAAAATCCCAGAACCGCTTTTTACAGCTGATGACTTCTGCACAGGGAGTATTTTATGGAAAAAAGAAAAGAACTTCAGTCCGCTGTAAATTTACTTATCATAAGCGTAATTTGCATTCCGCTAGGTTTACTCATAGGCGCAATTGATGCTCTTTTTGGCCGTATACTTATTTTCATTTCAAATTTCAGAACACAATATACTTTTTATCTTGTTCCATTTCTTGCACTTGCAGGTCTTCTCATTGTTTTCTGCTATTCAAAATTTGGAAAAGGAACAGACAAAGGCATGGGGCTTGTATTTGCCGCAGGTCATGGAGAATCTGACGATATCCCGCTGCGCCTTGTTCCATTTGTCATGATAAGCACATGGATTACGCATTTATTCGGAGGAAGCGCCGGACGTGAAGGAGTTGCCGTCCAGATTGGAGGAACGATTTCTTTCTGGGCAGGAAAAAAACTTCCTGTCAAAAACTGCAAACGTATTTTTTTGATTGCAGGAATGGCAGCAGGATTTTCAGGACTTTTCCAGACGCCGCTTGCTGCAGTCTGCTTTGCACTCGAAGTTATGACAGCCGGTGCAATTGAATATGTGGCTTTAATTCCTTCGATTATTGCAGCCTGCACAGCATGTACGACATCAAACCTTCTGGGACTTGAAAAATTCACAGTTTCTCTTGCAGCAGACACTTCCATCACAATGTCTGTTTTTGGAAAGCTCATAGTTCTGGGAATTGCATTCGGTATTACAGGCGGCGGTTTTGCAGCTTTACTGAAATGGACAAAATCAAAGTTTGCACAGATTTTCAAAAATCCTCTTAGCCGGATTACTGCAATAAGCATCGCACTCAGCGCGGTTTTACTTATTCTGTACAAAGGCCGATATTGCGGACTTGGAACAAATCTCATAAAAGAAAGTTTCAGCGCAGACAAAATTTATGCATGGGATTTTGCATTCAAGTTTATTCTGACAATCGCCACACTTTCGGCAGGATTCCAGGGCGGAGAAGTTACACCCCTTTTTTCCATCGGTGCAAGTCTCGGTGCAGTTCTCGGCGGATTTATCGGACTTCCCTCAGAACTGACTGCTGCTCTTGGTTATGCAGCAGTTTTTGGAAGCGCAACAAACACATTCTTTGCTCCTGTTTTCATCGGAGCTGAAGTTTTCGGTTTCCAATATCTGCCTTTTTTCTTTATCGCCTGCTCTGTTGCATATTTTGCAAACATGAACAAATCTATTTACGGCGGACAAAAACTCCTGCAAAAATAAAACAATTTCATTTTTCATCAGAATTTTAAAACTTGAATTGTCAAATCAATTGCAACATTTTTGAATAATAGACCTCATAAGGTGTTTTGTAGCCAAGATATTTTCTTGGTCTTTTATTTATTTTATCAGTAATGAATGCTATATATTCATCACTGTAAATTGTAATATCTTTTTGTTTGGGGAAATACTCACGAAGCAAACCGTTTGTTCCTCTTTGCCATGGATGATGTGGAAGAGGAAAATAAAATTGTTTTCCGCCAAGTTTTTCAGTGACTGCTTTATGTTCTGCAAATTCTTTTCCTCTGTCAGGAGTTATTGTTTCGACAGGTTCATTTTTTAGTGCATCAATCATAACATCTCTTACAGCAGCTGATTTTTT
>JAZQQW010000062.1:0-13508 GCA_045629255.1 Treponema sp.
TAACTGCTTATTTTCTATACTATAAAAATCGAACCCCTTGCTACATTTAACTGTAAGATAATCTTCCCACGGCTAATCTTATCCTACCCGCAAGTAACTTCGATTTAGTATAACAAATCTCCCCGGATTTATACAGACGCACATACCGGAAAAGGCAAACAACATAACCTGTCATTTGCCCTTTTCATGCTTTCGGAATAATCCATTGTGCAGTAATTATCTGTACTTTCTAAGCGAACCTCTTATCCCGTACCTCATCCCATAACAGAATCCCGCACAGAAGGATCGCCTCCTTCTTTCTCCTGTAATAAGTAGACCTCTCCAGGTTCAACTCATCCAATACTCCCTGATCCGACATATTCTTCTCATCAAAATATGCCAGTTGAAGAATGTCATCCTGTATCACCTTCCATTTTCGGAAGGGCTCATGATAATGAATTGATTGCTTAATTATTTTCCTTTGCTTCTTTTTCGTTTTTGTATAATTCAACAAGCTGTTCGCGTGTAAGATTTCCGTTTCTTTCGCGGGCAGCTTTCAATTTTCGATAAATTGTGTTTTCACTAAAGCCAACTACTTCTTTTTGATAGATTTTACCATTACAGGTTGTTGAGTGCAAATGCTGATGCAAGTACAAAAGAATTGTTCTGGTTTCATGACGCATCTTTTATTGCAAGAACGAAACCTGGTGAAAAATTTGAATGGCGACCTCAATCTGGTACATATGATTTGACCGTAATTGACGACAAAGGCCGAAGTACCAGCCGCATATTGAGAATCACGCAGAATTGAGAATCTGTTTCATATTGATTTAATCAGCTTTTCTCAGAGATATTTTCCAGCCTCTTTTATGCTTAGTTTGCTCATTTTATCTTTGTGCCTGTCCAAAAAAGATTTTACCCATTCAGGATTTACCTTTGAATAATCTCTTAGACTCCAGCCGATAGCTTTGTTGATGAAAAATTCATCACTACCAAGATTGTTGCAGACTATTTTTTCCAAGAGTTCAGTATTTGTATTTTCCTTGAATTCCTGCTGACAGTCGATTGCTGTGCGTCTGAGCCACATGTTGTCCGAAACAGACCATTCGAGCATTGTATTTTCATAAGATGGATTTTTCTGAACAAGAATGCCAACGAATGCATCAATCGTGTCGACTGTTTCCCACCATGATTTTTCAATTATGAGTGTCTTGAGTTTTTCAAGATCTTCCACTTTCAAATCTTTTTTTCGCATGCCGATATGTTCGAGGGCTACGTATTGGGCTTCACGAAAATCTTTTTGCCAGCATAAATTTACGAAATCCCAGTCAAGGTTTTTTACGTTTTTAAGATAGGGCTTCATTATCGTTTTTAGAATCGGTTTTTTAATGCCTAGAAATTTAAACTTATTCTGCATATAATCGCCCATTTTCTTTGATTCCAAACTGTCGCCCATGCGTTCCATTTCGCTAAAAAGTTCGTCGTACCACATTAAATCATTTATCCTTGTTTGAAAGTATTGCGTATTATGCAAAGTATCTCGCATCTCAATTTGTGCATATGGCATGTTTTTTATGCATTTGTTATTTGCCGGGAAACTTGTTTGCTTTATGAATCCTTTTCAAGACTTTCAACCCATGCCTGCATGAGAATTCCGAATGCGACTCCCACATTTAGGTTGACGCCCCTCCAAAAATTGCGGGTCGTTATACCTGTACCTTATTATAACATGATATAATCATTTATACCAACTATCGATTCCTGATAATCTTCCTCTGCCTGATATAACCCCATATTACAAAACTGTTTTTCAGTTAAACGCATAATTCGAACTGTTCCGGTGTTAGGAATATATGGTTTTATTCTATTGAGATGTTTTTCTGCTCCTTTGCGGTTATTTGTAATTCTCATACGTCTCTTCGAGCCGTTTGCCTATAGGAAATTATTGACATTTGCGCTTTCGCGCAAGAGCATGAAAACCTCACTTTGCAGTAATACATATCCGTCTTTTATAAGAAACTTTCTTAATTCAGTATAAGCCGCTTTTGTTCCTTTCTTATTTGTTGGATTCAATAACCTGTATCACTTTCCGAAAACGGAAGGTCTAGACAGATAAATTACAATTGTTTTTGATACAAATCCAACACATAAGCGGAATTAATATTGATTTTGCCGAAGTTGCGAACAGCGGCTTTTATTCCTTCGTAAAATGGGGCGCGGTTTTCTTCTTTTAGAGTGATGTGATCGGCGTGGGTTTTTATATATTCTGAAAATTCTTCGGCAGTATAACTTCTGGAATTGTAAAACTTGAACTGACCTAAATAGGTGTAGCCGTAATCAGCGCCTTTTGTGTAATCAAATTTACAAGTGTATGGAATTTCTGAAACAAAATATTTGTCGTAAACCTGCTGGATTTGTTCATACAATTCCGGATTAGGTGATTTTAAGTCGTCCCACATTCGGAACATGGCAAGATATCCATTTTGGTTCAAAAGTTCAAAGCATTTTTTATAGGCAATTTCCTGATTAATCCATTGAATTGTTGCAGCAGAATAAATCAGGTCAAAATGTTCATTTGCAAAGTCGTGCTTTTCAAAATCGTCGTTGATGATTCGAAAATTTTCTTTGCTGCTAAATTTGGCTTTCATAAGTTCGGTCAGATTTTTTCCAAGTTCAATAGCGGTGTATTCGCAACCGGAATTAATTGCAAATTCCGAGGCCTGCCCGCTTCCCGGTCCAATTTCAAGGCATTTTTTTGAGGAATCCAACTGACACTCTTTTAAAATAAAATCGAATAATTCAGGGGTATATTTTTCACGCCATTTATCAAACTGCTCACTGATTGTGTCAAACACCAGACGTTTATCTTCTATCATCTAATTCCTCGTAGAATGATTAGTTTATGCATTTTTTGCCTATTTGTAAAGTGCTTTTTGCAAAACTTATCCGTATTTTTTACTTATAAAATTACTTCTTTAGTTCAATTGCGCCAATTTTTTTACAAATCTGTACGAATAAAAAATCAGATTCGCAAAATTTATTCGTACAAATCCAGAATTCTATTTTCTAACTACCGCAAAACGTACGGCTAAAAATCACATTTCCCCACTTTTATTCGTACATTTCAGAATTTTAAAGAAAAATCTTCTATACTTACAACTTCATTTCCATATATCGCCTGTAAGTTTTGAATCCCACAGCTTCATAAAAATCAAGTGCCCCCTGATTGAACTCCCACATATTCAGTTCAAGTTTTTTAAAACCTTTTTCACGCGCATATTCTTTTATGAATTCCATAAGTTTTGTTGCAATACCCTGACGCCTGAAAGTATCTTTTACGCCAAACTCTTCAACTTCAAGAAAATCCCGTGCAAGCTGGTACGGACTTTCTGGTTTATGAACTTCATGAATTGTAGCCATGCCGCAGACTTCACCATTTTCAACGGCAACAATTATTTTTCTTGTTTCATCATTAAAATATTCAAAAACAATATCCCTGATTTCACCATTAAATTCGGCTTGAAAAATGTCAGGCCGACCTTTTGCATGAAGATTGCCCACCTGACTTCTTATTACGTTTACTTCATCAAGTTCTTCTTTTTTAGCAAATCTAATTTCCATTATTTCTTCCTTTATTTCTTCCACCTTGCGTAGAAGTTTAGATTAAATATTTATTTTGGGAAAATACACGAGAATTGACGGTTACTTTATGGCAGTAACATTCGTCATTTATATGTTCGTTATATGATATCCACTCATTATAACACTTATCACAAAAAACTTTTTTTTATAAAGAACTGTTTTTCAGTTTTAGCTTCATACAGCCCTTTTGATTTAGTTCGTAAAACGCTTGCTTAGAATACTGCTGTTTATAATATTTTTCATACATAAGTTCTACATTACAGATGGCAGGTCTTTTTTCATAGATTGAACATAGATTTTCCCTGAGATATTTGCAGACACCTGTTCCATCATCAAATTCTTTTAACTGAGGAATCATTGAGATATTTCTACAGCATAATCCGCATTTATCGCAGGGAAAGTCATTATTCATTCACTTATCCTTGGTTTTATCTCTTCAACAAGTGCAAGTGATTCGCTTGTCATATTTCCATCTTTATCAAGAATAGGAGTATCAAGCACTGCTTTTATTGTTCCTGCCCAAGCAGCAGCAGCAGCTACAGTCTTTTTTTGATCAGCAGAAAATGCTCTAAAATCTGTGCCCTTATCTTCTATTATATTGCGCATCTGATAAACTAAAGGCGTAAATACAGCATCCAATCTTATCAAAAGATTATAGAACATACATGCTCTTCTGCGGATTCCATAACACAGCGTTTCTGCAGTTTTAAGTTCTTCTGCAATTTTCCTTGATTCTGCTAGATTTGAATAAGCTTCTTGTTTTTGTGCGCTGGCTTTTGCTCCTATTACAAATCCCATTACGGCAAGTGCCGGACCTGCAACAAGGCCTCCAAGAATTGCAGTTCCTCCTGCTATTCCTAATCCACCGGCAGCAAGTGAACCGCCACCAAAAAAAGCAAGGGTTGCATTAGTAGCGGCAGCTCCGCTAAGTCCGGCAATAGCAGCTCCAGTAGAAGCTGTGCCAAGAGTTGTAGCTGCACTCCATGCACCAAATGCAGTCAACGCACCACCCAATGCACCACTGGCAGTTCCTCCGAGTATAGAAGTCGCATAACCACTCATCTCCTTCAGTTCAGAGAAAGCAGCTTTGTCTATTCTAAATTTTGCAAGTTCGTTTAATCCAACAGTTTCTGTTAATTCAACATTTTTAATTTTCTCAAACGTTTTTATAAATTCATTTATACCTTTATCAAGAACATACAGTTTTTTTGATCCAAGATTTTCAAGAGATTTACCACTAAGAGTTCTTGCATTCTCAAGACTGCGAGTAGCTCTTTTCACTTTCTTTTCGGCCTTCTTATTTATATCCTTGGCATCTTTCATATCAATGCCAGCTTTTACACCTTTTCCAACGCCCAGTGCAGCAGAAGCTGCTGCAACTCCAATAAACAGTAATGGTATTGGCATATAAACCTCCTATTATCCAATCAAAATGCTTACATTTTCTTCAAGAACTGTTTTGTTTAAGTTAAGTTCATTCTTTATACAGGTAATCTCATCTGAACTCATGCCTTTTGCAGTTTTTAACCAATTTAGTTCTTTTTCTATAGAAAGCATAGCATTTGCACAGTCCATCATATCCTCTGCAACAGACCAGTCTATTCTGTTTTCAGCCAGACACTTCATAAGATTTTTCTCATTTTCGCAGCATACACCATCTGCAAAAGACATACTGACCATAAGCCAAAGCAATGTGCGCAGTTCAGTATCTCCTGCATAAATATCAGACTGACCGGTTTCTTCAAGATATGCATCAAATACTTCCTGCATATTGTTGCCAGCAATATCTACTTCTTTGCAAATTTTCTTTACAGCGTTCTTGATTTCTCCACGTTCAGCAGTAAGACCGTATTGAGAAAGAGCTTCGTTAAACTTTGCATCTTCTTCTTTACTGACTTTGCCATCTACTGACATTAGAAGATAAAGCAGTATCATTTCTTTTTTGTTCATTATTTACTCCCCTATAAAATAAATGCACAATCACTTTCCATGAAAGATTCAAATTCCTTATAATTACCAAACTGAATGTTTTTACCCAGTTTACGGCTCATTGCATTTGCACTGGCAATAAAGCTGTCTATATCATCATCCCAGATTGCTTTGTCAGCAGATTCCAAAGCAGTATTAAATGTGTTTCTCATATCTTTGAGATAAGCGTCAATGAAACTATTCATCTCTTCTCTGTACTGGACAATAAGGCTTATAGCTTCCTTACATTCTTTCTCGATTCGTTTTCTCTCACTGCGGGCCAGTTTTTCCTGCTTCAAAGCTGCACCAAGATATTTATAATAGAAAGAACCTAAAGCATATCCGACCATGGAACCTATCGCGGCTCCGACAAATGGTATAGGAATAAGCATCTGACCAGCTGCAGCAAACATAGAGGCACTTAAATTTGAAACTCCAGATTCACCAATCTCTGACAGACATTCAATACCATCTATCTTTCCAGTTGCAAACTTACCCATCGCATTTCCGCAGTCTATTATGCTGTTTACAAATGTACCGCTTATATTCGTTTTGGATAGTGCCCTGATATAGGCTGAATCAGAATTCTTCATAATGCCATTTATTATGGAACCAGAATAAGCCGTAGCATAACTCATCGCCGCTGCCTGACCAGTATCTTTTGCAACTTCAACAGCTGCTTCTTCTACGTCTTTGTCACCTTTGATTACAGCTACAGTATTTTTTATAAATGAAATTCCGCCTCCGATAGCAGCACCACATTTCGCCTGTTCAAGACCAGCCCTGTGTGAAACATTTACAATGTCTTTGGCTGTAGAAATTTTCGGATGCAGACGTGCTTCCATTGCCTCACTGTTTGTTACGCCGCTGTCTTTTACACTGTCTCTGATTTTCTCGTATTTTTTAATCTGCGCATTCAGATTTTCTGCAAGTTTATCATTTCCCGAATTTTCTGCATATTCGAGTTGTTTTTGCAGAGAACTGATTGTTTTATTTGCTTCGCTTTTTACACCTTCGTAATAATCACTTGGAATTGTAACAGTAGCATCAGCATCGAAATACTTCTGGAATTTTTCAGAAGCAAGTTTATTCAAACATTCTTTTGGACTGCTTCCAACAAACTTCATCTGTTCATTTGAAATGATATTGCCGTTCTTGTCGACTATTACATGGTCAAAAAGCTGATTGTATTCGCCGCTTCCTTTTATATCTGTATTTACAACTCTTGTATCATCACCATTTATTATATGCTCTGCATTTTGTCTTGCAGCATATTTATTTTCAGCAGAAAAACCAGCCTGCTGTTTCAAGTTAGCATCTTTATACTCAGGATTTACATTTGAATTGGCAATGTCTTTAAGACCTCTTTTGAGCTCAATGCCGTTTTCATTATCAATGCCGGAATAAGCTACAAGATGTTCCTTTACGGCGGAACCATATCTTTGCACGACATCATAAGATGCACCTGCAAGGGCAGCATTCTTAAGCTTTTCAGAATCTTCATCTTTTGTGTTTTTATTATCCGACATACAATATCCTTGATAGAAATTAAAAGACCTTATGAACTTTCTACAACAACTAAAACTATTTTAATTTTTGATATTTTTACAAACACTATATCCTGCAAGTCTTATAAAGCTCGGCCTGCAGGATATAGTGTATTTAATTACCTGTCTTTACAACAGAAATGACTTTGCAGTCACTGTAATTGCCCATTGCCAGAAACTTGCTTTTTGCTTCCGAAGGTGAATCTGCTCTGATTCCCGGAAAAGTCATCTGTCCGCCATTCGGCTTTTGATATTTGATAGAAAATGTCATATTATTGTCTCCTTTGTAATCTTAAAAACAGTTATACATTTTTAATGTCTTCTGCAGTATAGCCTCTTCCCTTGAGGACAGAATTCATTGCTGTCCTATCCATTGGAGAACTTGTATTTTTCACACCAGATAGAAGACGGCTGTCTGACCAATTTTCGTAATGCTCCTTCTTGTCTGCATAGTTAGCGGATGTTTTTTCCACATAATTCTTTGCAGCTCTACCAGCTGTTTTTGCAGCCTTTATACCAGTGTCTAGAAAAGTGTCCAAAAAACCCATTATAGAACTTCCATTAAAAAAATCTCATACACAGATTATAAACCCAATTGCGGCAGCAGGATATCCAAAAAATTTATTTTTTTATGAACCTGTTTGAGTCACTGACAATATTCTATATTGTGCACTGGCAGATGGAATATGATGGGCATTGAATACCTGTCTTGCTTCAAACATATTGTCAGCCGTAACAATAGTTGAACTGCAGCCGCTTGGAGGCGGCCCCTTTGGATTTACGACCTGATACCTCACTGTATACTTTTTTGACATAAAACCTCCTATCAAAAAAACATATTTGCTTTAATAATAGATGCCTGTATCGGCAGAAGAACAGAATCTCTGAACTTTGCAAAAGGAATTCTGTTCTTACACCGTTATGTTTCGCTGTAAAGCTTCTTTATGGATTCTGCGGTTTCTTTTACCTGCTCGATAAGCAGAGGCGGAGCAAGCACCTTTACAGTGCTGCCCTGTCCGAGTACCCAGCGCTTCACTTCCGGAAGCTGCGTAGTCTCAAAGCAGACATAAACACTTCCGTCATCGTTCTCCCGTACAGTCTGACCTGAATGCCAGTGCATGTCGAGTGCAAACGTACGTATCTCACTTGAAACAAGCAGCTCTACCTTGAACTTTTCATTTGAGCTGAGCCAGACACCCATCTCACGGTCAAAATACTGTTCCGGCCTAAAATCAGGCGGTACACTAAATTTGATGTCTGTAAGCAGGGCATCTTTCATCCTTGCCAGGCTGAAGATTCTTATCTGATTCTTTTCGCTGCAAAGTGCAAGGATGTACCAGCTGCCCCGCTGAAACACAGCATGATACGGATTAACTTTCCGGTGCATGTATGTAGCCTTGCTGAGCGGACGGTAGTCAAACTCAAGTGTGCGGTGCTCCTGCAGAGACAGAAACACCGTGTCAAAAGTATTTCTGTCTACAAGCGGAACATGCTCCGGGATAACTGTTATGCAATCCCGGAAAAAAGACTCGTCTTCCTGAAAATGCTGCTGTGCTCCAGAAAGCCTTCCGAATATACCGTGCATGTCATCAGAACGGGGAGACGTTGCAGAGTCCTTGAGCATGCGGTCCAGCAGAGCCATAGAAAACAGCTCGCCCCTGCTGAGCATGACTCCTTTGAGGAAAAAATTCGGCTCGCTGTAGTAATAGCCGCCCGTACCAGGAAGAGACTCTATAGGCGCATGATACACGTCCATCATTTCCTGTATGTCGCGCAGCACTGTACGCCTGGAGCGTTCAAGCTGGCCGGCCAGAAATGACGCCGTAGGATAGCACCCGGAAGATATATACTGATCTATGAGCATTATCCTCCTGAGTGAATCCCTGTACTCCCTGCCGCTCATGAATTAGACGCCATGAATCAGGATAAAACTATAATCAGAATGTCTTTTAGAAGATCCCCAATTTGATGTTGTACATTGACTTCCTGAATTAAAATCAATTTCACAAAATTCTCTATCATCATGCTTTCTTGAACTATAGACGGCCCATAATCCTTGAGCATTTACATACTCAAGGATTTTATTGATTTCGTCCTTGTTCTCATATATTTCCCTCAGCATGACTATACTTGGAATCTTCCAGCCTGAGGGATACCTTTCAGTTTTCCATTCTTTTTCAATAGATTCTAGATCATCTTCAATAGGTTTTAGATCTTCAATAGATACTAGACCTCCTCCCATAACTACTCCAACACGTCCTTTGTATACAGGTTCTTTTGCCTTTATTACATAAGCTTTCTTGCCTTCTTGCTTAACGGCGCAGACAATCGAATCGGCCTTTTCCAGGTCTTCTTCATCTGCATCATCTATGTTGGCAGCATCAATTATTGTGCCGTCAGAAAGGATTACATCTCCTACAGACCATACTCTGCCTTCTATGCCGTTCTTTGCGTTTGCGATGTCCTTTTTCTTTTCTGCTATGAGTGCCTTGATAGCTTCCATCTTTGCATTCATGCTTTGTGCCTGTTCCTGCATCTGTGCTTCAAGGGCTGCAACGCTTTCTTCCATGCTGAGAGTAAATTTTTCAATTTCTTCCATAATATTTTCTCCTTATAGTATTATAGTGTCTTATTATACACCTATATTTAAGAATCTGCTAGTAAATATTTTATATTTTTTTACTTTTCCTTAAATCATAGGTGTTTATCACATGGTCATATCTCAGACAGCATGTATCGGGATTGTTCTGGTACTATCATCACCCGAACCTTCAGTGCCAGAGTCAAAGTCAATATATTTATAGTCATAGTCACTGTCAGGTGTCTTTGAATAAACTTCTCCGCTTAGTTCCGGAGCACTTACATACTCAAGGATTTCATTGATTTCGTCCTGGTTCTCATATATTTCCCTCAGCATGATTATGCCTGGAACTATCCATCCATCCGGGTACTTTTCTGTTCCCGCGTCTTTTTTGATATCGTCCAGTTGACTTACTTCTGATATTGGATCTTTTGCCATCAATCCATAAGCTTTTCTGCCTCCGTTTTTGACGGCACAGACAATCATATCTGCCTTTTCCAGGTCTTCTTCATCTGCATCACCTATGTTGGCAGCATCAATTATTGTGCCGTCAGAAAGGATTACATCTCCTACAGACCATACTCTGCTTTCTGCTATGCTAATCACAGCTGCATTTCCATCTTCTTTTTCTGCAATCATGTTTTTCATCGCATTAAGTTTTACATTTGCACTTTTCAGCTGCGCATCAAGCGTGCTTACAAGCTCTTCCATGCTGTTAATAATTTTTTCCATCTCTTCCATAATGTTTTCCTCCTGGTATTTATAAATGTGTTTCAAGGTCACCTCTATAAACTGCACTTTATGGAGGTTTCCATAATCACACACCTATATTTATGAATTTAATAACAAATATAGCATTTATATTTCAATGATTATTCTGTATAGAATTTATGATGAAAAACCTTACAGACATCATTTCCGAAAACGTACGCTTCTACAGAAGCAGGACAGGACTAAGCCAGATGAAGCTTGCCCTTGAACTTGATATTGCTCCAAGCTATCTTGCCTATATAGAAACCGGCAAACAGCTGCCGTCGCTCCACATCGTGGAACGGCTTGCAAACTATTTTCATATACAGCCTTACGAAATCCTGTATCCAAAGGACGAATCCTGCGGCAAACCATTGGACTCAGATTACGTGCATTCACTGAGAGTACTCAAAGAACAGATTGACGCTATCCTTGATACCCAGATTGAGAATCACCTCCCTTGATTCCCCCTTTTATGATTACATGTTAGCACTACAGGTATGTCAGCAAATGTCATACCTATGATTTTTTTTTTATTTTTTTTCTGCCGCGATGCAAGCCGTTATGCAACGCCTCCAATCAGTGGCAGGTTGTAATACGAAAGCAATTCGTTTACATCATCTATAGAATATGTTTTTTCCTTCGTGTTATTCTCAATGCAAAATCTCACGATAATGTCACTTCTGTTATGCTTAAGCAGACTGTACTGTGCACTTTCCGGAAGGTCTTCTGCCTGATCAATATCCAGACCGAAAGCAAGTATCAGGGAAACCACTGTGTTTTTCTCTGCATGCTTTGTTTTGCCACTGATAATCTTGGAGAAACAGTCAGGTTTTACGCCGGCCGTGTTGTATACTTTCGCATTTGTCATTTCTTTTAGCCGGATGTAGTGCAGAAGTTTTTCTGCAAAGCTTTCGAAAAAATCCTGTTTTTGCTCCAACAAGTCTTTGATATCCCTGAATTTAGGATTTTCCATAAGGGGCAAACTGCGTACTTGTCCGGACTTGAAGCTGCTGTTTTTTTTCAAACTACATTTATTCACTGCGTATTCTCAAGGAAAAGTCAAACTCTGCCACCATTTTCCAGACAGAGATTTACATTCCCTGATTCCTCCTTATTTATGGTTACATGCTAACACGACCGGTATGTCAGCAAATGTCATACCTATATAATTTTTTTTTCATCACAGAAAAAAAACATGTATATGAATAACACTATCTATTTGAGGGAAAGAGATTTATCGAAAGTTGACTGTTTGTAATGAATTTTGTGTGCCTTAAATGCAAAAAAAAAGCCAGCCGGACACGAAGTCTGACTGGCTTTTTCTTTTTTTTGTATGATCGTTTAGAACAGAATAATCAACAACTGGCTTACAATAACGACAGACACAAGCGCAATCGGATATGTAGATGCATAGGCACCTGCAACTTTTTCTGTTCCTGCTGTTGAAATCAATGTTCCCAAAGCTGGTGTAGAAGTCATTCCTCCACAGATTGAACCAAGGTTGTTCAGAAGGTTCAGCTTCAATACATATTTTGCAAACAGGAAGCCAACAATCATTGGAAGAAGTGTCATGATGATACCGTAGATGAAGTATACCCACTGGAAATACTTAACGAATGAAGCACCGCCAGCAACACCGGCACCAATGAGGAACAGCATGAGTCCAAGTTCACGGAATACTTTGAGTGTTTCTTTCTTTGGCATGATGCATACTTTACCGATCTTCTGGAAATGACCGAAAATCAGAGAAAGAATCAGACAGCCGCCTGTTGTTGTAAGTGAGAAGTTTCCAAACTTAAATGAACCGAAGATGATTCCGAGGAGTGCAACGATTGAGAATGCACAGAAACCAAACGGATCAAGTTCCATTTCTGAACCGTTTATTTTTGAAGGAGCTTCCGGTGCAGATTCTGCAAGCTTTGCTCTTTCATTGTCCATGTCAGCCTTTACGAATTTTGGAACAAGCTGAACAAAAAGTACTACTCCGACAACACCGAAGAGGTATGCAATTCCGTGTCCTACGGCAACGATAGCTTCAAGTTCTTCTGATGCTACAGTAGCTTTTGCTGCAGAGAATGCAGGTGTTGATGTAAGGGATCCGGACAAAAGTCCTACTAACATAGCAGAAACTTCCTTTATGTTGCGTCCGTAAACTTTGTTGTCAAATACGATACAACCGGCGCAAGAAAGACCGCCGATGATGATGATGAGCAAACCAAGAAGAATATATGATTTAAAATTCTTTTTCAGGTCTCCGAAAAATGAAGGTCCTGCAATAAAACCGACAGATGTAACAAAAAGAATCAAACCAAGATTTTCTACGATTTTAAGCGCATTTGTTACATAAGATGCATTTCCGACTTTTAACTGTGCTGCGAGTGAGTTGTACAGGAAAGCACCGAAAAGAAGGGCTACG
The DNA here is from genome assembly GCA_045629255.1 of Treponema sp. Classification (GTDB taxonomy): domain Bacteria; phylum Spirochaetota; class Spirochaetia; order Treponematales; family Treponemataceae; genus Treponema_D. Next base: position 12,887 of record JAZQQW010000062.1, read on the forward strand.
ATAAAAACACCGGCAGTTCCCAAAGAAACACCTTTGATTGTGATTCTTCCAAGCAAGTAACCGAGACCGGCAATTACAAATACGCTGAATGTAAGGAAAGTAACTGCCTTAATAGAGAGAATTCCTCCGAAGAGTACCATGTTAAAACCTCTGATTATAAATTGTTGACACATTATAGTACTCTATTGTTTTTGTTGCAATAAGCTGAACATATATAAATACACCGTTTTTCAGCCTGAATCTGATGAGAATTATTGAGAATATTTTTTGTTCAAAGTTTTTTTCTTACTTTTTAGTTCTGCATTTATTTTACGGGTTTATTATTTATATTCAATTTTTAGTAACTTAAAAAACAAAATTGCATTAAATGAATTTTTTTTACTTTCAAAAGGTCCTGAAGTACAGATACTGCGTATGTTTTTTACAATATCATTGGGACTTTTATTTATTTCAGCATTTCCTTGTGATTTTATTTTGCTGGCAAGTTGATTTTATTTTGCTGACAAGTTGATTTTATTTTGCTGACAAGTTGATTTTATTTTGCTGACAAGTTGATTTTATTTTGCTGACAAGTTGATTTTATTTTGCTGACAAGTTGATTTTATTTTACTGGCAAGTTGTT
>JAZQQW010000063.1:0-39912 GCA_045629255.1 Treponema sp.
CTATCTCTATCGGTACATCACACGGTGCTTACAAGTTCACACCAGAGCAGTGCACACGTGACCCTAAGACTGGCAAGCTCGTACCTCCACCACTCGCATTCGACGTTCTCCACGAGATCGAGGCTAAGCTTCCTGGATTCCCAATCGTTCTTCACGGATCATCATCAGTTCCTCAGGACGAGGTTGACACAATCAACCAGTTCGGTGGTAAACTTCCTGATGCAGTAGGTATTCCTGAGCCGCAGCTCCGCGAGGCTTCAAAGAGCGCTGTATGTAAGATCAACATTGACTCAGACTCACGTCTTGCTATGACAGCAGCTATCCGCAAGCACTTCGCTGAGAACCCTGGTCACTTTGATCCACGTCAGTACCTCACACCAGCTCGTGACGAGCTTGTTAAGATGTACTCACGCAAGAACATCGAAGTTCTCGGTTCAGCAGGACACCTCGACGACTAATTTGTCACAGACTCCTAAACAAAGTCTGTCATAAAGAAAAAACAGCACCTTACTGAAGACATCTTCAATGCAGGTGCTGTTTTTTTTTTGCATTGTAAAAATTACAGTTTTAAAATACAAATTTTGCAATCTCTACAAAAAACAATATGAAATATTGCACTTTCTATCTGTAAATGCTATCTTTTTAGACATGTATTTGTTTCTTTTAATCGCAATACCAGTATGTTTATTCATTTTTTTTCATTCGCAGGAAAACAAAGCAAGATTTGCAGTACCTGCCCTATTCGGTTTCATATGTGCAATGATTGTCTGCGTTATTGATGAGTTTTTCATTTTTTCCATACACCATTTCACGGAAGTTTTTATGGCAAACTTCGCATATTTATTTCTTTCTGAGATATTTATACCGTCAATCATACTTTGTGCAATTTACATACCGCTTTCGAAAAATCCGGCACAAATACGCGCCAAGTCAATTATTCCGCTTCTGCTTGGTTTTTATCTGATATACATGCCTTACAAAGTTATCACAGGCAAAGAAAACGCTGCATTTTTTCAGCTTTTCATCAAACCTGTCATCATAATATGCTTTATTCAGGCAGCATGTTCGCTCGCAGGTCTTGCTGTACAATCTCTCAAAACTGGCAAAAAACAGCTTGCCATACCATATTTCTCAGCTGTCTTTATCGCATGCTTACTTCCATCACTGACTGAAACAATCTGGTACATGAAAATATCTGATATTGTATGGATAGTTTTGGCAGTAATTCAAATTGCACTTGCAGTTTTTCTTCAAATAGGCTCTCAAATACTGCATAAAGACGCATAATACACTAGACAAATAAACATAATTTCTGATATGATAAGACACTTGCTTACATTTAAGCATTTTACAGATGTGTTTAAATACACGAGGAGGATCGTTGGCAGACAATAAGGGAATGCGTATCAATGGAAATATCCGTGTACGCGAGGTCAGACTCATTGATAATGAAGGTAACCAGAAGGGAATAGTCCCGACACTAGAAGCCCTCAAGATGGCAAAGGAGCAGGAGCTCGACCTTGTTGAAGTATCGCCGAACGCAAATCCACCGGTTTGTAAAATACTTGATTTCGGAAAATACAAGTTTGAACAGGAGAAGAAACTCCGTGACTCCAAGAAAAACCAGAAAGTATTGAAAATCAAGGAAATCCGCATGCAGCCAAAAATTGGCTCTGGAGACCTTGATACGAAAGCTAAGCATGTACAGGAATTTTTGAACGAGGGTGATAAGGTAAAGGTAACTATTCGTTTCCGTGGGCGTGAGCTTGCCCATACTGAACTCGGTTTCGATGTCCTGAAAGAGGTTGAGAAGAGGCTTACCGAAGGCTCTTATGTTATTGAAAAAGCTGCTGCAATGGACGGCAGATTTATGTCAATGACTTTGAGTTCAAAAGCCACAAAGTAGAGGTAATTTTTATGTCTAAGAACAAGATGAAGACAAAGAAAAGCTCAGCAAAACGCTTTTCACTTACCGGAACAGGTAAAGTTAAGTACAAGAAGATGAACCTTCGTCATATTTTGACAAAGCGTTCTCCAAAACGCAAGAGAAACCTTCGCAAAGCAGGTATTCTTTCTGAAGATTCAGCAGCAAGAATCCGTAAGCAGCAGCTTCCATATGGTTGATGCGAACAAAAGATTTTTAGGAGTTGAACAATGTCTAGAGCAGTAGATGGAACAAAAAGAAAGAATCGCCGTGTCAAGATTTTGAAGCTTGCAAAGGGATTCTATGGCGACAGAAAGTCAAATTATAAAGCAGCAAAAGATGCTGTAGTCAAGGCACTTGACCACGCATACTCAGGCCGTAAGCTCAAGAAGAGAGACTATCGTGCTCTCTGGATTGCTCGTATTAACGCAGCTGTTAGAGCAGAAGGCATGTCATATAGCCGCTTCATCAATGGTCTTACAAAAGCTAATGTTATTATCAACCGCAAGGCTCTTAGCAACATGGCTATCGAAGATCCAACAGCATTCAAGGCTGTTGTTGATGTAGCAAAAAAAGCACTTGAGGCATAAGTAAATGATTTCTCTCGATCAAGTTTTGTTATTGCAGAATAAAGTAGAAACTGCTGTTGAAAAAATTACGTTCCTTCAAGGACAAATAGATCAGCTCAAAAAGGACAATGATGCTTTGCGTGCAAAGTGCACAGAGCTCACAAAATCATTGGACGACAAAACGGAGTTAGTTTCTGCTCTCGAAACAACTCAAGGCAAGATCGAGGAAGGCATTCTTACAGCCCTCAGACGTCTCGACACAGTTGAGAACAACCTTCTCGACGACGAGTCGTCTGATGAAGTTGCTTCAGACGAAGCAGCCGATGAAAACGTAAATCCTGCAGAAGATCAAGCAGCACCGGTAGAAAATCAGATTCAGGAGCAGTCCCCTGAGCTTCAGGAAGTTGCAGAAGAAATTGAAAATTCTACAGAAGAATCACAGGATGTACAGATATCAGAGACTATCTCTGATGACGGCGTCCCAGAAGAAGTTTTCGTTAATGCAGAAGAAAATGCGGTTTCCTATGACGGAAACTCTGATAGCGAAAATCAGATTCAGGATAATCAGTCAGACAACTCAAATAACGGCGAAGCTGTAAACGGACAGTTTGACATATTTTAATTCATAAAGGCAGCGAGCAATGGGAAGACTCCAAATTGATATTTTAGGTGCTTCTTTTGCCGTGCAGGCCGATGAAGATGAACAGTATTTAAAAAAGCTTTTCTCTTATTATTCAGAAATCATCAATACTATTAAAAAGACAACTCATATCAAAGATCCTGTAGAAATAAGTATCATGGCAGGTATTACTCTTGTTGATGAGCTTTACAAGGAAAAGCAGAAAAATGTATCTTATGCAAATGCTCTGAACAACTCAAACGATAAAGAAGCCGACAGAATTACAGCCGAACTTATCAAGCAGATTGACAAAGTTTTGGATAAATAGTCATGCAGATATTTGAAAAACCAAAAATATGGATAGATGCTGATTCTTGTCCGGTAAGAGTTCGAGATCTGATTCTCAGAACAGCAGTAAAAAAACAGCTTAATGTCATATTCGTCGCAAATAAGCCAATTCCCTTCACCATCAAAAGCCCGCTCTTTGAAATGCATATCGAACCACAGATAAAAGATGCTGCTGACAACTATATTGTCGAAAACTGTGCTTCAAATGATATTGTTATTACACGTGATATGTTACTGGCCGACCGACTTGTCCAAAAACAAATAGTCACCCTAAATGACAGGGGCATAAAGTTCGATAAACGTACAGTAGAAAAAATGCTCAAAGAAAGAGAACTATCCCTTAACATGGAGCTTCTCGGACTTCATACAGGGAAAATGCGATATTCTTACGGAAACAAAGAATTCTCAGCTTTTGAAAAATGTTTTTCACAGGCTCTTTCCGAAAAGCTATGCTATTTCAACTGAAATATTTGATTTTTCAAATATTTTACAAAATGACATCAGCTTTTTTTTATATTTTCACAGACAGAAAAAAAAGCATAACAAATAAAATTGTACTTTTTTGAGAACTGCTGTTTTTTCAGCTTATAGCAGCATTTATTGCTTCAAGACGATCAATTACCTGCAAAAATGCAGTTACAAGATCAGGATCGAACTGATGACCGGCTTCACTTTTTATTTCTTCAAGGGTCTGTTCCAAAGTCCATTCGCCTTTATAACACCTGATATGGCGCAAAGCATCATAAACATCTGCAATGGCAACTATTCTTGCAGCAAGAGGAATATCATTGCCCGAATACTTCTGCTCCATATTGTACGGCATCTTTGTTTCTGCAACGTATGACATATAGTCATAGTTTTTCGGATATCCAGAAGATCCTCCATCCCATCTGTCATGATGATGCAGACAGACATCACGAGCCATTTCATCAAGTTCACTTTCCAGCGGTGTGAAAATCTGTGCACCGATACAAGCATGACCTTTCATGATAGCACGTTCATCATCATCAAGTTTGCCGTTCTTTTTAAGAATGCAGTCCGGTATTGAAATCTTTCCGACATCATGGCATTTTGCAGCGAGTTTGAGATTATCTCTGAATTTGTTACGCTCCTGTTCCGAAATCTTGAGATTTGAAGCATATCTATCATAAATTTCAAGTGCAAAACTCGATACCCGTTCTACGTGCGCACCTGTTTCCCTTGGATCACGATAGTTAGCCATTTTGACGAGCCGCTCAATGAGCTGCTTAGTAAAATAAGCATACTCGTAAATCTGCATAATATTAGAAGCAAAGTATGAAATATAAAACTCATCATCCTCTGTAAAAGGAACTACTTTACCGGAGCTATCCATAGCATTGATAATCTGTATGACACCCAAAACCTTGCCGCTTGTGATAAACAATGGCATTGTCAGAATAGAATGAGTTTTATAGCTCGTACACAAATCGCTTGTTTTGTTGAAACTATATGGTCTGAGTTCTTTTTTTCCGTTGACTTCTATATATTTTGCCATGTTGTAAACATCAGGAATGTTTACACTCACTTTGTTTAAAGCACAATATCCAGAAATAGAAGTTGGAGTTGCCTTCATGCTGAAAGAAACGTACGGAAGCTTTTCGCCTGGACCAAGCCGCTTCTGTTTAGTATCATTCTGGCTGTAACGAATTTTTAATATCTGATTACTGTCGTTGTAATCGTAAATTGAACCAGCATCGGCATTAGTGATTTTTCTAGCAATGGTCAGAATATTTTCAAGAAGAATATCTATATCCTTTATATGAGAAAGCTGCTGTTTAAAATCAGCAATCTGCTTGAGTTTCTCACTATTGGCATTTTCCATTACTTTCTGATTCATTCTTAAATTGTACTTCAATTGTCTCCATTTAGCAATACCAAATGCTTCCTATTGCTGACAAACATAATAGAGCGTGTACAAATTGCAAATTTTTTGCGATAACTTTTAACTATATCTTAACAGCTACAGAAAAATATATAGGACCTGCGCCTTTGTTTATTCCTGTTCCACCATCACTGTCAAAAACAATATCCGGCAGAATATGGAAACCATGTTCCGTACGCTGAGCGGCCGAAAAAACAGATGAAACAAAAGATGCAGCTTCCTGTTTTTCATTTTTTGCAAGAAACATTTTTCCGCAGAAAGAAGAAAGATTATGTTCAAAAACAGTTTTTACTTCATCATGAGAAAGAAATCTCACATTGTCAAACTTTTTAAGTAAACGCGACACGACACCGTCGTTTTCGTCAGTCGAAAGAGCGCACGTCGCATATACAAGATAACCGCCAGGCGCCAGAAGACGCCATGCCGAAGAAAGCAGAGCCCACTGCTCCTGTGCAAGATTTTTAATTCTGGAAGGAGACCACTGATTGAGGTATTTTGCATCAGACAGAACATGCCTCTCACTTGAACAAGGTGCATCAAGCAATATTGCATTATAGCACTCACTTTCTCTCCTGCACCATGTAGCTCCGTCACTGCAGCTTGTAACTACAGATTTTGATTTATCGCCAAGTACACTTGCGATAACTTTATCAAGCCGGGACTTTCTCTCTCCGGAGCGTTCATTGCTGAACAAAACTGCGCCGCTTTCCATATTGCCCGATATCACAAGAGATTTGCCGCCTGGTGCCGCACACAAATCAAGAACTTTCTCAGCCCCGCAGAGATTTAAACACAACGCAGAACATACGCTGGCTGCATCCAGAAAATACGGTTCTCCGCCAAAATCAAGCTTGATATAAACTGATTCAAGGGCAAGTGAATCTTTCAAAATCTGCCATCTCTCACCGAAAAGACCGCCATAATATTTTTCAAAACCATCTGCTCCCTGAAGTTTTTCCTTATTTTTCATTTACATCTCCGTCTTGCACACGCTGCAAAAAAAACCGGGAATTTTCTCCGGTCAGGCAAATCTGCATCATGCATTTAGAAAAGCACTAAAAACCGTTTTTTCCAGTGCTGACATGCTTATTATAAAAATATATACCGTCGTTCTTGTATTTCTCAAACGAGCGAAGTCTTGCATCATCAGTTCCGTGCTGATTCTGCACAGACACTTCTTCTATGACAAGTTCGCCGTCTTTACGCTCCAGTTTCATAATACCTGACTTTAGTTTGAACAAAATTACATGTTTTTCTGCATCAAGAAGTTTTTCTGCAAAAACACTGTCACTATGAGAAGCTTCTACAAGATAATCTGCAATTGAAGAAAAATATTTGTCACTAAGCATGATAACATGGACACCGGCTTCTACTGATTTTTTTGCAGCCTCATGCAGTGAAAGAGAAGACAGAGCCCCCATAAAAATATCATCACTCATCACAAGACCCGCAAAACCAAGTTTATCTTTGAGTATATCATCAACCCACAGACTGCTCAGTCCTGCCGGTTCATTTTTGTCAACACAAGGAACGACTGTATGCGACATCAGAACACCAGATGTATTGGATTGCACCATAAAAATAAAAGGCATTATCATATCACAATCTGCCTGAGCGCGGGTCAGATTCAAAACAGAAGTACCTGTATGCGGATCAGAGTTGCAGTTACCAGGAAAATGTTTTACCACACAAAAAATTCCAGCATTCTGATAACCGTTTATACATGCAATACTGTATGATATTGCAGAAGCAGCGCTGCCATATGATCGCACAGAAAGTAAATCTGAATTATACGAAGTCAAAACTTCAGAAACAGGTCCAAGATTCATATCAAACCCTAAGGCTTCCATCTGTTTACCCTGCAGATTATAAAGCGTATATGCCTCAGACGGAGACAAAACAGATGAAACCTGCTCATTTGACGGAAGCGGACTTGTAATATTGCGCAGACGGTTTACAAAACCACCTTCCTGATCAATTGCAAGATACGGTCGAAGCACATTGTGCTCTGCACAATAAGAAGCAATGGAATCTGTAAATGAAATGATTTTTTCTGCGTCGCCTGCAATATTGTAATTAAAAAAAAGACATCCCCCAGGAACCAAAGGAGTCCCGCCGTCAAACTCAAGCGGACGATAAAAACTGTCTCCGAGAATGTTCACCAGAAAAATCTGGGCAGCACGCTGTTTTTCCGGCATCGAAAACAGATACTGCTCTACAGCATTGTCAATTTCGGCAGAAGAAAACATTGAAGAGTTAATTTCAGAAGATGTTTTTGAATATGCAAATAAAACAAAACTAAGCACAAGCATCAACGCCTGGACTTTTTTTACAAAAAACGGCACGGTAAAATTATAATAAACTTTGCCTTGAAAGTCTATTATATAATCTTTATAATATACCAACACTAAGGGTTACTTATAAAATGCATTTTTTAGAAAAGCCCTAAACATAAAAGCATTTATGCAAGGAATCTGTGCGAGGCATGCATGACAGTCATCTGTGCAAAGCACAAGGCAAAAAAATATGATTGACTATACATCGCCCTATCTCACAAGCCAGATAATTGCATACATCGGAAACAAAAGAAAACTTTTGCCTCTGATTTACAGTGCGCTGGAAAGTTCCGGACTTGAACTCAAAAGAGGCCTCAAGTTTTTTGATGCATTTGCAGGAAGCGGAGTCGTTTCGCGTTTTGCAAAATCACTCGGATTTGAAGTATTCTGTAACGACTGGGAATATTACGCACACATCATAAACAGTACATATCTTGGAATAAACAAAAGTGACATAAACACACTGTTCGGGTCACAGGAAGAGCTTTTGAAGCTTTTACACAAAATCAATACGCTTCCGGATCCTGACGACAAAGACCAGTACATCGCAAAGTTCTACGCACCAAAGGAATTTGACACGCAGGCGGTCGACTACAGAACAGAGAGACTGTTTTACACAAGACAGAATGCACTCGCCATAGACAAAATCAGAAATTATATCGAAGAAAACTATCCTCCTGACTCAAAAGATAAACATACACAAAAACGACGTTCTCTTTTGATTGCACTGCTTCTGTACGAAGCTGCCACACACACAAACACGTCCGGAGTATTCAAGGCATTCCACAAAGAATTCGGAGGACACGGCAAAGACGCACTCAAACGCATTCTCTCACCGATACTCCTCGAACTGCCGGTACTGGAAGATTCCATGTACCCGATGCACATATTTCAGGAAGACTCAAATACACTCGTCAAAAAACTTTCTGGATTTGACATAGCCTATCTTGATCCGCCGTACAATCAGCATCAGTACAGCAGTAATTACCACCTGCTCAACACTGTAGCCAGATGGGATCACATAGAAGCACCTCTAGACTTGAACGAAAAAGGCGTACTCAAGGAAAAAGCAGGAATCCGCCACGACTGGTTACTGACACAGTCCGCATACTGCTACAAAAGCGATGCCGGCAATGCCTTCTTAGACTTGATAAACAACATAGATGCAAAACGTATTCTCATCAGTTACAGTACAGACGGAATCATTCCGTTTGACCAGATGCGCGACATATGTATGACGCGAGGAGATACTACAATTGTCACAAACGAATACACGACTTACAGAGGCGGCAAGCAGAGCAATTCCAGAAAGACAGCAAACATTGAATTTGTACTTTGCATAGACACCACAAAAAAAGCAACAAAAAACTGCATAGCAGTTATAGATGCCCTTATCACAAAGAAAAAATTTCTGCTTTTATTCAAGCAAAAATTTGCACATGCAAAACTGGCACAGATACCGGGCATAACATTCACTGAAAACGCAGACAGAAAGTGTGTCATAATCAGCATTAAACTTAAAGACAAAACTGTTACAATGGAAAGCCTCGATTCTTTTGTCCTGTATGCGCCAGATGAATATGAAGAACTTACAATACCACAGATTCAAGAACTTACAGACATTCTTTCACGCTGTACCTGCGAAACAAAAGAAGAAGAGCTCAGCGAACTTCTGAACATTGCATGCCGCAATGAAAAATGGGCAAAACTCTTGCCGGCCACACTCAAAAAACTTGCCAGCAAAAAAAACAAAGAACTCTATTTCAAATGGCTTTCAAAAATCGAACAGCTCCAGTTAGAAAATGAAAAACTATACGAAACTATCAGACAGGAACTGGAAGAAGTCAAATCTATCGCTCATCTGCGCTTCACAACTTGAAACAGAGTATTTCAGGACTTTCAAAAAAATACTTTAAGAACAAAAAATTATCGGTAATTGCTGTTTTCTTTTTTTTTCAATAATATTATAATAGAAACATGAGAAACAAAGTATTTCTGGCAGTAATTGCCGTACTTAGCTTTTCACAAAGTACGATTTTTTCACGTGCAGCTGTCAGTGAACTTCTGGAAGGATATCTGTCTCAAAGTCTTTCCATCAAAAATCAACTGGCAGAAGTCAAAAGCAAAACACTTTCCGAACAATCCGCAAAAATACAAAATACACTTGCCGTAGAATTGACAAGCGGTACAATCCTTGTCAAAACGACAAAAGACGGTCATTCAGTTTCTTTTTCACCAAGTGCAACACTCACAGTTCCTCAGGCAAGCAACCTCAAATTTACAGTATCTACATCTGTAGAGAAAAACAGCAAAACTGATTTAAGCGATGCAAAAGCAAAAAACACAAGTCTCGAACTGAGTGCAGACTTGTATTCAGGAGCACTGGAAACACGCAAAATCACACTGCTCAAAGCAAACAGGTCTCTTCTGGAAGCACAGCGCAAACTTCAGAACACATTTCTTTCTGAAGAAAAAGCATTTTATTCAGAGCTTCAAAATTTATACAAAAGCGCATCGCAGGTCACAAGCGCACAGAAAACACTTTACGATGACAAAATCAAATTTGAGGAAATTAAAATCAAGCAATATGCGCCGACTTCGTCAAAGTACAGACTGGCAGAAATGGCAGTACGGGAAGACATGCATAACCAGGAAAAATACCAGCACGAACTTGAAAGAGAAACAAAGATTTTTGCATCAAAATGCAAAGCTGTATATACAGGTGATCCTCTTTCATTTCTTCCGACGCTGATGCCGGAATGCGAAGCAATCGACGTTCTGACATTCGACAAAGAGACTTACACAGAAATAGAAAGTGCCAGCTGGACACATTACATAAACACACTTACGCGCAAAGCAGACAAGATTTTCACACTCACAGGAAGCGCCGGTTACACATTCAAAAACACAAGTTTCAATGAGCAGGACAGCATAGACACAGGTCTTGGACTTTCGATAGCAGACAAAGCACTCAGCATGAACTATGGCGTATCAATTTCTGTCGATGATAAACTGCCGATTTACAAATTTGGCATTACATTGAATCCTTCAAAATTTTTGCTTGAAGGCATAGACAGACAGCAAAAAGACATAGCATCCGAACAGGAGCTTAATGCAATAACAAGTGCACGTGATAAATATGATACCGCAGTTATAACACAGCAGACAGCATTATCTGACCTACAGTGGAACAAAAGCAAAATATCAGAAACATATAACCTTTATTCAGACCTTGCCAAAGACAGTGCAAAATGGTACAAGGATGGACTTATTTCAGAAAGTGAATACAAAGGAGCTTTAGTAAACAAAGAAAATTACCGTCTCAAGCAGATTATCAATGATATAGACATGATATTGTACAACAACACAACAAAACTGCTTTTTACAAGAGACAGTGAATATAAGGAAATTGACAAGTGAGTAAGAAAAATGTCATCAGAACGTTAATCGTAATTATCATACTTGCAGTAATAACAGCAGGACTTTTTGCAGCCAGAGTTTTCCTAAAGAAAAAAACAGCCGCAAACATAACGTATACAGTCCTTCAGGAAGTATATCAAAACGCCATCGATATAGCCGGCACAATCTCTGCCGCACAGTCACAGACTCTTCAGGCACTTTCTGACGGAACTGTCGTTTCTGTAAATGTAAAGCAGGGAGACCTTGTCCACAAAGGTGATGTCATCATCCAGCTCGACGATTCAACACAGCTTTACAATCTTGCAAAACAGGATTATGACATGGCAACAACACGCATATCAGGATCCAGAAAAGAACTGGAACTTATGGAAACACAAAGAGCTGCCCTCCTCCAGAAAATCGCCGAACGCAAAGTTATAGCAACATTTGACGGCATTATCGCCGACATCGACGTTGCAGTCGGAGATTCTCTTGCAGCAAAAGACTCAGTCGGTACACTTGTTGACAAAACATACCTTGAAGCACAAGTCGAAATTGCAGAGACAGACGTCGCAAAACTTGAGGTCGGACAGCCTGTAGAGTTTTCGTTTCCTGCATATCAGGACGGCAAAGTAGAAGGATACGTAGTCGGCTGGCCGGAACTTGGCGAAGTCACATCAAGAGGAGCGACTGTAGTAAAAGCAAAACTCCGCATAGACAGTTATCCGGAATCAATTCTTCCGAACTTTTCTTTCTCCGGCAAAATAAAGATTGCACCGGATGAAACATATCTTCTGGTATCAAAATATGCAGTCGGCCGTGAAGACGGAAAAGCTTTTGTCGTCAAAGCTGGTACCACCGAAAAAATCCCAGTTTCAGTTACACCATTTGACAAAAACTATGTCAAAATCACAAGCGGTTCTGTTGCAAAAGGCGATCAGCTTACAGCTCAAAGCACGGCTCCTGCATCCGGCAGAAACAGAAATGCACCGGGGGGCAAAGGTATGGGTGTTCCTGGCGGTGGTGGCATGGGTTCCCCTCGTCCAAGAATGTAAGGACAATCTGACATGATACAAACATTGCCAAAACCTGTGATTGAAATGAATCACGTCAAAAGAATATACAATATCGGTGATACTCAAGTTTTTGCACTGCGTGACATATCTTTTACAATAAGGCAGGGAGAGTTTGTCACAATCATGGGGCCATCGGGGTCCGGTAAATCTACATGCATGAACATGATTGGCTGTCTGGACAGACCTTCTGAGGGAATTGTCAAAATCAACGAAAAAGAAACTGCCCTTATGAACGAAAAAGAACTAGCCGTTCTGAGAAACCAGACAATCGGCTTTGTATTCCAGCAGTACTTTCTTTTGCCGTCAATGACAGTTCTAGAAAACGTCATGCTCCCAATGCGATACGCCGGTATAAGTTCCAAAGACAGAGCTGAACGTGCAAAAGCCGCACTGGAGAAAGTCGGCATGCTGGAGCGTATGAACCATCACCCATACGAGCTTTCTGGCGGACAGAAACAAAGAGCCGCCATTGCACGTGCCACTGTCACCAAACCAAAAATCATACTGGCAGATGAGCCGACAGGAGCATTGGATTCCGCTACAGGTAAAGCTGTCATGAAAATGTTTTGGGAAATAAACAAAACCGGTACTACAGTCGTTATAGTTACTCACGACCCGAGAATCGGCTCCCTGTCAAAAAGATGCATACGCATATTCGACGGACTTATCCAGTCAGACATGAAAAACCCGCTATTCCAGAAAAAACCGGCAGCAAAAGCAAAGGCGGCACCTAATGCTTGAAGATTTCTATAACGCCCTGCAAAATTTCCGCCGCAACAAGACAAGAACATTTCTCTCGCTTCTTGGCATTATCATCGGAGTTGCCTCTGTTATCATCATCATGAGCATGGGACAAAGTTCTACCAGACAGATTCAGGATACTTTCGGCTCATCAGGTCTCGACATGGTAAGCATAAGTTCCGGATTTTTCCGCAGAAACCGTGATGCATCCTCTACAATTCAGTTCAACGAAACTTTCCGCGAAAATCTTTTTGACGGAGTTCCGCACATAAAAACAATCTGGTACAAAAACAATCTGTCTGCAACTATCTCTTACGGAGAATCAAGTGCAAGCGCAAACTGCACGGCAATCGAAACAGAATACCTGCAAAGCTACGGCATAGCCTTGGAAAGCGGGGAATATTTTTCGGTAACAGACAATGTCATGGGAAATCAGAAAATCATCATTGGAAGTGACATAGCGACATCGCTTTTTCCAAACGGCGACGCAGTAGGCAAGCATATTCTGCTTGTCGCAAGCAAAGTGCCGTTCAGTTTCGAGATTGTCGGTGTTCTCAAAGAGCAGTCGTCAGGAATGGAATCAACAACGACAGGATGCTATATACCGCGAGGCTTTTACACAAAAAAAATCCAGCCGAATCCAGTTGCCGACACAGTCATGGTACAGGCCGTCTCCAGTTCAAGAGCGGCAGATCTCGTATCATCGATAACGACATACTGCCAAAACCTGACCGGCACAGAAGGCTCCGTAAATGTCACATCAATGCAGACAATGATAGATCAGATGAGCGAAATCACAGGAACACTTAGCGTCATGCTTTCTGCCATAGCGGCAATATCGCTTCTCGTCGGCGGCATAGGCATTATGAACATCATGATTGTAACTGTCACAGAACGCAAACAGGAAATAGGCATACGAAAGGCTCTCGGAGCAAGCCCTGCCGTCATCAGACAACAGTTTCTGATAGAGTCAGCAAGTATAGCTCTGATGGGCGGCACATCCGGCATTGTTTTCGGAATTCTTTTAAGTATTGCAGTAGAATATGTACGCTCTCTTGCCTTTACTATAAACTGGAGTTCATGTATAGTGTCGTTCGTCTTCTCTGTGCTCGTCGGCATTTTCTTCGGATTAAGCCCGGCATCACGTGCTGCAAAACTCGATCCGGTAGAAGCCTTAAACGGTGAATAAAAAGTACAACCATAAAATATTTGCAGTTTCAAAAATTTTAAAATTGCCAATATCAAAAATCAACTATATTTTATTACTCAGATTTTTTTTTATTCCTGAAAATTGACACATTGAATAACAGTGCAAATACAACAATAAACAATATATTGATTATATCATCTCTAATAATTGCATTTCTCTTGCTGTACAACATGAAATCATTCCATCGGCTGACCAGTACAATTACCTTTTCACCTTTGCGAAAAGCATACAAATTATTATTAAAAATTTTTTCCTCAAGCGGAGGATTATACGTTAAAGATGCAGAAATAATATCATCGTCATTTGTATATTCAAAAAAAATTATCCATTTTGTACTGCTTCTTCTACTGCCTTTTTTTTCTTTAAATCCAGTAACAGTTACTTCCATCCAGTTTCCATCACGGATAGTCACACAGTCTCTATATAATTTGCATCCACAAACACATAAACCGATAGTTAAAAACAAAGTTTCGAAAATGCAAAGCAAAATTATTGCGAAAATACCTTTTATTCCAAGTTTATTATTTTCAATTTTATCTTTCCGCAAGTTATTTTTCTCCAACCATATTGTTTATCCATACGCCTTTTTTTACAAGAAGAATTCCTATTACAGCTTTTATCAAATCGAGGCTTTTTACAATCAGATAAATAAGCATGATATCAAATGATGTAAACCGCGTCAACAAAGCCGCCGCCGGCACGAGAAATACCCAGACGAACACACTGTCAAACAGAAACGTGATAAATGTCTTGCCTCCACAGCGCAACGTAAAATAGCATCCGTGCACGCACGCCAGTACAGGCAGAAACACTGCCGTAAACAAAATAAAGCAAGAAGCGAGGTCCTTGACTTCCTGCTCGGTTTTATATATCGAAGGAAACAGATCTTTGATGAAAAACATCACGACAGCAATAAACAGGCATACAGCAGACGACAGACAAATCATACGGGTCGCCGTTTTTTTTGCCTCAGTATTTTTGCCGGCACCAAGAAGCTGACCTACGATAATCGAGATTGACTCTCCTATTGCAAACAGCACAACATTAAAAAGATTTGTCACCGTAGATGTTATGTTCAAAGCCGCAATTACATACAGACCGCGAAGAGAATAACTCTGATTCAAAAAAGTAAGTCCCAGAGACCACAAAGTTTCATTTGCACCAAGAGGAATGCCTTTGACTATTATGTTTTTCATAAGCGAAGACGGTATGCGCATCGACTTATAAGCACCTTTGATAAACTCACATTTGTCTGTATGAGTATGCGTCCATACAATTATTATAAAAATTTCTGTAAAACGCGAAGCACACGTCGCAATTCCGGCACCGACGACACCGAGAGCAGGAAAACCAAAGTGTCCGAAAATCAAAACATAATTCAAAAACAAATTCACGACTACAGCTACAATTCCGGCTTCCATAGGCAAAGCTGTTTCGCCTATGTTTCGAAGTGTATTTGAATACACCATGGAAACAGCAAATGGTATCATGCCGACGAGCATTATGTTCAGATACTTTTTACCATAAAATAAAGTTGCCTCAGGATCACCGATGGAGTTAGATTCGTGAATGAACAGTTTCATAAAAAAATCGCCGGCAAAAATAAACAGAACCGCAGCTGCTAGTGTCAAAATAGATGTTATATAAATTTTTGCACGGAAAGTGCTGCGCACACCATCATGATCACCTTTACCAAAATACTGAGATGTAAAAATGCCGGCTCCGCAGGAAAATCCCCATACGCACAAATGAAAGACAAACATAAGCTGCACAACAATACTTACGCCGTTCATCTGATCAGTACCGCAACGACCTATCATGATATTGTCAAGCATATCAACAAAATTTGTTATCGTATTCTGTACAACAATCGGCATGGCGACCAGAAACACTTTCTTATAAAAAGATTTGTCACCAACAACAGAGGAAAGCATTTTGTTTTTCATGAGGAAATATTACATAAAATAAACACTTACTGGAAGTGCCTGCGAAACAGACTTCTAATAAAATTTTCTGACTCAGTATTTATAAAGCATTGATGGACGTCCACCAGTTTCGTAATTTATACTTTCTGTCACTATCCCGTTTTTTACAAGGTATGACATATAATGTCTGACTGTTACACTCGAAAGTCCCACATCTTCTGCAATGCTGTCTCCATTTACCCAGCCGCTTTTTGTCTGCAGATAATCCTGTATTTTTTTGAGAGTTCTCTCCTGTATACCTTTCGGATATTCTTTCTGACAGACTTTTTTTCCGCCGCTGATTATATTATCTACACTGTTCTGATCGAGCACATCAGTATTTCTGATAACGTTTATTTTTGATTCAAATTTTTCAAGAGCGACCTGAAATCGTTCAAGAGCAAACGGCTTAATCAAATAATCAATAACTCCCAGGTGCATTGTATTTTCTAGAGTCGCCGTATCATTTGCCGCAGTAACCATTATAACTTCCGTATCAAATTTCTTTTCACGGATCAGCTTCAAGGTTTCCACGCCGTCCATAAGCGGCATATAAACATCAAGAATAACAAGATCTACTTTGTTCTGCTCCAAAAAAGCAATCGCATCTTCACCGTTTCTGCAAGTTCCGCATACAGTAAAACCTTTGTTTTTTTGAACATACTGCCCGTTGATCATTGCAACCATCGGATCATCTTCAATAATTAAAACCTTGTATGCCATATAAACCTCAAGCTTTATCTATATAAAAATATCTTTTAGCGATATCCTTTACTTTTTAAAAGACACTGTAAAAACTGTGCCGATTCCGGCAGAAGATTCGAAACTGATTTTTCCGTCAAGGCTCTCTACAAGCTGCTTACAGTGATAAAGTCCGACGCCGCGCCCCTTTCCTTTTGTAGAAAAACCGCTGTCAAAAACCTTGTCTCTATTTTCGTCAGTAATTCCGCAACCATTATCTTTTACAGAAATCAAAAGCTCACCCGGCTTTGTAAACACACCAAAAATAAGTTCCCCAGACTGAGTCCTGTTCAAATCTATCGAAGATACCATATTCATTGAATCAATGGCATTGTCGATAAGATTGCCGGCAATTGTCACAAGAGCTTCTGATGGAAAATGAATATCTGAATCTTTGTAAGAAATGCCTTCCTGCAGGATGAATTTTACATTGCATTCAGAAGCTCTTGCAATTTTGCCAATAAGCAGCGCCGCAAAAGACGGATTGTCAATTGAATGCATTACGCGGCTCAAAGTTTCACGCTGAATAAACGAAATATTTTCTATATAGGAAACAGCTTTCTCATATTCGCCGATCTGAATCAATCCAAGAATTACATGGAGCTTGTTTGTGAAATCATGGTTATTGGCGCGCATTGAATCAACAAGATATTTTGTTCCGGCCAAGTCTTCCATAAGCTTTGTGTATTCTGTTCTATCATGAAGAATTGCAACTCCGCCTTCAATCTTGTCATCTTTTTTAACAGGAATACAGTCGACAAGGATTTCTGTTCCGTCGTCTGTACGTTCTGTTACGCCAAAACTATTAGCCTGGTTTGTCAATACCCGGTCAAGGATTTTTTCTGTAATAACTTTTTCTTTTATTTCTGATATTTTCAAATAATTTTTCTGTTCAGTTTTGATACTCTCATCAATCTCAGCAGTGCCGTCAAAAAGGATTTGCTTTGCAGCTTCGTTTATGAACTGAATGTTTTTTTCTTTGTCGACGGCGATAATGCCTTCTTTGAGTGATTCAAGAATATCATCACGGACTGTGAACATGGAAGAAAAAGTATCTGGTTCATAACCGTGAAGTTTCTGCTTTATACGGTGCGAAAATGTTCCGGAAATCAAAACTTCGATTAAAATTGCACCTATTGTAACAAACACAAAAAGAGCAACAGTCTTTAAAGTTATAGAATGTATGGAAGTCTTCAGAATGATTGTCATTATGAAACCGCAGTATTCACCATTCTCATTGTAAATTGCAGCATACGTGCGGCGCTGAGGACCGGAAGGTCCGTTTTCGTTTTCTACATGAAAGTTGTTTGAGGTGCCGCTGAAATCCGGAACATTGCCGTCATACAGTGTGCCGATCAATTTGTTGTTTGTGTGATACAGGCGCATATTATTTGAATCTACAATAGAAATAACATCGACTTCCGGAAGTTCATGACAGACAGAATTAAAATAATCAGCAAGTTTTTCAGACGAAAACTGATATGTAAATCTGTAAAGCCTTGAAATAAGAGATGATGTACTCAGAAGATTCTGGTCAACAGCCTGTGTATCAGCATTAATGCTGATTAAAGCTCCTCCGACGCTCAAAAAAACAGTAATCACCATTATCAAAATCAAGTGTGTTTTTTGAATTTCTTTGCGTATTGAATTCAATGAACTTCGTTTTTGTGTATTCGGCCTTTTCACAGCTATATTATACCAGATTTTTAATTTTCTAAAACCTTTTGAAAATAAAAAAAATGTCGCAAATGACCTCTTTTGATTTTTTATCTTTCAAAAAATTGATGAGATTTTTTTTTCTGCTATGATGTCGGTATAAAAAAGTTAAAAAGAACCCGGAGGTAAATCAAATGAGTTCGATTTTTGAGACAGCAATGCTTGTATGCTTCGGCTTTTCGTGGCCACTTAATGTAATTAAAGCTTACAAAGCAAAAACTGCAAAAGGTACAAGCCTGGCATTTATCCTGCTGATCATCACAGGTTATGTTGCAGGTATTACAGCCAAAATTATGAATAATCAGAGAAATTATGTATTGGTTGTTTACTTTTTGAATCTGGCAATTGTAATGACAAATCTCTTTATATATTTTAGAAACCGTTCATTAGACAGGAGGACGATAGCTATGGTTAAGACAGAAAAGAATGACAGTGTAATTTTGTTCGGCGGCAGCAAGGACAAAGAAATTCCAGTAGCAGAAATTGCACAGGATTATGAACTTAACTTCAAGATGATGAACAGAAGTGTTTATGGTCTTTCTTTGAAAAATGCAAAAAAAGCCTTTACAGAAAACATTGCATCATTGAATCCAGAAGCTGTAATTCTGCACATCGGCGAAGAAGATCTTGATCTGTTCAACAAAAACAGCGCAGAATTCGACATACTCTACCTTGATTTGATTGGAGTTATCAAAGCTCAGAACAAAAACCGCAGAATTGCACTTATTTCAAATGTCAGCCTGAATAATTCTGGAGTTTACAATGATATGAACCGTCACATCAAGGCTATTGCAGAATCAGAAAAATGCACTTTCGTTAATATCGATAATGCAAAACTCTGGACTCCAGAAAATACAAAAGAACTTATGGCATTTATGTATGACGTTGGTTTCGACCAGCCGCTCAATATCAAAAAGCCGATTGCAAATATTGCAGAAATCCTTTACAGCTACGCTTACCAGAACGGCATCCTGCACTACGTAGAAAGCAAGGCAGTCTGATTCTCCGGCACCCCAAGCAAAACTTACAGGGGGTGTCTTGCATTTTCAAGCCTTGAAAATTACAGGGCTTGAAAATCGTTTTTCCGAAGCTGGCTTTAATATGAGTTACAACTAAAAACTGCAGTTTTCAAGTTACAGCTTCGAAAAAATAACGCTTTCACAGCCTCCCCTTTATCAGAGGGAAGCTTCTGATATTAAATAATAAATATGTAAAAACATGCTGATTTCAGCGATTTAAAACTTGAGGGCTGTTAAAAACAAAGAAGCTTTTGGAAACTTTATTTTCCCAAAAGTTTCCTCTATTAAGTGCTGTCGTGCAGAACAAAAGGAGTGAGCTTTCGGACTTGATTCCATTTATCAGTACTTTAGAGAATGTTTAACAAGCCCTCTTTCATATAGCAGGAAAATGAAGCTTTTTTACCTCTTCTGCAAACTTCTGAGGACTATCAAGAAACGGAACATGTCCAGAGCCAGTCATCTTTACAACAATACTCTTCGGAGCCTTTATCGAAGCTGCATACAATTCCATAAACATAACAGGAGATGTCCAGTCTTCCGTACCCGAGATAAAATACACAGGCATATTGTATTCCAGACTTTCTTTGCGAAGATCCATCTGACTCCAATAGTCAACAAGACCTGCTTCCAGACGCATGAAATCAGACAAAGTCGCAGGAAGTAAAAACCATCTCATATCAAAAAGATTCATATATGGTGAAAAAATCATATCGACAATCAAAGATGAATTTTTGCTGTTTTTTGGATCAGGGTGATATTTGCCAGTGTACTTTCGGACAGAAAGCATATTATCCAAAGTACGTTCACTCTGATAGACTGCAAACGCATCTTCCATGTCCTTCGTCTCATCTCCTGCAAGCCGGGCTTTCACGAGAGCGTCTTCGTAACTGAAAACATCACTTTCAAGGCACACGCACATACTGACCGGCACAAAAGCAGATACACGATCCGGGTACTTGCGCACATAAGATGAACCAAGCACAGAACCGTAAGAATGCCCCATGATAATGATTTTTTCTTTGCCTAAAGTCTGACATATATGTTCAACAACGCCGTTCAGATCAGTGACAGCCTGCTCAAAAGTCACAGATTTATTATCCTGATCAAGATTGATATTTTTATAATAAGTACGTCCGCAGCCTCTCTGATCCCATTCCACAAAAGTGTAACTTGACATAAGAAACTTCTGCCATATATGAGAAATGTAAGACATCGGTTGTCCAGGACCGCCGTGCAAAAAAATAATGACAGGATTTTTTAAATCTTCGCCGCGCACACGTACAAACTGCTTCTGTCCTTCAATCGTGACATAGTAAGACTTGTCTATGCCGTTTTTAGATCTGACATGATACTTACAATAAACAATAAATCTTCCAGTTCCAACGACAACTGCAATCAGAGCAACAATAGAAGCCAGAGAAATGACTGTCCATTTAAACACATTTTTTATAAACTTTTTAACCATAATTTATTATACCAAAAACTGTCTTTTTAAAATCAACAAACAAGACAAATTAGTATGGATAAATTATAGAAAATTAATTTTCTTGTCAATTATTTTTTATACTTGGTGACATTGTTTTAGTCACATTTACGGCATTCAAAATAACATTCAGAAGACAGCACAAACATTTCTTTAAACAATGTAATTTTAAGTACTAAACTTCGAAAATCATATCAAATCTATATTTTGGGAGATATTTGCAAATGCAAATCATAGTTTATGCCAAAGCAATTCAGTTTGCCGTTATCATCATAGCCAATACCAAGATATCCGCCATCATAAATACCATACCTGGCAGTTTCTTTTTTTTGAAAACATTTTCAAAAAAATCAGGATTCTTCTGTTTTTATTTGATTTACATTCATAAAAAAATGCATTTTTTTAATTCTGTTATCAACTCTTTTCGCAGGTAGTTGACAGTCCGCAAATCATGTCGCACAATTTTTTATATGAAAGACGTGAAAATCACAGTAATCAGGCAGACAGTTTATCATGACCTGATAGAACAATACGAAAATCCCATGGAACACCCGTGCAGCATGAATTGCGGGCAGGTATTTGTCGCCAGAGGTTTTGAAAAGCCGGACGGTCTATGTGACAGCGCATGGCAAAGTATGCGGGAATTCGTCTCCGCACTGAGTTTCGGCGCAGAGAATTTTTATGACGGCTGGATGAAAAACAAAAAATCCGCAATGATTTCCTGCAATGACGGTTTTCGCCCGATGAGTTTTCTTTTGGAAACAATAGAATAGATTGAATATCGAATTTCACAAATTTCGATACAGATGACAAAAAGATCTCCGTTCTCACAAAAAATTAAATAGCGTCACTTTCTGATACAAGTACAGGCAAATTTGCTAACAAGTTACAAGCATTTTATTAAGGACAAGTCTAATGCTGATCATTTTTTTGCAGCACTACGATCTTTTTTCCTTATTCATACCGTAAATACAAAACCCAAAATTTGACAGGATATAATTTTTTTTTATATGAAGCCTGTAGAAAATAAAAAATACACCTCTGAAATTGAACTTCATCAGTCCAACTTTAGGGGTGTACTTCAAACCTTTGATTTACACAGAGAAGTTTTGTCAAAACATCAGTTATATGGAGATACAGTTACAATAATGGAACCGGCTCTTACATCACTCCAGCCTTTGTTTTCTACAACGAAGTAATAAGTACCAGCAGGAACAATCTCATCAACAGAAATTGCTTTCGGATTAAAACCTGATTTGAAAATAACATTCTCGCCTTTAATCAGAGAATAATCAGCATTCTTTTTTGAATCTGTTGTTCCACTGACCTGAATTCTTGACTTTACTTTCAAAGTAATCGGAAATTTCTTTTTCATTCCGGCACTAAGTTCAAAAGAATCCTCAAAAGTTTCCGTCACATACGCATAAACTTGATGCTTTTCCTGAACATAACCTTCTGCAAAGCATGCACATACAGAAACGAAAATCACTGCAAATGCAGCAAAAAACGTTTTACCAATCCTTTTCATTTATTAACTCCTCAAATTAATTTTCATTTTGCCGGCAAGTGAAACGATGCCGGCAAAATGGAATTTTTCGCAATCCCATTCCACAGTATACTGTGGATTTTTTTAAATCTTGAATTGTCAAATTAAATGCTATGTTTTTGGACAAAAACTATCCTGCCTTGCTTTATATAAAAAGTTGTCGCCTGTAATTCTTTTTATTTACAAATACAAACAAATACTTATAATTAGTCTTTTTTTTCATAATATAAAATTTTTTTCAATGATTTTTTTATAATATATATTGACTTACAATATTATATTGCGTATATTATATTTAACTAAACAATATTAAATAAAAAAACATATTGTTTTTGTCATAGAAGCATTATTTTGTTTCCTTCACCAATTTTTACAGGAGGTACAGATGACATTCAATACGGGCACAGCGATGCTTGATGCCGTAGTTCTTGCTGTAGTAGCACAGGAAGGCACATATGGTTATAAAATCACGCAGGATGTCCGCAACATTATGGACGTGTCCGAAAGTACACTTTATCCTGTCCTGCGCAGACTGCAGAAAGATAGACTTCTGGACACCTACGACAAGGAATACTGCGGCAGGAACCGCCGTTATTACCAGATTACAAGCAACGGCATGATCAAGCTCGATGAATATCGGCGAGGCTGGCTTGATTATCGCAAACAAATTGATTCTATTTTACTTGGAGAGAATACATGACGAGAGAAGAATACCTTACAGCACTGCGAAACTGCATACGCGCACTGCCGCTTGAAGAACAAACAGAAGCTCTGGAATATTATCTCAATTACTTCCAGGATGCAGACAACGATACAAAAGTAATGGAAGAACTTGGCTCTCCAGAAGAACTGGCACAGACTATCAAGGACAAGTTTGCATGTGTGCCGGCAGAAATCGTCCATGAATCCCATAAGCAGGAGAATGAAGCTGACTACAAAAAAAGATCTTCTGAAACAAACAGAACATGCATCTTCAGTGCAGAAGATGTCCGTTCGCTTGATATATCAATCGGCACTGCAGAAGTTGTCGTCATTGCAGGCAAAGATTACTCTGTCGAAACACGCGGCATGATAGCGTCAGACATGAGATGTTCGCTTTCACCATATGGTACACTGTGCATTGACAACGAACGCAAGATTCAGCTGAATTCATTTTTCAACCATACAAAGAACTGGCATCCGCGCATTCTAATAACAGTGCCGGATAATGTACAGCTTGACAGCATAAAGATACACATCGGAGCAGGTTCACTTATCACAAAGCAGGTAAACTTAAGTGCTCTCAAAGCGAGCTTTGATGTAGGAGCCGGCAATCTTGAAATAAACTCGTTCACAGGCGGCAAAGCAGATGTCCGATGCAGCATGGGAAACTTCAAGCTCAAAGGTTCTGTTACTGGATTAAGCAGAATTGACTGTGCAATGGGAAACGTCAAGTTTGAACTGAACGGCAACTGGGAAGAATATTCTTACGATGCAAAAGTCGGCATCGGAGATGTGAGGTTTAACCGCGAGAAAAAAAGCGGCATCTGCAAAACATTCGCATCCGACTGTAAGAATAATCACTTTTCGATCAACTGCGGCATGGGCAGCGTAAACATCGACATCCGTTGACGCAATACTTTTATAGGAGACATTTATGACAAAGAGACTTTATAAATCACGCAATAGAATGCTTTTCGGAGTCTGCGGTGGTTTTGCAGAATATTTCGGCATTGACCCTACACTTGTCCGTCTGGGGCTTGTAATCCTTTGCATCTTCGCAGGAACAGGATTTTTTGCATATCTAGTCTGCGCATTCATAATACCAGAACGTCCATTTGCTGACGACTTTGATGAAAACATCAAAAGCACAAATGAATATGACCGCACAGATGAAGAATTTGACAGGCATTTTCAGAAAGAAAAGAAAAAGGATAAAAATTAAAGTTAAAATGCATGTCAGATGAAATTACAAGGGGGATCCCAAACACAAAACTTTCGGAGTCCCCCTATAACACGTATTCAGCAATATAAAAAAAATCAACTCCAAACAAAGCAGACATCTCCTGTCAGTATTTTTTATGTCCTTCCAGAAATGTCCGTAATCTGACAAAGAACAGTTGTTTCTTATGCAAAAAAAGTTTACCTTTGAAGAAGGTGCAATTTGCGCTTAAAGAAGGAAAATTATGAAACTTACAAATGAACAGCTCAAGGGCATTTATTTTGGTGCTCTGCATTTCAAAGAAACAGAAGACGGATATCTGCAGGCATTCCAGTTTACAGACAGACAAATGGAATACTTCAAAAAAGTGAGCGATTTCTGGTACGACAGATGCATGGCATCTACTTCAAAAACTTTGGAATTTACAACAAAAGCTACAGAAATTAATTTTGAGTACAAATTCCTCTGGTTCGGTTCAGAAGATTCTATTGAACTTGAAGTGGACGGTTTAATTAAGGACATTTTTTATGTCAAAGACATCAAGGATAAAAGCAGCATTTCGTTCAGTCTGCCAGAAGGCAAAAAAAATGTAGTAATTTATCTGCCGGCAGACGCAACAATAATCCTGCGGAACTTTGAAATAAATGCAGATTTTGTTCCGGCTGTTAAAAAGCCGAAAGTCCTGTGGCTCGGCGATTCCATCACACAAGGCTACGGCCCGCTGCGTTCAGCATGTACATACGTCAGCGTTGCAAACCGCCTGCTTAAATATGATATCCTCAATCTTGGAATAGGCGGCTATGTATACGACAAAAACTCACTTATGGATATGGGGTACAGACCGGACAAAATCATTGTAGCTCTGGGAACAAACCAGTATGGTGAAGAAACAATGCAGCCTGTAGAAGACTACTACAAAACTCTCACAGAAATATACGGTACGACACCAGTTTTGTGCATAACACCTATCTGGAGAGGAGACACTGCAGACAATGCAAAACTTCCTGTTTACTGCGAAAACATCAAAAAGATATGCTCAAAATACAAGAACATTTCCATTGTCGACGGCTACAGTTTAGTACCGCACTTAAGCGAATATTATCTGGACAAACTGCATCCTAATCAGCTCGGTGCCGAAATATACGGCAGAAATCTCGTAGAAAAAATAAAAGAACTCGGATTTTAACTTGCAATGAACTGCAAAAACAGAAAAGCACTCAAAATGCACTGATTTTGCAGTTCAAATTAATTGACAGACTGCCAGAAACTTGAAAATCAAATAGATGAAAATTCCGCCCTCTTATTTACAAAATCATATAATCATTATTTTTCCGTTTTGAAAATTTTTATTGAAAATCAACAGATTTTTGTTATACTTTTTTTGCAGGTACAAAACATTTTTAGTTTATGTTTTTGAAGCTGCTTGAGAAAAGCATTTCTAATGTCGAGTTTTTTTTACCAGAAACTCGACATTCAGGATAAATACGCAAGTCATTTTTCCGTGTACTTTTTTTTCAAAGTGATGTTTACAAAACCTGCCGTTAATACAAAAAAACTGACACATCGTTTTTAGTTGTGCATTGATATTTTTCTGGAGGAAAGATGAAGAGTTTTACTGCGTTCTGTGTATTTTGTGCAGTTTTTTTTGTAATGTCATGTAAATCCACAGACACACAAAACAAGCATGAACCGCTTGAGACAACAGCGAAAGTTCATGAACAGATAGAAAAAGACGAAGATCCAAAAGTTCCCTATCACATGAAAACAATTACAGATTCAGCATATTATCTTGAAACATCAATCTGCTATCCTGTATTTGAAGATGCAAACTTAAGTGCACTAAACAGCTACATCGAAAAAGAAATCATGAAAAACTATAAAGATTTCGCAAACTGGCAGGAAGACAGCTGGAACAAATGGGCATCTTTTGTCAAAAAAGAAAAAACTCATACTTCTATTTTGCCATCAAGCTATACAGCACAGACCGGAGAAATTATTTTTAACAAGAAATACATCAGTTTCGTTATCTGGACGACAATTTTTTCTGCAGGAGCCGCAAATGCAGAAAACTTTCCGCTTACATTTGCTTATGACAAAAAACATCATAGAAATCTCACAATTACAGAAGCGACAGGTTTGACTCTTGATGAAATCTCAGAGCGTTGCCGTCTTGCTCTTATGCAAAAAGAAGGAGCTGCACTTGATGATACAAGACAAACTTACATTAACAAAGGAACAGCTCCCCTATACGAAAATTTTTCACACTTTACGTTTGACGGCAAAACGCTGTCAGTTTACTTTGATCCGTACACAATTTCTCCGGACGGCATCGGAAAAAAGCAGATTGACCTGAAAATCAAATGATACAAACCTGTCTCAAATCACCGGCATTTCTATTTTTTAGAAATGCCATCATGCAAAAATACAGAACTGCACTCGCCTGAATTTTTCACAAGTACTGCTAATCGAGTCTTCTTACCATGCTCAAAGTATATTCATCAAAATGCTTTGTCCAGAATCCGCGTGCAGCAGGATTCATTGTCTCATAATCAACACCTACATAAGCAAAGCCTTTTTTTCGTGCAAGAGCGATAACATTATCAAGCAGTGCGTCACTCAGGTGTTGTCCGCGGTACTCACTGTCCACATACGCTCCCTGGATATTCAGGAAAAGCGAACTGTCACTTATAAAGTTTTCGCCGTCGGTGCAAGCATCCATAAAGCCGACAAGTTTATCTCTACTATACAAGCCGAACGTCGTCATCTCTCCAGACAAAATAGCTTTTTCCTTTGCTGCACAGTTTTTATCTTCTACGCCCGGCGGCAACAGCATAAAGCATGGCGATGATACAAGATGCATTACAAGTTTAGTACGCAAAATTCTCAGCGCATTAAAGTCTTCTTCTGTAACTTCAGAAACACGAAATCCTTCAGGAAGTGCATTTTTCTGCGGTACATGACTTTTTGCATCCGAAACGGATTCTTTACATTCTGCCAGAACATTGCAGTTTTTGAAAACGGCATCCGCACAACGGAAACCAAACTGATACTGCGAAAGTGCATTTTGTGCAGTAATATCATGAGCATACAAAGTCACTGAATGATATTTTGCGCCCGCCTTAAACCACTTGTCGCCGGCCTTCTGATATAATAAAGACCAAATTTTTGCTTCCTCTGCGCTGTTTTCAAATAAACGCACAGCATGAGCAAAAACAGGCGACCATGCACCAGAATCCGTCGGCGAATTGTAAGCACCTTCAAAAGGCGGAAATGAACACATAAAACCGACAAGTTCGTCGCCTTTCATGCAGGCAACACCTGTGTCCCATTTGGTAAACATATCAAACAAGTTCGACACGTCAGAAGTTTTGTCGAACTCTGGAAGCTGAGATACAAAAGTTCTCTCCATGTCATAAGAAGCTTTTACCAAATCCATCGCACGGCAAACATGTTCCTTGCCAAAATCTGTAAATACATAATCTGTCAAATAATCACCCTCAAAAGAAAGAACACCTCTGAGCAGAGGTAGAACAGATCAAAACAGACATATTGTCCAAGTTTCGAACATCACGTTTTCAAAGCTACCTCTAAAAACCTCAGTTTTTAGAAACGTCCTCACACACAAACTTCAAAATAAGAAGTTTTCCAAATCAGACATCTATTGTGATGCAACATCAATTATAGTAAATAGTCGTTGTCGAATCATTTCTAACAGAAATTTTTACATACCATCCGGAGTGAACAGTACAGTTAAGCTTGATAGTCCCTGTCAAGAAAATAGACTCCGTTGTAACAGAGCTTTTACCGCCTCTTAAAGTTCCTGCTGAATCATAAACTGATACATCGTTTATATAGCTCGAATCAAAATCGCCGAACCAGTCAAATCCGATTTTTTCATCATTAATGAAATGAAAATTTGAAGCACGGCCTTCAGCTTCCGGATTGTTAATGCAAGATGTCATATAAAAACACATTGCTGTAAATAAAAAAACTGATATGTAAAAAAAACTTCGCTTTTTCATCATACCTCCATACTTTCATGTACAAAAATTCATATTATGAAAAACAAATTCTGCATGTACACAAAACATGCCATATCTGCAAAATAAAAAAAACAAATCTTTATCCAACATTTCAATGCATAGCAGTGAGATGACAAAGAACAGCCAACTTATTCAATGTAGCAAAATGATGTTCTCAATCATTGATATCAGTTTAATCAATTTTAGCTGGCTTGTTCACGTGTTTCGAAAATTCTGCACGAAAAAAGGCAAAATTTACAAAAAAATCTCCAAAATCAGAGATTTTCAGATATCCAATAAAACAGATTTTAGTAAAAATCGAATTCTTTAAACCAAATAAAAGGTTCTGTTCTGAGTTTCGATAATTTTTGATATTATTTGCCAGATAGTTTTTCAGCAAAAATTACAGGAGAAACATAGCGCTTAACAATTTTCATCTTTAATAAATGATTAGAAGTTTTTCAGCCAGTCCTGTATATTTTTTGTACACAGCTGATACTCATCAATTATAACAAACAGTCTGCCTGCCGCTATTTTTAACAGTGAGTTTCACATACCATCCAGGCTGCGCATTACAGTTAAGCTTGATTGTACCAGTATTTTGACCAGCTGCTAAAGTAACATAACTTTCATGTCCCTGCAGAACGCCTGCTGAATCATAAACTTTTATATTAGTAATATGACTTGCCTCAAAATTTCCATACCAGTTGAATTTGATTTTATCATTTTCAACAAAATGAAAATTTGCGGCATATCCTTCATTACTACTATTTTCTCTGTAAACAGTCTCTGTCGAACCACCTTTCATTGAAATCTCTACATACCATCCAGGTTGTACACTACAAGTAAGCTTTATAGATCCTGACAGAAAAATTGTCTCAGTAGTAATAAAACTATCATGTCCTCTTAAACCACCGGCAGAATCATAGACTGCGACATTGTAAATATAACTCGAATTAAAATCTCCGTACCAGTCAAAAGCAATTGTATTATTATTCGTGAAACGAAAATTTGAAGCACTGCCTTCAGCATTTGGATTGTTAATGCAAGATAACATGCAAAAACACATTACAGATATCAAAAAAATTGATATGCAAAAAAACTTTTTTTATTCATCATTTTCTCAAATCCTTAATACATAAACAACATACGATATTTGAAAAAGCAACATAATAAAAATCGTTATCGCAGTACAAAAAAATAAACTCCAATCAAGATGTTCAGTTCAGTTTTTCGATAAACTTTTTGGCGGCATTGGACAAATAATTTTTCTGTGAAATTACAAGAGAAATATGCCGTGCATCAAGTTTCTCTTCTATATTTATTATTTTCAATTCACCATTTTTCAGTTCGCTCTGGATGTATTCCTTGGCGACACATATTATCCCCATGTTCTTTTTAGCAAACTCAATCAGCAGGTCAAGCGATGCCAGTTCAAACTTCGGCTTGAGAAACACGCCGTACTTTGCAAGATTTGCGTTCAGAACAAGCCGGGAATGGCTTTCGTTTTCCAAAAGCAGCGTGCGGTAATTCTGCAAATCTGCGAAATGATGTATGGCAGAATCATCAAACTCCGACGAGCATACAAAGTAATCATGCAGTTCCATCACATCAATCACCTGTTCGCTTGTCGTTGTAAGAGGCGCGTGCACAAAAGCTAGGTCTACATCGCCGTTTTTCAAAAGTGAAAGCGACTCTCTCGTGGTACAGTTAGTTACACGATAGCGGATTTTCGGATAAAGTGACTCAAATTTTTTAAGCTTGTCTATCAGATAATATTTGCATATCGTATCAGAGGCTCCTATAGTCAGAATGCCGGACTCAAGATTTTTGATGTCCGCCAGATTTTGATTCAGAAGTTCCACCGAATTGAAAATATTTTTGCAGTAAGAAAAAATTTCCTGAGCTTCGGCTGTAAGCTTAATTTCTTTTTTCTGACGGATAAAAAGAGGAAATCCTATCTGGTTTTCTATAAGTTTAACAGCCTGGCTTACTGCCGGCTGCGAAACAAACAGTTTCTCGGCAGCCTTCGAAAAACTCTTTTCTACTGCTACAGTATAAAAAGTATTCAGAGAATGCAAATCAATATTCATACATTCATAATATACACTTATATATACTATAACAAGCATTCATTTTACTTATATTAAAAAAAACATTATTATATCCGTCGTGAACATTGCCTGTTCACAAAATTTTGTTCAGCCCAAAACAGTTTGGGAAAAGCCCTTTTTATTTTTCAGAGGTCATAAATGAAATATTCAGGAACAATCAGTCGCGGTGTTCGTACACCAATTATTAAAAAAGGTGATGATTTAGCTACAATCGTAGTTGATTCAGTTAGCAAATGTGTAGAAGAAGCAAATCTTACAATCAATGACCGTGATGTAGTTTGTATTACAGAAGCCGTAGTTGGTATTTCTATGGGTAACTACTGTACTGCTGACGACATTGCTCAGGATGTTAAGAACAAGTTTGGCGAAAACGCACACATCGGTTTGATTTTCCCAATTATGAGCCGCAACCGCTTTTCAATGTTGCTCAAAGGTATTTCTCGCGGATGTAAAAAACTTACAGTTATGCTTTCTTACCCAGGCGACGAAGTTGGAAACAAATTAATCAGCCAGGAAGAATTGCTCGATTCTGGAATTAACCCAGCAAAAGACGTATTCACTTCTGAAGAATTCTATAAACTTTTCCCAAATCCAATTCACCCATTCACAGGTGTTGATTACATTAAGTTCTATAAAGAAGCAAGTGAATGTCCAGACACACAGATTATTCTTGCAAACGACCCACGCGCAATTTTGAACTTTACAAAAGATGTTATCATTGGTTCTACACACGAAGGTCCAATGAACAAACGTATTCTTACAAAAGCTGGTGTTGGAAAATGCTACTGCATGGACGAACTTATGACAGCTCCAGTAAACGGTTCAGGCTGCAACCCAGAATTTGGACTCCTCGGTTCAAACCTTGCTACAGATAACTCAGTTAAATTGTTCCCATGCAACTGCCTGGGCCTTGTTGATGATATTTCTAAACGACTTTCAGACAAATATGGCAAAAAAGTTGAAGTTATGATTTACGGTGACGGTGGTTTTAAAGATCCAGTTGGTGGAATCTGGGAATTTGCTGATCCAGTTGTTTCTCCATCTTATACATCTGGTCTTACAGGAACTCCAAACGAACTTAAACTTAAATATCTTTCAGACAACGAATTCAAAGGTCTTGAAGGTGAAGCTCTTAAAGAAGCTATGATTGCTCGTATTAAGTCTAAGGATAAGAATCTTAAAGGACGTATGGAAACTCAAGGTACAACACCTCGCCAGATTACAGACCTTCTTGGTTCTTTGGCAGACCTTACTTCTGGTTCAGGTGACAAAGGTACACCAGTTATCTTAATCCAGAACTATTTCTCTAACTACGCTGATCAGTAATAGATAAAAAGTAAAAGAGGGGGAAGTGATTTTTGTGAACTTCGATCAAACACTGACCTGACATAAAACTCGTTAGCAAAGCGACTCCCCCTGTCACCAAATAAAAAACTCGGTCTTACGACCGAGTTTTTTATTTTCCGCAACCTAGTGAACGACAGCGTAGCCGTAAAAACAGTTATGCTGTGCACACCTTTCTCCAGGCTTCAAGCGCCAGCCCGTAACGCTTGGCTAAAATTGATATTGAAATGGGTATACATAAACACAGAAAATAAGCATCTATTTAACTAGCTTTCTCTTGGTCTATTTCCATGTTTGATTTTTCGTTTTTTTCATATTTCGTAAAAAATTTGAAAATTTGCAAAAAAAAGCTAATAACCACTTGCCTTAACTGCTAATTTATATTAGCTTATAAAAGTTCTTTTTCTTTTACTAAGGAAAGCAATGAAAGAACATGCGTCTAACATTGAAACGAAAGTTTTCAGTGACGGTAGCAAAGAAAACTTCCTGGAGGAAAGTCATCGTCTGAAGATTCCCCTACAATCAGCTGCTTCAGATGGTGACTTGAAGTTTTCCTTTGTTTTATAATGGTTCCTCTAAGAACCTGTCAACAGTTCGCAGAGGTACCCTGCAGTGTTGTAAGTTTTCAGAGGTGCTCAAGTCTGACGGACATAAATGCTCATCTTACGTTTTCTAAGTAGGCTTTCTATGTCTGTGTTGAGTTTAGAGCCTCGAAATTGTATAACTACCGGTTAACGAAGATTCTAAACCTCGCATTTTGCTTTCCGCATGTGCGGAAGTTTAAAAAGAGATGGGATGAAACTAACTCCCTGTATTTTATCGCCTGCACTTTATTCCGCAGTCTGCGATTTCGTACATCTGCACACTCGGACATTTATAGGAGACCACAAATGAAAAAGTTTCTTTTACTTGCTCTCATGAGCATTTTATTTCCGGCTGCAATATTTGCAGATACAGAAGTCACGCTTACAGCATCAAATGGAGACATTGTAATACTCAACCTGCCTGATGAAATCGGAAATTCTGTAAATTCAAACATCGACAGTGTAAACAGAAAAATCCGCGATAACGGCTACACAACAGCTGACATCATCGCAGCAGCTACAAACATCTGGTCTGCCTACATCAGAATAGACGGCGGCACAAACCAGTCACCGTTCAAAATCCAGAAAGACGGACTGAACGCATTTTCAAAGGAACTCGGACACACAATCCCGAACTCTCAGACAACCCAGAACGTCTGGGCAGATTCATGTATCGGCGAAGATGAAAAGATTCACTTTGGCGGCGGAATAAACGTCGGCATTGCAGGAATGAACACAAGTTCCATCGTCAAAGCTTCAAGAGCTGCCGGCATAAATACACACGGCATACCGGAAACTCTGTACTTCCCTACTCTGAATGCAGATTTGAGAGTCGGAAGCGGCGCACTGTTCATGCCGTTCGACGTTGGTTTTTCCATTTCGACGATTGATTCATCAAAAATCTCTTCTGTTGACAATGCATTTTCACCGCTTTCGTTTGATTACTTTTCAATCGGAACAGATGTCCGGGTTCTGCTGTTTCAGTGCGAAAACAAGATGATTCCAAAACTTTCTGCCGGCGTCGGTTTCAACTATACAAAAGGCGGCGTAAAAATCGATGACAGCACAGGTTTTGCAAGTCTTGATTTCAAAGCAGCCACCCTCACATTCTCCGCACAGGCATCATCAAAAATCAGTATCTTCATGCCGTTTGCAGGAACACGCATCATAATGTCATACAATAGCGTTGACTGGAAAATCAAAGCACGCTGGAGCAATTTCTTCGGAAACGACAGCACCCTTTCAAATGCAATCGCAATGGGACTCATGCCGGATCAGATTGAGTTCAAAGGCGGTTCAAAAACAAATTTCTTTAAGGGCTTGACTCCGCAAGTATTCGGCGGACTCGGACTTGACATAACCTGTGTAAATCTGACTTTAAGTGGAAGCTATGATATCCGTTACCACATAGGTTCAGGAGCTTTCAGTATGAGAATAGCATTCTAAATGAAGTCTTAAAAAAAACAGCATTTTGAGACTCAACCAATTAAAAAAGACAATTACAAACTTTTTCCGGCGGACAGCAGAAGTTTACACAAAGAAGCTGTCCGCCTTTTTTTCCATGAAAGCCTGTAAAAAACTGCGGGATTCCAGGACTACCTTAGCAATCCTTAAAAAAAGCAAAAAAATTATCAGTTGCAATAAGATACAGTCAGTATTATAATAACTCTAAATCGGAGAGTAAACATTCAAAAATATCCAAAAGTTTAAATTTTGGAGACAGTTTATTGTTGTACAAGGGAACAGTAGACAGAATACAAAAGAGACTCTGAAAAAGTTAAGGAGACTCTATATGAAGAAAACGTATTTTCTAATAGTGCTTGCCTGCGCTATTTTTATCCCAAAACTCCACGCAAACAAACCGATAACTCTCACGGATGCTGCAGGAAACTCTATAACCATCGATATGCCGGACGCTCTTGCAGATTATATGAACCAGAATATCAATGAAATCAACCAGATATTAAGTGACAATGGACTTACAGCCTCTGCAATTCAAGCAGCAGAAACCGCAATAACGAATTCATTCAAAGTCAACGGAAATAAATTGACATTTGACTATATAGCAGACGGATTAAACGGATTCAGCAAAAATTTAAACCAGACACTGCCAAACTCGCAGGGAAATCAAAATATCTGGGCAGAATCATGTATCAGTGAAAAAGACAAAATTCACTTTGGCGGCGGCATAAACTTCGGAGTCTCAAGCATGAGTATCAAAGCACTCAGTAATGCCATGGAAGCCTGCGACATAGATATGCGCGGTATTCCGAATACTTTTTATTTTCCGACATTAAACGCAGATATGCGCCTTGGCTGTGGCTTTCTTGTACTGCCGTTTGATATAGGATTCACCATTTCTGCAATTGACTCATCCAGAATAAATTCCGTAGACAATGCAATTGCACCTTTTTCTTTTGACTATTTTGCCATCGGTACAGATGTAAGAGTTGTAATATTTGAAGCTGAAAATAAAGCAATTCCAAAAATCTCCGCCGGTGTCGGCTTTAACTATACAAAAGGCGGTGTCAAGCTGAAAGACGATACAGCATTCGCAAGTCTGGATTTCCGTACAGCAACGTTCACATTCTCTGCACAGGCATCATCAAAGCTGCTTTTCTTCGTACCATTCATCGGAACACGTATATCTTTATCGCAGTCCTCTGTTGACTGGAGACTAAGAGCACCTCTGGATACATTCATGACAAATGACGGCACCCTCGATCCTTTTATTGCACTTGGACTTTTGCCGGAAGAATTTGAAATGAAAGGAGGTGCATCAATTTCTTTTCTTAAAAACATCTATCCTCAGATTTACGGAGGATTCGGTCTGGATTTCTTTTTCGTAAACCTTACATTCAGCGGCGGATTTGATTTGCATTCAAAAGTTTATTCTGGAGCATGCAACCTCAGAATTGCTTTCTAAGTATGCACAGCGGACTTGTATGTACAAAATACATGCAGTCCGTATTTTTTATGATCAGGACACATTTACAGAAATGACAGTACATCAAGCGGAGTATCTGCTCCTTCATACTGCAAAAGCCTTCCTACAGGCTGACGCGTTCCGCTTTTCAGATACCATAAAGCCTGAACAGCATGCATACCGCATTTCGATGCCGCATCAAGCTCACAGCTTCCGCCGTCACCGACATACAGACAGTCTTTTGAATCAACACCTAGTTTATGAAAACATTTTTCAAAAATCGCTGCATCAGGTTTTGCAACTCCTTCGTAAAATGAAAAACACGCCGCGTCAAAATAAGGATACAAAATGCTGTTCTGTATAACATAAGCTTCTTCCGAAAAACAGTTCGTAATCAGTGCGATCTTGATGCCGCGGCTTTTCAGTTCATCCAGCAGAGGAATAATCTGTGGATGCAGATTGTCATAGCAGGCTTTGTTCACCATGACGCGCTTGTCATATACACGCTGTACCAGTTCTGGCGAAAAACAGCCGTACTTACGAAAAATATGTTCGAGCACCTGCTCCAGTGTTTTTTTGCCGACAGAACGGTCATGCTCTGTCGCACGCCAGTCTGTCAGAAAACTCTGTTCGTCAATTCCAGCGTCGGCGGCAATTTCCGAACCAAAATATACCGGATTTTCAAAAAAAGTAACCAAAGTCTCATACATATCAAAAATTACAGCCTTTGACATATAAATTCCTTTTGTTAAAGCTTTTGAAATTACATTTTGCTTCTGTCAAACTCAGGATGAGCAAAGTAAAACTCATCGGCTGTCATATCCATTATATAGCGGTCATAATATTTGCCACCGCGGCAAACAGATTCCCGCAAAGTTCCTGCCAGCTTAAATCCTATTTTCTTATAGCATTTTATGGCACGCGGGTTAAAACTGTAAACATGAAGCATGACAGTATGCAGATTAAGCCTGCGAAAACCATAATCCAGAACAAGGCAAGCTGCTTCGCATCCGTAGCCTCTACCCCAGTATTCTTTGTCACCGATAAATATGCCGAACTCAGCACTGCGGTTCAACGAATCTATACGGTCAAGCCCTGCACTTCCGATAAGTCTGTCAGTTAATTTATCAATGACAGAATAATCCTGTATACTCGTATTTGAAGACGGGGATTCAAGATACTGCCTTTCGCTTTCCGGCGTAATATACGACGCTGACAATGAAAGATACTGAGTTACATCGAGATCGTTCAGAAACTGCGCATAAGTTTCCATATCATCAGGATTAAAAGGAGAAAGATAAACTTTTTCTCCGATAATTTTTTTTATCCGCATACAAATCTCCTATTTTAATTCAAATATTCTGCAATCAGTTCAATCTGTTCGCCTGCAATGCCCCGCACAAAAGCATTTCTGCACTGCTTTTTCAAGCCATCAATGTTCAGGATAACGTCATTTGGTTCTACATAAGGAACAGCTCCAAACTCAAGAGCCCGTTCATACAGACTGCCAATATCGTCCACGCTTTCGCAAGAAACTGCAATATGCTTAAAAGCACCATCCGGCATTACATCACTTTCAAAAACTTCCAGCATGTCACATCCGAGTTTGAGAAAACAGCCTTTTCTCTTTGTCTCAGGATAACCGCACTCACAGGCACCGAACACATTTTTGTAAAAGTCTACAGTTCTACAAAACTCGCATGTATATAGAGCAACATGAGCAAAACCTTTTATCATAAATAACCTCGAAAAAATAAAAAAACTGCCGTAAAATTTCAAAAGCAGAGTTTTATTTGCTTACAAACTTGAGGGCTGCAACAATACTTACAAGGCAGAACAAAAGAATAATTTTGACTACAGAAAAACTTTCTGTTCCTAAAATAAGCCCAACGACTATAGTGCCAAAAGCACCGATTCCAGTCCAGACTGCATACGCGGTACCGGCAGAAATAGATTTCATTGAGTATGCAAGTCCTATCATACTCAATATATTTCCTGCAAGAAAAACTGTCAGAGCAAGCAGTTTGTGAGGTCCGTTTATTTTACTCAATGCCGTAGCCCACACAGTTTCAAAAAGTCCAGAAATTATCAGAACAAGCCAAGCCATAAATACCTCCAAAACATCGCAGATGCAGATTGTAAAACACAGAAAACTTTTCTGTGCAAAAAATCATGTTTTCTAAATTGCTGTTATTTCTTTATCTTATGGAAGATTCGAGCCACATCTTTTTTGTCATGTAATTTGTATGTCCGATGCGAACTTCATTTAATGCAGGAACAGGAACTTCATTGCATGTATGATGAAAAACGAATCCAAGTTTTTCCTGTACACGTGCAGATTTTGCGTTTCCGTCATAATAACCGCACCAGATTGTATTCATGCCGATATCCTCAAAACCATGACGTATAAGTTCCCGTGCAGCTTCTGGGATAAGCCCTTGTCCCCAGTATTTTTTTCCTATCCAATACCCAAGTTCACATTCATCGTCGCACACTGTCATATCTGTTGCACCGTTGAGTTTAAGTTCGATACAGCCGACAGGCCTGTTCGTTTCGCGAAGACAGACAGCATAACATTCTTTGCCGCAAAAAATATTTTTTATGCACCAGAGACTTCCCTTGACACTCGTATGTACAGGCCAGCCTGCAATAGGACCAACATCTGGATCTTTTGCATATTCAAAGCAGTCAGCAGCATCGTTTTCATTCCATGGACGCAGAATCAGTCTTTTCGTATAAAATTCCATAGTTTTCCTCATTCATATAAAGTCACAAACTGACATCAACAAGCTGGCAAGTAAAACATACTTAGTCTTCGAACAGTTTATTGCCTCAAAAAAGTCCGGCAATCATTGAACAAAACCTTTTTTTGAGTTTATCATCAGGCAAATAATTTAAGAGCTGTCCTAAAAACGTAAATCATAAGCTCTCTTTGATGCTCCGTTAAATCCAAGATTTTCATACATGCGGTGAGCTTCTTTTCTGGATATTCCGCTCTGCAGAATCGCTTTGTAACAGCCGCAGCGTTTGGCTTCTTCAATTGCCATCTGCATAACATGACGGGCAAGTCCCTGTCTTCTGTATTTTGAATCAGTTACAACATTTTCGATAAAACCGATGCTGCTTCCATGTCGTGTCAGATTTGGAATAATCACAAGATAGCATGTCGACACAACTTTTCCGCCGTCTACTGCACCAAAATAAGTAATGGCTGGATTCGATGAAATCTTTTCCCAGACACAATTTGCATCCTCAACAGAAAATCCGTCATTTGGACCATCAAGCTGAACATACAATTCCAGAAGTGATGGTATATCTTCTTTTGTAAGCTTTCTAAATTCCATGAACTTTCCTCCCTAAAATCACAGTGCGTTTTTAAAGGCTCGCAGACAGCTCCACTGTAAGCTGCATTATATTATACAATATCCCTAAAAACAATCTGACATCCCGAATTTAGTTCGGAATCTATTAATATGAGAGATGCTAAAACTAAATTCAATTTGCTGTCTTCTGTTGTTACCGAATTTTTACATCTATTTTATTAAACTCGACATTCAGCCAAACATATATTTCCTTGCTAATCTTCATGCAAAGTGTTATCTAAATGAAAATACTGCGCTTATAACATCGATGAATCTATACGGATATTCTGAAGAGAATAATCGAGAAATGGGAATTGAAATAAACAGAAGTGAAAATTATGGATTATATGAAGATATCTTAAAAGAAAGTAAATCGATAAAAAATTCAGCAGAAGAGTATAATTTATGGACTACAAGAGATTACAATTCAAATTGGCGAGATGACAGATATTATCGTTATCC
Source organism: Treponema sp. (assembly GCA_045629255.1). Lineage (GTDB taxonomy): Bacteria > Spirochaetota > Spirochaetia > Treponematales > Treponemataceae > Treponema_D. The sequence goes on from JAZQQW010000063.1 coordinate 39,330, forward strand.
AAATTATGGGTACTGTATTCGCTGCAGAGAGAAAATAGGCTTTGATACTCAAAGACCTCTTTGCAATGATTGTTATCAAATTTGGTCACAATTTGGTAATATTGACTATAGAGAGAATTATTGTCACAAATGTGGCAAAGAGATTACTGGTTGGAATGAGGCGATAGATTACGCACATCCACTTTGTCATAGCTGTTGGAGTAACTCAGATTTTTTTTAGGAGCTATTCAGCAAGTCTAGCTTGCTGAATAGATGAATGATAGAATTTTAATGCGAAGCAAAGAGACTGTAATAGTTGGCTTTATACTTCTTAAAATGAAATAAATCAAAGAATTCGTGGAATAGATATTAAGAAAACTGGTATAAGATAGAAATAGCACATAACATGGTTTTCAAAGCCGATAAAAACTTTGTCACAAAAGTTGCTTTTCGTGGTTTTGCGCCACCGCAACTTTTGCGCCAATTTTGCCTACGGCAAAACCATTTTTACGGTTTAAAACAATGTTACACGGACACCCGCACTGGGGACTTTAGAAGAAAATAATGGAAAAAATAATAGATAATCACTAGTGTCCAAGATAAA
>JAZQQW010000064.1:0-2467 GCA_045629255.1 Treponema sp.
AGCGGTATGTCGCTTTCTGCAACTGCTCTGACGATGTGAGATAATGCGGCGGCAGGAATATATCCTAAATCGTGACCGTGTGTCAGAGCTGCTGCTTCTGCTGCGAGCATATCTGACTTCTCGTATGAAGTATCAGTATCCGCAAAATACAGCCCGATCGGCGCAACACGCATTACTCCACCACAGCCCTTGCTGTCGTTAATTGGATTGTCAATCGTTCCGTTTGTTCCAGCTTCTATTTCTGAGAGGCAGGTCATTCCGGGGCATCTTCTGTTGAACAGTTCCGGTACATGCATAAGACGAGAGCAAATCTTTTCACCCTGTGCAGGATATTTTTCGCTCTGTGTCTGATACCAGCACCTGTACATTTCTCTGATGCTGCTTATGTAATCTGTATTATCATTTTTGTTTCCAGCAAGCAGCATACCTTCCGCTGTAAACAGCGTCATCTGTGTATCATCCGATATCTCAGCAACATCATCGTCTAATATCAGATCGTACTCGGTGATGCCATCCTTGCCATACTCGGAGAAGATCTCGTCCTCACTTTTGAATTCGACTGCATATCCCAGTGCGTCTCCGGCTGCCCCGCCTATGAGACAGCCACGGAATTTGTCTGTGTTGCGCATATGAACCTCCTTAATGAATCATGCAATCAGTCACTCATCAATCATCCCTAACAAACCATCTTCGGAAAGATCACCGTCACCCTCCAAATAGAAATAACCATTTGTACAATAAAGATATAAAACACGATCCAACTTATACGCAGAACACTGATTATCCGCGCTGTATTTCCTGATTTCCTGTGCCCATTTCCACATGTATACCGCAATAAATTCGTCTTTTGTCATTTTGCATTGTCCGCTTATCCCGGTTCCTTTCGGAAACTGCGTTTCGTGTGGATTATTCTTAAGGTACTGATCAATGATCTTTTCGGCAATTCTAGTCAAATCTTCTTCAGTATTCTCAATTTCTGCGTAATCTTCAAATCTCATTTCCTTTTTTAGTAATTTAGCAACAATACGTTTTATATGAAGATCTGGTTTTGCAAGCCAGACTGCGCCACATTCTTTCAGCCAGTTATAGCATACAGCCGGACCCACACCTGTTAGATGTTGATATTTATACCAGAGAGGCCGAAGATCAAATAGCATTTTTCGGATATCTGTTTTATTTTCACAGGTTCCCAGCATCGAAATAATTACAGAAATGTCGAAATCCCCGTTCGGGAGCTGATTGCTAAGAAGCCATTTTGCGCATTCATGTATTCCAGTTAAGTATTCATTCCAGCGGTTTTCATTCTGAATCTTGTTCGGAGATATTTCCACTATTGCTTTTTTTATTGCTTCAACATCTCCAAATTCGGCAACATGAACTGGGTTATAGTTTCCAAATACTTTACCCAATACGCGCTGAGTGTCATAATTGCCTTTTGTGTAAAATCTAACTGTATTTGACATAAACTGTCTGCAAGATGTCCACAGAATAGATAAAACAGTACTGGAAGATCGATGCTTGTAGAAGGATTTGTAATATAAACACCCTTTTCTGCAAGATTCTTTCTAAGTGTTTCCGGAGAAGCTGGAATATAATACTTGTTGATGTCAACCTTTTGAGACTTTGCAAGTCTCTCCATTGTTTCTTTTGCCTTTAAATAGACTTCTACTCTGTTCATGGTTATACCTCCCAAAAAATTATTACATCTTCAATATAATATGCAATCTTTTATTTGCGTTTACAGCCACCATTTCGGTCAAGTACATTACAGCAAGGCATCAAGATATTCTTTCAGATGCTTCATTTCCGATACAACGGCATCCTTGTTATAACCTGTCAGTTCCTTACGGAATACAGTCTCATGACTTTTTTCACACAGCCATTGTATCAACTGTTCATCAGTAGGCACAGGCGTTCCATTTTCATCCACCCATGTATATTCAGGATAGTCTTTGCATTTATCCATGATTTCACATTTATGCGTGTTCAGTTTCAGCAAATCCTTATTATTTAAGCCGAACCAGATACCAATATACAGTCTGTTATTGTAAACAAGCAGTTCCAGACAGGACTGGTTATACCAATGATCTGTGAGCCAGGCAGTATCATTTGAGCGCCAGTAGCGGAGCGTGTAGAAATCGCAGTCATAAGTAAAATGAGATATGAGATTTTGAGGTCTCCGATGTGGTTCTAAACCCGTTGCAGCCATATCAGCTTTTATATCATTATGTACGTTTTCAAGGAAATCACGATCATACTTCATAATCATATCCTCCATTAATTATTGTATCAAAGCAGCAGCCTGAAACCGAACTTCCGCTGACAGATAAAGTTTTTATTACAGTTCTCACAGCCGAATTATTTTTTCATTGGAAGTCAGAAACATTGAACCCTGACCTAAACCAATAAAGAAAGATAATAACGGACAACAATAACCTTGAACATGAACAACGTCATATTCAAAAGG
>JAZQQW010000065.1:0-79491 GCA_045629255.1 Treponema sp.
CCACCAACAGTTCCTGTTCCACCATAAGCAGAAGCACCACCAATGAAACATGATGCGATAGCATCCATTTCATAGCTCTGACCTACTGTAGGAGCAGCAGAGTTCAAACGTGCAGCACAAACAAGACCTGCAACACCAGCAATGAATCCCATGTTTGTATATGCAAACATCATAACATTGTCTGTGTTAACACCAGAAAGACGTGCAGCCTTTTCGTTACCACCAATTGCATAGAGGTAGCGTCCAGAAACAGTATTCTGTGTATAGTAAGAATAAATTCCAACGATTACACCAACGATAACAAGGATAAGTGGAAGTCCCTTATCTTTTGCAAGGAAGTAACCAACAAGAAGGATTACTGCACACATGATAACCTGCTTAACGATGAAGTTTGCAAATGGAATCACAGAGTATCCCTTGCGCTTCTTTGCAGTACGTGAAGCAAATGCTGCAATCAATGTAACTGCACAGCAGATTAATGCGATTGACATTGTTACGATAAATGTAATTGCTGCATTCTTATCAATAAGTGCATAGTACAAGTCTTCTGACTGATCCCAAAGTTCATCAGTTGCCTGTTCAAGGAAAATCTCAGGCAGGTAGTTGTTGAAGATATTCATGAATGAATCTGGGAATGGTGAAATTGTCATACCGTTAAGAAGGATAAGAGCAACACCACGCCACAAGAGCATACCTGACAAAGTACAAATGAACGGTGGAATATGAACATAAGCAATGAAGAATCCATGCCATGCACCAATCAAAGTACCAACAATAAGACAAATGATGATGGAAGGAAGAACCGGCCATCCCATATTGACTATTAATATACCGCCAACTGCGCCGACGAGACAAATAACAGAACCGACAGAAAGATCGATATTACCGCCAGTCAAAATACAAAGAAGCATACCAGTTGCAAGAATAACAACCCATGCATTCTGGTTGATAAGGTTTGTGATGTTAGAAGGTGCGAAAAGAGAACCTTTATTGAACCCCACAATCAAGCACTGAAAGAGAATCATAACAGCAACAAGAACAAATGTCATTGTATTATTCTTGAGCGTTTTTCTCAGATTAAAACCACTAGTCATTTTCTACTCCTAAATTACGGATATTACTTAGCTTCTGATTTGATGATGCAAGCCATGATTTTTTCCTGGTCAGCATCTTTTGCATCCATTTCAGCGATAAAGCGTCCTTCATTCATAACATAAATGCGGTCACTCATTCCCAAAACTTCTGGCATTTCAGATGAAATCATGATTACTGACTTTCCTTCAGCAACCATCTTATTGATAATGCAGTAAATTTCATACTTAGCACCAACATCAATACCACGTGTCGGCTCATCAAGAATAAGAATATCTGGATCTGCAAACATCCATTTTCCAAGAAGAACTTTCTGCATGTTTCCGCCGGAAAGGTTTCCGACATTTTCTTCGACAGTAGCACATTTTGTATGTAATTCTTTTGCATACTGTTCAGCTACACGGCGTTCTTCATCGAAATTAATAATACCATGCTTTGAAATCTTCTCAGGCTTTGCAGCGGAGTTATTCTTAATGATTGATTCAGAAAGAATCAATCCGTTACCCTTACGGTCTTCTGTTACATAAGCAATACCATGCTGGATTGCAGATTTAACATTAGGAAGTTCAACTTCCTGGCCGTTCAGGAAAATCTTACCGGAAATATTAGTACCGTAAGAACGTCCAAAGATACTCATTGCAAGCTCCGTACGTCCGGCACCCATAAGACCTGCAATACCAAGAACTTCACCTTTTCTAAGCTTGAAGTTAACATGGTCACAAACCTTAATTCCGTCAAATACAGGATGGTCAACGTTCCAGTCTTTTACCTCAAGACAAACATCACCAATATTTGGTGTACGCTTAGGGAAACGATCTGTAATATCGCGTCCAACCATAGCCTGAATTATTGTATTTTCAGTAAACTGTTCAACTTTCTTATCAAGTGTTGTAATAACAGCACCATCACGGATTACTGTAATTTTATCTGCAACATAGGAAATTTCGTTCAGCTTGTGGGAAATCAAGATAGAAGTCATTCCCTGTTTCTTGAACTCAAGAAGCAAGTCCAAAAGATGCTTTGCTTCAGAATCGTTCAAAGAAGCTGTAGGCTCATCCAAAATAAGAAGTCTTACCTTCTTTCCAAGAGCCTTAGCAATTTCTACAAGCTGCTGCTTACCAACACCAATGTCTTTAATCAAGGTGTGGGATGAATCTTTAAGACCAACTTTTTTCAAAAGTTTGTCAGCCTCATCAAAAGTTTTGGCCCAGTCAATCTTTGACTTTGTGCCGCGTTCATTACCAAGGAACATATTTTCTGCAATTGTCAAAAGAGGAACAAGTGCAAGTTCCTGATGAATAATGACAATGCCTAACTTTTCACTATCTTTAATTGTTTGAAATTTGCAAATATTACCGTCATAAACGATGTCGCCGGAGTAAGTACCATACCCGTAGATTCCGCTTAGGACATTCATAAGAGTTGACTTACCGGCGCCGTTTTCTCCACACAATGCATGGATCTCACCTTCTTCTACAGTAAGATTTACATCGCTAAGAGCTTTTACACCAGGGAACTCTTTTGTAATGTTTCGCATTTCCAATAATGCTTTTGCCATTTGAATCTCCAGACTCTAATCTCGGTGTTAAAAAAAAGTGGAACCTGTTTAAGATTCCACTTTTACATTCACTTCAGAAAGAAATTACTATCTCAACTGAGCTTCTGTGTAGTAGCCAGAGTCGATAAGCAACTCTTTATAGTTGTCGATATCGCCGTATACTGGATCACAGAGGTAAGAAGGAACAATTCCTGTTCCGTTGTTGTATGTCTTTGTATCATTTACAGGAGCTTTCTTTCCCTGCATGATAGCGTCAACCATCTCAACAACCTTGTTAGCAAGTGTACGAGTATCCTTGAAGATAGACATAGCCTGAACACCAGCAAGCATGTTCTTTACAGAACCGATATCACAGTCCTGACCAGTGATGATTGGGAAGTTAGCCTTTGTATAGCCAGCTGCCTTGAGAGCGTTTGTGATACCCATAGCACATGAGTCGTTTGAAGAATAAACTGCATCGAGTCTTGTTCCGCGTGGACCATAGCTGTTAGATGTGATGAGGTTCTCCATACGCTTCTGAGCCTCTTCTGTTGACCAGTTCAAAGTTGCACACTGTGCCTTTGATGTCTGACCTGAACGGCAAACGAGAACTCCCTTGTCGAAGTATGGCTTAAGAGCATCCATAGCACCGCCGAAGAAGAAGTTTACGTTGTTATCAGCTGGGTCACCAGTGAAAAGTTCGATATATGCAGGATCGTCCTTTGAACGACTCTTCAAGTTCAACTTATCGATAAGATATTCACCCTGGATTTTACCAACTTTGTAGTTATCAAATGTTGCATAGTATGTAACAGCCTTTGAGTTCATGATAAGGCGGTCATAAGCAATAACAGAAATCTTCTTCTTCTTTGCATTGTCAAGAACGCTCTTCAAAGCTGAACCATCGATAGATGCAATAACAAGAACGTTACAGTTACCTGTAATCATGTTCTCAATCTGTGAAACCTGTGTTGCAATATCGTTATTTGCATACTGAAGGTCAACTGTATATCCTGCTTTCTCAAGCTGGCTCTTCATGTTCTCGCCATCCTGATTCCAACGCTGCAAATCTTTAGTTGGCATAGCAACACCAACCTTTGTCTTCTTCTTTGCTGCGAAACATGGAAGAACCATTGCACAAGCCAACAAAACGGCAACCAATTTTTTCATAAGATATCCTCCTTAATTGATAATCTTAATCATTTGATGATTACATCATACTATATTTAAGAAGGCTGTGCGCAGCGACTTTCTTAACTTTCTTGCTAATCTATGTCATTAACAAAAAATCTAGAGGATTTTATTATGGATTATTTTGTTGTACAAAAAGTGCTAATCAAAATTTTGCTAATAAAACCATGATAATGCACTTTTTTTTCAAAAAAAACACTTCATTTTAAGAATATATTTTTAAAACATTTTATTAAAACAAATCTTAAACAGATCAAATTTCTAATTTTATATAAAAGCGATGTAAACTTGATTTTGTCATCCCGAATTTATTTTTAAATCCCGTTGCATAAAGAGCCCAGAAATAAATTCGAAACGACAGATTGCTATTATGGTCTTATCAGTGCAAAAAACGACTATAAATTTTATAACCCGACATTCTAAACAGTGATTTTAAAATGTTCTGACAAAATTTCAACAATTCAAAAAAAACAAACTTAATATTGAATCTAATTTGTAATATAAAAAACAGTAAATGACTGTTAAAAAAATTATTGTGAAAAAAAGACCGGCCGAAAATAAACATATTTTCAAACCGATCTTTTTTTTCTATCTGTAAAAATTAAGTTTCCAGTAACAGCTTTTTACTCCCTGTAAACTTCACCGTAAGTATGAAAACCAGAATCAATTACAACACTATCTATGTTATCTCTGTCAACGAGAGTCGGTTCAAGATAATATGTCGGAATTTTAGCAAAACCATTATCCATTACAGTACTTGTATCAAACAAACTCTCAACTCTAGCGCCCTGTGCAAGCTTGACTGCAAACTCAGCAGCTTTGACCGCAAGGTCGCTAATTGGTTTATATATAGTAAAATCCTGTAATCCGCGGACTATATTCTGACATGCTGCAATATCAGCATCTTGACCACAGACGTGCACATCTTTGTTCGGATAATATGACTGAAGTGCAGATACTACGCTGTCAGCAATAGCATCATTTCCACATATAACGGCAGTTGGAATATTGCCGCTGGTTATCAAATCTATCATTCGCTGTCTGGACAAATCGTAATTCCAGCCCTGTGTATAAAATATGTCACGGAAAGCCGGTGAAAGAGGTCCGCAGACTTCTTTGAGGCCTTTTAAAATCATGGACATATTAAAATCCTCTTCCGGCCCCAAAATACATGACCAGCCATCAGGGGAAACGATATTTTTCATTTTACGCCCCATGAGTTCTCCGACTTTTTCGCTGTCAATTGTAATATACAGACTTATATCAGTATCAAGAATAAGTCTATCATACGAAATAACAGGAATATTGTGCATACTGATTTTTTCTATGCTTTCAGAAACTGCATGAGCCTCTTTGGGAACGACAACAATTACATCCACATTTTTTTCCAGAAGGTACAAAAGCTGTTGATTCTGATTATCAGTGCTGTTACCTGCATTCTGGACAATAACATCAGCCCCAAGTTCTTTTGCTCGGGCAATAAATATATCCAAATCCCTCTGCCACCGCTCAATTGCCAGAGTATCTATAGAAAATCCAATTACAGGACGATCTGATTTCTGTCCTCCACCGCCAGAAACCTGCACAGAATTATTCTTTTTTGTGCAGGAAATAAAAAAAATCGCAGCAAGCAAAACAAAAACAATTTTCTTCATTTCGTACTCCTGTAATCAGACGGACTTAATCCGAATTTATTCTTAAAAAGACGTGAAAAATAGTTCTGGTCATTATAACCGCATTCGGCTGTTATCTCTTTAATCGAAAACTCTGTATCAAGCAAAAGAGAACGGGCTTTTTCCAATCGCCTGTCGGTAAGATAGTTTATAAAAGTTTCACCTATTTCTTCTTTGAAAAGCTTGCTGAGATAAAAAGAAGAAACACCAGCATACACAGCGGTATCTTCAAGAGAAATATCTTCGCTTACGTGATCCAAAATATACTGAGTTGCTTTTTTGACGACAGGATTTTCTTTACTTTCCTTTATCTGATAAATTGTTGATGCGCATTCTATAAGTCTGTTCTGCAAAAATACAGTTATCGACTCTATACTGTCCGTCGAAGCCAGTACAGAAAAAGCTTCAGCAAAGGCATTATTCTCAAAATGAGGATTTGATTCCTGGGCAATTGTTTTTGCATTGATAAGAATCTCAAACACATTGCCTTTGATTTTGTTCATATCTATAGAAGAATTTGACAGCTCCTGAAGCAAAAGTCCGGCAATGAAACTGACGCCGGCACAATCGCCGAGCTTAAGCCGTGCAAAAAGTCTGTTTTGAAGTTCAATGAGTTTTTCGGATGTATCATTCCTGCTGGACAAATCCTGAGCAAACAAAAGTTCTCCGTTCGGTGCCGTCACGTTCAGCGCAGAAAGTGCATCATTATAGCACTTTGTTACTTCTGACAAATCATCGCTCACCTTGCTGACACCGCAACGTATGCCCTGACTGATATTAAAGGACAGCATTGAATACAAAGATTTTGCAGACTCCCTAAAATCGTCATTTTCGACAGAAACGAACATAACAAGCCTGTTTACCATAAAAGAACCTATCAGGCAGCCGAATTTACTGTTCACAGTTTTCTTTATATTATTGTAGATTTCCATCTGATTCTTTGAACTGACTTTTGGAACTTCAAGGCAAACAAAGAAATATCTTTTTACATTCAGGTTAAAGTAGTCCATATATGTAGAAAGATCTTCTTTTTTATCTGCATTAAAAATACACGAATAAATAAAATCGCTTTCAACCATCGGTGAAACGATGTCGAGTTTTTTCTGGAGTTCATCATCGTTTTCTTTGCCATGGCGAGAATCCACGACATTCATTGCATTTCGGACTGTCTGTATAACGACGTTTCTGTTAAACGGCTTTGTAAGATATTTGTAAGCACCAAGATTCATAGCTTCCTGTGCATACTGAAACTTATCAAAAGCACTCAGAACAATGATGACTGTTGACGGCTTAAGATTGAGTATACAGCGAATTGTATCCAGACCTGACATGCCGGGCATATTAATATCCATAAACACAATATCTATATCATCTTTTGTTACAGCCTGTATTGCTTCTGCCCCGGAAAGTACAGGGATAACGTTTACCTGGCCTTCAAAGTTTTTATCAAAAATAAATTTGAGAGAATCTAAAACTATCTGTTCATCATCGCAGGTCAATATATTATACATTTTCTTTTATCCGAATTATAAACTTTGTTCCGTGTGCAATTCCATTTTCATCTTTTTCATCATTTAATGCAATGTCATACACATCTGTTGTGTGGAAATACAGCCTGAGTCTGGAAAACACATTTATCAGGCCGATACCTGCATGAGAACGGTTTTCAAGACTGTTTCCGTCAACATCATCAGGAGCCGTATTTCTAAATTGTGTAACGGCATGAGAAGAATCGTTTGCCGCACTTAGAATCTGTTCACGTATACTGCTGTCAAATCCGACTCCGTTATCGCAGACAGTTATCTCCACGACGTCGTCTTTTTTTGCTACATTCAGAGAAACCTTTCCCTTGGAGTTTTCCAATCCATGCTTGATGCAGTTTTCTACAAGCGGCTGAAGCGTCATGGACGGCAGAGTCCAGCTCAGATAGCTTTCGTCACAGTCTACATTTTTCTCAAACACCAGGCGTGGTCCAAATCGTACTTTCATGATGTAAACAAAGTTGTCTACAAGTCCGAGTTCGTCAAGAACTGTCGCATCGCGGCACTGCTGCTGAAGATTGTAGCGGAAAAAATCAGATGTCTGCTCGATAAAATAGCATGTCTTGTCCGCGCCTTCCATCATAGCAAGCTGAGCTCCTGTATTAAGCGTGTTAAACAGAAAATGCGGATTTATCTGACTCTGAAATGCACGCAGCTGAGCATCAGAATAAAGAGCCTGCATTTCAATATAATCACGAACTCCGACAATCATCTGATCGAACGCACGGCAGATATTACCTATTTCATCATGACCGTCCCTGTTAAACGGCGGTACGTCAAAGTCCTGCTGAGCCACGCGAAGTGCAACTTTGGAAATATCACCGAGAGGCCTTGTGATTGAATCAAGTAGAATGCTGAGAAGAACCAGAATAGATGCAAAAAATATTGTAAACAAAATAATATATGTCTTGATGATAAAATCAACATTCTTTTTTGCTTCACTGTAAACATTTGAATTTTTCTCCATGAGAAGAATGTTCAGTGCAGAAATCTGATCAAGCATAAGTTTGTAACAATCAAGACTCTTTTTGTAATAATAATCTACAAGAATACCGTTTGCTCTGCGGGCTGCAATAGCCTTGCCGCTGTAAAACAAAAACGACTGAGCCATCTGATAGACAATGTATTCTTTCTGTTTGACACTGTCCGTTGACGGAAAATCCTGCATATTGTCACAGTACTCATCAACCTGTGTACAGGCATTGAAATAATTATCTATACTTTCAAAAGTTCTGTATGTCATGTATGTTTCCATAGCATTTTCTACACAGCTTACTTCGTTGGAAAGCAGATTTAAATCAGAATTTGATTTGTATGTACTAGAAATCAAAGATATAGCGTACTGATCAATTTTTATCGTGGCAACAATACTTATACTCATAATGAGTACCGTAACAGTAATGCTCATCATGATTTTCCAGCGCAGAGATTTATCGCAGATTGAATAATACAGACGCAGCATCAAGTTTTTCATCGTCTAGGAGTCCTTACTTTGATTTCTGTAGAAATATAGCTGTTTGCATGACCTTTGTTTCTGTACTCAAAAAGTTCAGCAATAGCCGCCTGCCCTATTTTTTCAGAATTAACCGATATCAGCTTAGAAACAACACCTTTGTTCATATACATGAGAGTAGTCTCATTTTCACCAAATCCGATTATGATGTTTTTTTCTATCGATGTATTCCTAGCGGCAGATTCACGGAATGACAAATTCCTTGACTCAAACTGAGACACAAGAACAGTATCATCATCTGTAAGGCATACAAAAACATCAACCTTGGACAAAGATTCTGCATATATTTTTTCTATCATAAACTCGTTTTCACTGCGGGACTGATCAAGAACTGTAAAGTTTTCGATACCATTCTGCTTGAAATATCCGAGGAGACTGTTCATAAGTGTACTGTAGTTCGCATTTGTCATGTTATCACTGGAAATAATGTAAATCTGAGCTCCAGGAAAAGGCATAGACAGACGAGTTTCATATGCAATTCTTTTACCGACTTCAGAATAATTGTTGCCTATGTAAGATACCTGATCAATATCCTGATTATAGTATCCGACTGTCAGAAGTGGTATTTCATCACCGTCTATACGGCACGGAACTTTCAGTGAATCTACGTCCTGTTCGATATAGGCAATGATGCCGTCAGCATTTACATACCCTGCATAATCCAGAAGAGACTGAAGGGAAACGTTCTCTGCCTGAGAGTTTGGAACATACAGTTCCACAACAGCAGAATACATATTCTCAAGTTTCTTTGCACCACGATAAACGCGTGTCAAAAAATTCAAATTATCAGACCGGCCAGTTACGATTACATGGTAATTTCTAGTACTACCGATAGATTCAAGATTCATTGGAGTATAAAAGCCAGTCAAAGCATAACCAATAGCAAATATTACACAGAGAATGACTACGGCAAGAGAAATAAAGACAATACGCTTTTTCACAACTGAATGTTATCAGAATTCCTGCAAACTAACAAGATTTTATCATAAAAGCCCCTAAAAACTGCCGGTTTCCGAATCTTACGAACACAAAAAAAAACAGTCTCCATCTAAACTTGCAGCCTGATTAAAATTAAAAATAAAAAACTTCTTCAAATTTTTTGTCCAAAGCAACGCACAGAATGAGCGCCAGTTTTGCAGTCGGGCAGAACTGACCTGTTTCAATTGAACTGATTGTATTGCGGGAAACACCGACCATTTCTGCTAAATCTGTCTGCGAAAGTTTTTTTTCGCTTCGAATGTCTTTCAGATGATTTTTAAGAACCAAAGTTTCGTCCATAACCTGCCCCTACAAACCCAAAAACTGCATAATCCATACAGTGGCAAAACCAACAAAACCAATTCCATAACAAATAAGTGGAAACAGTTCATGTCTTTTGTGAAGTTTTACATATTTGTATAGAAATACAATAAACATCATTCCCATAGAAATCATCATAACTTCTGGAACTGGTTTGCCGGTAAGAATCAAATCTAAAATAAAAACCAGACTAGCAAGTATAATTCCTGCATTATAAGAAATAAAGGCTGCTTTTTTCTGAATCTGCAAATCATAAACATCAGCATTTTTGTTGTCCTGACGGCTTTTTTCTAAAATTTCTTCTTTTGTCATTTTATTTCTCCTCACGTCCGTTTGCAAATTGATATTTCAGAACATTCTTTCTGCATGAATTTACACATTCGCCACACAAAATGCATTCCGCTGTTTTAATTTCACCTTTTTGAAGCTGTTCTGTAATTTTAATGCTCATCGGACAGACTTTTTCGCAAGCACCGCACGAAACACAATCTTCTTTTTTAGATTTGATTTTTAATTGAGGAAAGTGCAGGAAACGTCCAAAACGATAACCCAAAATCATAAAGGGTGCCATCCAGCAGATATAATGGCAGTTTGCCCGTTTACCGTGAACAATTGCCGGAATCAAAAACAAAAGTACAATTCCATAATAAATTACATAACAGTAGATTTCAGAAATTGAAATTCCATGATCTGTCATGAAAAAAGGCTGAATTGAATAATCACCTTTTCCCAAAACGTGGCAGACAATAATACCGCTGATCCATATAAACCAGATTCCATATTTTATGTAATTACGTCTGCCCTGCTTCGGCTGCTTTGGCGAAAAAGTTTCGAAACATTCAGACATTCCGCCAGCCGGACAGAAAAATCCACACCATAAACGTCCGAAAAACATGCCGAAAACAAACATCAAAGTAAAAGTAATAAAACTGCCGTTAATAATATGCTGAAACGCTGCCACAAAAATTAAATACGGCGAAAAATACCAGATTGTAACCGGAAACAGCAGCATTGAAACTGTCAGTGTAAATTTTCGAAATTTCTGTAAAGACATAGCGCAACTTCTCCTAAAAAAAAGGAATATGTCAAGTAAACTTGGTATTTACAGCCAATAATATAATAGTTCCAAGTATACTTGTCAAGTTTTTCCAAGTATATTTGGCATAAAAACAAAAAAGTTTACGGAGATTGTATGCAGCATGATTTTTACTAATGATTTTTACTAATTCACATTTTATTTCAAGTCTGTTATAATTATTTTATGCTTTCTCTATAAAAATGAGAAAAGCGATAAAACCGTTAATACGGATTTTTTATCGGAGGAATTCATGAAAAAGACACTAATTGCACTCATGGCACTCGTTTTGGCAGGATCCCTGCTTTCTTGCGCAAAAAAGACAGGAAATGCACCATCTGAAGGATCTTCAAGCGCAGTAAAAGCAGACTCTTCAAAGAAGAGCTACAAAATTGCAATGATTACAGATTCCGGAGACATCACAGACGAGTCTTTCAATCAGACAACTTATGAAGCCGGAAAAGCATTCTGCGAGGCAAACAACATCAGCTACAAATATTACAAACCAGCTGCTGACTCTGACGCAGACCGCATTGCATCTGCAGAACAGGCAATTGCAGAAGGTGCAAACATTATTCTTTGCCCTGGTTACCTCATGGCTGCAATGGTTGTAGAGATTTCACAGACATATCCAGATGTAAAACTCATCGCCCTCGACGTTTCTGAATTTGATTACACAAGCGCAGGTGGAAAAGTCGGTACACCAAACGTATTCTGTGCTATTTATCAGGAAGAGATTCCAGGATATCTCGCAGGTTATGCTGCTGTAAAAATGGGATACAAGCACCTCGGATTCCTCGGCGGTATGGCAGTTCCTGCTGTTGTCCGCTACGGTTACGGTTTTGTACAGGGTGTTGACTCTGCTGCAAAGGAACTTGGAATTGCAAAAGATGTAAAGGTTGAGTACGTATACGGAAACCAGTTCTACGGCGATCCTGATATCACAGCTTACATGGACACATGGGTTCAGCAGAAAAACGTAAAGGTAATTTTCCCTTGTGGTGGCGGAATCTGGACTTCAGCAGCAGAAGCTGCAAAGAAGTTTGCAGGTGTTAAACTCATCGGTGTAGATGTTGACCAGAAGGCAATTATCGATGCTTATGCAGAAGACATGACTATCACATCTGCAATGAAAGGTCTCAGCGCAACAGTTAAAGCTGTTCTCACAGATACAATCATCAACGACAACTGGAACAAATATGCAGGAAAAATCGAAAACCTCGGTCTTGTTTCAGACGATCCAGATGACAACTTCGTAGCACTTGCTCCATCAACTGTATACACAGATTCTTTCACAGAGAATGATTACAGAATGCTCATCAAGGACATGCTCGAAGGCAAAATCAAGGTTTCAAATGATACAACTTCAGAACCTGTAACAGCTGTATCAGTAAAGTACTACGGAAACATCAAATAATTTTTCTGTGAAACCGCAGAAAAATATCACATAACAGAAAACTGTTAAAATTAAAGACCGGTATTTGTGAAGTGCACTTCAGATACCGGTCTTTTTATTTTTAAACTTCCCGCAGAATATTCTCAAACACGTCCTTTTTAATTTCATATTTTTCTGTTACAATATAAACTGTCACTTCAAATCAATATTTTTAGAGGTGGTTTATATTAATCGGAGGCTCTATGGAAAGTTACGCCATCGAAATGCTTGGCATCACAAAAAGATTTCCGGGTATTATCGCAAATGACAATGTTACACTACAGTTAAAAAAAGGCGAAATCCATGCTCTTCTTGGAGAAAACGGAGCCGGTAAATCGACGCTCATGAGTGTTCTGTTCGGACTGTATCAGGCTGAAGAAGGTAAAATACTCAAAGATGGCAAGGAAGTTCACATCAAGAATCCGAACGACGCAAATGCACTTGGCATCGGTATGGTTCACCAGCACTTCAAACTCGTCGAATGTTTCACCGTTCTGGACAATATCATTCTCGGAGTCGAGAGTACAAAAGCCGGTCTACTTCAGAAGCAGAAAGCACGGGAAGAAATTCTTGCTCTTTCAGAAAAATACAATCTCAAAGTAGACCCTGACGCTATTATAGAAAATATCACAGTCGGTATGCAGCAGAGAACAGAGATTCTCAAAATGCTTTACCGGAACAATGACATTCTCATTTTTGATGAGCCTACAGCCGTACTTACTCCACAGGAAATCGATGAACTGATGGAAATAATGAGAAATCTCGCAAAAGAAGGAAAAAGCATTCTTTTTATTTCTCACAAACTTCAAGAAATCATGTCCGTTGCAGACAGATGCAGTGTCCTCCGCAAAGGCAAGTACATCGGAACTGTAAATATAAAAGACACATCGACAGAGGAACTTTCCTCTATGATGGTCGGTCGTCACGTCAACTTCAAAGTCGAAAAGAAAAACATCACACCCGGTAAAGTTGTCCTTGATGTTCAGAATATGAGCGTCGCT
Source organism: Treponema sp. (assembly GCA_045629255.1). Lineage (GTDB taxonomy): Bacteria > Spirochaetota > Spirochaetia > Treponematales > Treponemataceae > Treponema_D. The sequence goes on from JAZQQW010000065.1 coordinate 13,358, forward strand.
GGAAGTCATGCACATAAAGACGCCGTTAAAAACATCACATTTCAGATACGCGGCGGTGAAATCGTGTGTATCGCCGGCATCGACGGAAACGGGCAGACAGAAACTGTTTACGGCCTATCCGGACTTACACATCTCAAAAGCGGCACTATCAAGCTGAATGGAACTGATATTACACACGCATCTATCAGAAAACGTTCTTTACTTGGCATGAGTCACATACCGGAAGACAGACACAAGCACGGTCTCGTCCTTGACTATTCGCTTGAAGATAACATTGTTCTGCAAAGATATTTTGAAGAAAATTTCACAAACAAAGCAGGTTTTCTCAAACGCAAAGCAATACGCAAATACGCGGATAAACTTATAGAACAGTACGATGTACGTTCCGGTCAGGGAGCAGTCACAAAAGTCCGTGCAATGTCCGGCGGAAACCAGCAGAAAGCAATCATTGCACGAGAAATCGACAAAAATCCAGAACTTCTGATTGCAGTACAGCCAACACGCGGACTTGATGTCGGCGCAATCGAGTACATACACAAGCAGCTCGTTTCGCAAAGAGATGCCGGCAAAGCAGTCCTTCTTGTAAGTCTTGAACTGAGTGAAGTCATGGACGTAAGTGACAGAATTCTTGTCATGTACGAAGGTGAGATTGTCGGCGAATTTGATCCGAAAAATGTCACACCAGAAGAACTCGGACTTTATATGGCCGGAGCCAGACGTCAGGAAAAAACAGGAGAAAAACAATGATAGACAAAAAGCGCATATTGAGATCCCCGGCAGTTCAGTCAGTTCTATGCTCTCTGTTCTGTATTATTGCAGGTCTTCTGATTGGATACATTGTCCTGCTGTTCATCAATCCACAGGGTGCAACAAAAGCCATCACATCTATAATCAAGAATTACTTCTGGTACCCGAACTCGCTGATGACAAAGCGCGCATTCGGTAATACGCTGGTTAAAGCCTCACCTCTGCTGATGTGCTCGCTGTCAGTCCTTTTTGCATACAAGACAGGTCTTTTCAACATCGGCTCATGCGGACAATACACAGTTGGAATATGTGCAACGCTTATCTTTGCACTGAAGTTCCACTGCCCGTGGTTCATCTGCATACTTGCCGCAATAATCACAGGCGGCTTCTGGGGATCTATATCTGGATTTCTAAAAGCAAAGTACAATGTAAACGAAGTAATTTCATGCATAATGCTTAACTGGATTGGTCTTTATCTCGTAAACACAATACTGACATCTGTCAAAGAGCCGACATCTCCGTATACTTACGGTCTTGCCTCAAAATCTCCAGAGTCAATGATACCAACACTTGGAATGGGTGCTTTATTCGGCAAAAACAAGTATGTTTCCATAGGAATTTTCATAGCTGTCATCGCAGCAATAGCAGTATGGATTGTTCTGGATAAAACAAAATTCGGTTACGAAATCAAAGCAACAGGACTTAACAAAAATGCAGCACGTTACTGCGGTATGAACGAAAATAAAAACATCGTACTGACAATGACAATAGCCGGCGGACTTGCAGGAGCGGGAGCCGGCATATTCTATCTGACAGGATTTCAGCCTTGGGAAGTATCTGCGACGGTTCTTCCGGCAGTCGGTTTCAACGGCCTTGCTTCGGCATTTCTCGGAGGACTGAATCCAATCGGAACGATTTTCTCATCTTACTTCATACAGCATATCACCGACGGTGGAGCACTTGTAGACAAATCAGTTTATTCTCCACAGATTTCTGATTTGATTTCATCAATTATTATTTATCTCTGCGGATTTGTTCTGTTCCTTAAATATTTTTTGAACAGTATTCTTGACAGAGCAGAAAAAAGCACTGGAGAAAAGAAATGATTTTAGTTCAATACACTTTAATTTTTGCAAGCATACTTCTTCTCGTTGCACTCGGAGGATGTTTCAGCGAACATTCTGGAATCATCAATATCGGACTTGAAGGCATCATGGTTATCGGTGCGCTCGGCGGTGCCCTTGCAATGGATTTTCAGAGCGGACAGACATCGGCATTCATCATGGTCTTGACAGTTTCCCTTGCAGCAATACTCTCCGGTATGATTTATTCACTTTTGCTTGCCGCAGCTTCTATAAATTTCAAAGCCGACCAGACACTTGCAGGAACAGCATTGAATATGCTCGGCACAGCAGCTGCTACAGTTGCTGTGCGTGCAATCAATATGAGCCGCAACTCTGATGATGTCTCTTCTACAGTACGCTACATTAAGCAGAAAGAAGCTTTCACAATCAGCATCGGAAGCGGAGAATTTACCTGGTTTATAATATTTGCAGCTCTTGCTCTTGCAGCAGGCTATGTTATACTTTACAAGACCAAATTCGGACTGCGTCTCATGGCATGCGGCGAACATCCGCAGGCAGCAGATTCAGTCGGTATCAATGTATACAAAATGAGGTATGCCGGCGTCATCATATCCGGTGCACTTGGCGGACTTGGAGGCATAGCCTATATCACAGCCGGAGTCAGCCAGTGGAAATTTGAAAACGGCGTTGCAGGTTTCGGTTTTCTCTCACTTGCTGTAATGATTTTCGGTCAATGGAAGCCTACAAAAATCGCACTGGCAGCATTGCTGTTCGGATTTTTCCGTGCATTGTCAAACGTCTATACAGGCTATCACTTTCTGGCATCACTCAACCTGCCAAGCACACTTTACAACATGCTGCCATACATTATCTCACTTCTGGTTCTTGCCTTTACATCAAAGAAATCAAAAGCTCCGAAAGCCGAAGGTATACCTTACGATAAAGGTCAGAGATAACGCAACTGAAAAAAATACTGCCAGATTTTTCATGGTACAATCAAACATATTCCTAAACTGCTACTCAGAAATTTTTCTCATGAGCAGGCAGTTTAGGAAAAATGGAATTGAAAAAAACGCCGGACCGGCAGTAAAACAATCTTGAAAAATTTTGTAAATACAAAAAACTACGTTCAAAGAAATACAGAATAAAACTGCACAAAAAAAGCCGAAACAGATAACTAAAAGTACATCAGTTCCGGCTTTTTATTTCTATCAAACTAAATAATGTCAGATTAAAAATCAAAGACCTGCAGGTGCATCAAGACTTGCATGAATAGCATCAAATAGCTTCTGCTTGTCAGGAGCAGATTCCATCAGACTCTTAAACTCTTTATTTTTAAAAAGATTTGCAATAGATGACAAAATCTTTAAATGACAAGTTGAATTACAAGTCAAAAGAATAAACAATGCATAAACAGAAGATCCATCAGGAGCATTCATGTCAAGAGGCTTTTTTAAAAAACAAACAAAAACACGCTGATCATTTTCGTCAGAAATAAGCATTTTTCTTGGATGAGGAATAGCAATTCCATTACCAACAGCTGTACTCAGAATACGTTCACGTGCAAGAAGTTCAGCTTTGTACATTTCGTAATCAATACCAGCAGGAAGTTTCACATTCGGAGCAATATTAGTCAAAATCTCTTCCAGATTCTGACCTTCAACATCATGAAAAACTCCTCCATTCTCTATCAGAGTACACAATTCTTTTGATGAAAACATTTACCTTACCACCTTGAACTTTCTGCAATGATGCTCGTCTATAGCACCAAGCAAAATTTCTTCAATATCCTCAAAGTTCCATCTCATTCCGTCCAGAGAAGCCACAATAGCATCACTGTCCTTTTCAATCTCCTTATCCGAATAGCAACAAGACAGAATTTGAACAATATGACCATATAACTGAGTTAATATGATAAGTTCCTGCTGTGGAAAAAGATTCAAAGACTCATCACATTCGTCCACTTTATAAAGAAGTGCACTGACATCTCTAAATAACTCGATAGTCTTTGCTCTGACAGGTCCGGCAACTTGATCTGCAAACCAGTTATACTTGGATTTCAGTATATCATTTCGATCTATCAAATTCAACAATGCAAGAACTCTTTCACCTTTATGAAAAACGTAACCTTCTGGAAAAATGCTATCTACAAGAGATTCCAGCATATCACGGTTCAGACTGTCCAAATCATTGTGATTCTTATAGTACAAGTTCAGCAGATACTGGTCAACGGCCTCAGAAGGCAAGCTGTACAGCATAGCTCCAGCAGGCAGCCCGATATTTTCAGAAAGACGACGGACATTATCACAGTTCCACTTACCTATAGCCGGTACACTTTCGCCTTTTCGCCAAAGTCTTGTTTCTACGCCGAACTGTTCAATCGAAACTTTCTTTGAGTACGAAAGAAGATACTCTTCTACTGACCCACACTCAGGTATACAAAGTACATCTCTGTTTGAAAGAAAAACCATGGCAAGCTGATCTTCTATGCATGCACACGGACCGTGCTTCTCGAATCCTTCAAGCAGAAGTTTTTCGAGAGAGACATACCAGTCAAGACGTCGTTCTCCGTCTTTGCCGACATTAAAACTGTTACCGCCGTCATTAACTACGAATACGCTTATGATTCCTTCGTCCCAATTCTGAACCAGGCACAGAATTCTGTCGCCTTTTTTCATGTTATACTGTTCTTTGAGGGAAGAAATATCAATTCCACTTAAACGCACTCTGTTCGGCAATTCAAATGTCGGGCCAAGCAAATTTGTACCGGCATTTGCAGAGTCTGCTGCAATATACTGAGGTGCGTATTCCTCACCGTAAAGCATAAATTTATCAATAGCTTCATCACTGTCAAACTCAGCAACTTTATATGGAAGTCTCTTATTACCGCACAAAAAAGTCAACTTATCAGGCGGAATATCAGAATCAACAAACGGCAGACATCTATCACCAGGAACTATCACACCAGCTTCATATTCTGCAACTGTAGGACGAATACTGAACAGCTCTCTGGAAAAAACGCCGGCACGCGTAATGTACATATTATCTTCAAGAGGAAAAACAAGTGAACTATTTAAAAGACAATGTTCCAAATCCCTTTTGTTGATTACACAGTCGGCATGAGAAAGTTCTCGTTCCATGTCATGTAACGTAAAGACATCTGTTTGAGTACGTAAATATTTTTCAGCAATAAGTTCAGTTCTTGAATTCACATATTAATTATATCGTAAAAATGCCAAAAAAGCTACCCAAACGAAAATAAAAACTTTTATTGACCTAAGTAAAATTAAGATTATTCATTTTTTAAAACAATGCTTTTTTAAGTTAAATCAAATTTTCAATGTTATTTGAAACTTAATTTAACACACAAAAGACTCCACTATTTCAAAAAAAATGCAAAATAACATTTCGAAAACAATTTTTAATTTTTCAGTTTATCATTAAAAGTTTTGAAATTATCTTTCTACTATTTGACATAACTTTAGTAATGCTCTATTCTATAAAGGAATAATTCTATAACAATAAGGAGATATTGTATGCCAGCTATGTTGTACATCATTCTCCCCGTTGCGGGAATTGTTCTTGGATGGACTATTCGCTGGATTTATGCCAGATTTCAACTTTCCGCGTCCGAGCAAAAAGCTGAACGCGTTAAACAAGATGCCATAAAAGAAGCAGAAGCACTAAAAAAGGACTTTCAGCTTCAAGCAAAAGAACAACTCATTCAGGATCGAGCCCAGCAGGAACGGGAGAATCGTGAGCGCCGTAAAGAAATACAGGCTTACGAAAACCGTGTCACAAAGAAAGAAGAGCTCTTGGATCAGAAAAGCCAGGAGTATGACAAAAAAGAAAAAGAATTCGCTGCTAGAGAAAACGAGATCTCAAAAAAAGAAAGCATACTTGCGACTCAAGAGGAAAGCCTCAGACATGAGCTTGAGAGAATTTCATCACTCACAGAGGAAGAGGCAAAGTCTCTCATCATAAAGAGTCTTGAAAATGAAGCAAGACATGATGCTCAGGCTTTGCTCAACAAGATTGACCAGGAAGCTCAGCTTAACGCTGGTAAAAAAGCACAGGAAATCTTGATAACTGCAATGCAGAGAATCGCTACAGAGATTACAAGCGATGCTACAGTTGCAACAGTTTCACTGCCAAGCGATGAAATGAAAGGCCGCATCATCGGTCGTGAAGGACGTAATATCCGCACACTTGAGACTCTTACTGGAGTTGATATCATCATAGATGATACACCGGAAGCTGTTGTCATCAGCTGCTTTGATCCAGTTAGAAAAGAAATCGCAAAAGAAGCTCTCGAGAGACTTATTTCTGACGGAAGAATTCACCCTTCCCGCATCGAAGAGATTGTACAGAAAGTAACACGTGAAATTCAGCAGAAGATTTACGAAGAAGGCGAAAGAGCTTTGTTCGACCTCGGAATTCACAACATGAGCCAGGAAGGAATCAGAGCTATCGGCCGTCTCTATTTCCGTACAAGCTACGGTCAGAGCGTTTTAAAACACTCAAAAGAAGTAGCTGAGATAGCAAGCATGCTCGCCGCAGAAATCGGCTGCAACAGGGAACTTGCAAAAAGAGCTGCTCTTTTACACGATATCGGTAAAGGCGCAGAATCTGACAGTGACCAGAATCACGCAGAAGTCGGTGCCGACATGGCACGTAAGATGAACGAAGATCCTCGCATTGTTAACGCAATCGCAGCACATCATAATGACTGTGAGCCGCAGACAATTGAAGCTGTTATCGTTCAGATTGCAGATGCAATAAGCGCAGCTCGCCCAGGAGCTCGTCGTGAGACAGTCGATAACTACATCAAGAGACTTGAGAATCTTGAGTCAACTGCAAAGAAGTTTGTCGGTGTCGAACAGGCATATGCTATCCAAGCCGGCCGTGAACTGAGAATTCTTGTTAACAACGAGAAAATTCCAGATGAACAGGTCAAAGATCTTGCAAAATCTATCGCAAAACAGATTGAGACAGATTTGCAGTATCCAGGAAGAATCAAGATTACGATGATCCGTGAAACTCGTATAATCGAGTACGCACGCTAAAACAGCTTTCTATGCTTGTGGATAAGGAGTGGGATACACAAGCTGAATCCGTGACCGCCTAAGTGATTAGGCGGTCTTTCTTTTTGTTGCACTCTCAAAAAAAGTGTGTTATCATAAAAAATATCATCAGTCTTTAACAGACAAATTATTTTGGAAAATGCGCAATGATTACAAAAATTCTTTTTATTACCTTATATCCTCAAAACTATGTGATTTCATCACTGACTGAATGTTTTACAAATGCAGGCTACGAAGTAGAAATTTGCGGTCCGCATGTATCACTTATTGAAGATCTGGAAAGCACTCTAGGCAAAGAAAATTTTCCCAGCATCATAATGTTTAACCTGGAAGGAGTGGATGCATACTACAGCAAACTCTGTCCTTACCTCAAAAAACTCATATCAGAAGACGGAGTATTCAAAAAACTATACCTTCTTGGTTCCCCGTCAGAATTCAAGCAGGTATACGAATATATCCAGCAGGAGCAGATTGCATACGCATTCGAACGCCCGATAGACAGAGAGCAAGTACTAAAAGTACTGCGGCAGGATGATACAAACTTCATTAACGGTAAGACAAACATATATTTCCAGCAGGATCCGAGCAAAAAAACAGTTCTTATTGTCGATGACGACCTTGTATATCTAGAAGCAATGAAGCGATGGCTTTCAGGAAATTACAATGTGTTTACATTGAACAACGGCACACAGGTATTGGATGTACTCAAGACTTACAAGATTTCGCTTGTTCTTCTCGATTACGAAATGCCGCTTTTATCAGGATATGACATACTTCAGCTTCTCAAAAACGATCCGAATACTTCGAATATCCCAGTCGCCCTGTTGACCGGTAATGACGATATGAAGATTGTGAAAGAAATACTTGCGCAAAAGCCAATAGGCTATCTGCTCAAAACAACGCCGCCGATTATTCTCCGCAAGAAAATCGAAGAATTTCTTGAGATAAAGCGTAAAGGATAAGAAAATCCTCAAAAACCTACTTTTCTTAGAATATATGCATTCTGAGCTCCTGATTACCAGGCTCAGGATGGCTCATTTTTTATATATGGTGAAAGATCTTGGAATACAATTGTTATTTTGACTTAGCAGCTATTTTTTTCCTGATTACTATTTATATTTGTGTCCTCATGCAGTATTCAACAAAAACGCTGCATGCACAAAGATTTCTCGAACTGTCTCTAAGTCTGCTTTTTACATGCATTTTCGATGTCATTGCTTTTTATGTAACGACACCAGACAGCGATTTAGACCTAGTCTCCAGAAAAGTTCTGATGTCCGCTGACTTTATTTCCATTGCAATTCTGATTTATTCGTATACCAGATATCTGAAAGCCTTCTTAAACATTACAATTGATAAGCGAAAGTTTTCAAGAAAAATAAACGGAATTATTCTTTCAGTTTATCTTATATCACACATCTTAAATCTCTTTTTTGAATTCTACTATCTTTTTGACGAATATGGAGTTTATAAACACGGACATGCTTATCCTCTTGTCTTTTTAATTCCAGTTTACTTTATAATTCTTGGTGCTGTAAGCTTTATAAAATACAGAAGCCAGCTTTCCAAAAGACAATTTTTATGCATTTTTGCATTTTATCCGCTGACACTTCTTGGAATCGCACTTCAATATCTTGTTTTTCCGAAAACAACTCTTTCTCTTTTTTGCGGAACATTGTCTCTGATTATCATGTTGTTTTTCCTCGAAACACCTGACTATCAAAGACTTGTAGAAACAGTCAAGAAACTCAATGAAGCCAGAAAAGAAGCAGACGATGCAAATAATGCAAAAAGTATTTTTCTTTCAAACATGTCTCACGAAATCAGAACTCCACTCAATGCTGTACTTGGAATGAACGAAATGATTTTAAGAGAATCTGAAGATTATTCAATCACAGAATATGCACTTGAAATCAAAAACTCCGGTGAAAAACTTCTTGCACTCATAAACGAAATTCTTGACTTCTCAAAAATTGAATCCGGCAAGTTTGACATAGTTCAGACAAACTATGCCCTTTCTTCTATTGTCATAGACCTTGTAAACACATTTAAATTTAAAGCTCTGGAAAAGGGACTTGAATTCGAGGTCAAAGTTTCTCCTGAAATTCCAAATCTGTTGAACGGAGATGAACTTAGAATCAAGCAGATTCTTACAAATCTTATCGGAAACGCAATTAAATATACGCAGACTGGTAAAGTAACACTCAAATTCGATTATATCGAGCAAAAACCAGATGAAAACTCTTATTTCCCAAGAAAAGAGAACACAATTCTGCTGAAAGTTGATGTTGAAGACACAGGTCAGGGAATCCGTGAAGACGATATGAATAAACTGTTCGGTGACTTCCAGCGACTGAATATCATGAAAAACAGAGAAACAGAAGGAACAGGTCTCGGTCTTGCCATTTCTACCCAGCTTTTGAAACTGATGAATGGTACAATTTCTGTAAAAAGTGTTTATGGTTCCGGTTCCACATTCTCAGTCACAATTCCTCAGGTTGTACTTTCAAAAATACAAATCGGTGAAATAGACATCAATAAACATACAGCTGAAAAACAGGATATCTCGTATAAAGAACTGTTAACAGCACCTGAAGCAAAAATTCTTTCTGTCGATGATACTCCTGTAAATCTTCTGCTTCTCAAGAATCTTCTCAAACGTACTATGATACAGATAACAGACTGTACAAGTGGCAAGCAGATGCTGGAACTTATCAAAACAAACAAGTACGATTTAATTTTCCTGGATCACATGATGCCGGAGATGGACGGAATAGAAGCTCTGCACAAAGCAAAAGAACAGGAACAGAACATGTCCAAGGACGCTCCGTACATTGTGCTGACAGCAAATGCCATCTCGGGAATGAAAGAGAAATTCATCAAGGAAGGTTTCAATGACTATCTTAGTAAACCAATCAGAAGTACTGAGCTTGAAGAAATGCTATTGAAGTACCTGCCAAAAGAAAAAGTTCACATAACGCAAAAAACAGCAAAACATGCAGCAGACAATACAAACATTCAATCAAATGCTGTAAAAAATGATACACAGAAGACAAGTACAGAAACAAGTATTTCTCAAGCAAACGAAGAAATCCATGAAGAAGAAAAAGCAGAACAGATTCAGCTTCCAGATCTGAATCTCAAGCAGCTGAATCTCAAAATTGCAATAGAGTATTCCATGGATGATATAGACACACTTCTCGATATTGCAAACATATATATAGAAGCCAGCGAAGATACTCAAAAAACAATAGAAAGTGCAATCAGCACAGAAGACTGGAATACATATAAAATCAGAGTTCACGGTTTGAAATCAAGCTCTAAATTACTTGGCGGAGAAGAACTGAGTTCTCTCGCACAAAAATGCGAATATGCAGGACGCGATAAAGATGCAGATTTTATCAGACAGAACACGCCAACTCTTCTGAAAATGTATCAGGAATCAGTCGAAGACTGCAGGGAAATATTAGAACACGTCAAATAACAAAAGCAGACGTATGAAAATGCTCTGCACAAATAAAAAACTAGCAGGATAAAAAATCACAAAAATTATGCATTTTTTATCCTGCCAGTTTATAAACGATTTCTAATCAACATTCTCGACTCTGAATAAGATTCTCAAACGACAAGCATGCTGTTTTTAATAAGAAATTGCAGAGACAGCTTTTAAGTTTTTACCTTTTGCAAATGACAGGCTTAAAAAGCAGTCTCTTTAAAAGTGCAATTTTCAAAAAGTACAAGAAGCATTACTCAAAGACTTCTCTGCCGGATCTTTCGTATAAACAATTTTCAACAGAACAGGCGTAACTATTGAACTTATTATTATCAATAGAATTACTGATGTAAAGAAAACATGATCAAGTAAACCGGATGCAAGACCTCTCTGAGCAACAATAAGAGCGACTTCGCCACGAGTCATCATACCAAAACCAATCTTAAGACTGTCCCAGTTGTTAAATCCGAGAGTGCGTGATATTGCACCGCATCCGACAACTTTTGAAAGCATACCGACAAAGACAAATGAAAGAGAAAATGCAATTATCGAAATATTAATTGCACGTATATCTGTCTGCAATCCAATACTTGCAAAAAATACAGGTCCGAACATCATATATGAGTTTATGTCCATTTTGCGGGCAATGTAATTTGAATCCTTTGTAGAACAAAGAATTACACCAGCAATGTATGCTCCTGTAATATCTGCAACATTGAAAAACTTCTGCGCAATATAAGACATTGAAAAAGCAAGCGCAAGTCCAACAATCGGTACACGTCGTGTATGTTCATACTTTTTTTCAAAAATTTTGAAAATTTTGTAAAAAAGATAACCTGCAACAAGTGCAAAAGCAAAAAATAATATTGTCTGAATGATAATCTTAAAAATATCAGAAGACGGATTTTTTACACCGATAACAAACGTCAAGACGATAATGCCAATTACATCATCAATAATAGCTGCACTAAGTATTGTAGTTCCCACAAAATTACTGAGTTTTCCAAGCTCTTTCAGAGTTTCTACAGTAATACTGACAGAAGTTGCAGTCAGAATTGTACCGATATACAAAGCACGGTAAAACTGCTCAGTACCAACTTTGTCAAAGCCATAAAAACTCATAAATAGAATTGTTCCGCATATCAACGGGATAAAGACACCGGCACAAGCAATCAAGGTTGCCTTAATTCCACTTTTCTTAAGTTCTTTAATATTTGTTCCAAGACCGGCATTAAACATAAGCATAATAACACCGATTTCTGCCATACCAGAAAGAAACTCAGAAGGTTGAACCAGATCAAGAAGACTCGGACCAATTATAAGTCCTGCACATATCTCGCCAGCTACTTGAGGCGCGTGCAATTTGCGTGCAACCAAACCAAAAAATTTGGCAAAAATAATAATGATTGCAAGCTGTTTAATTATTTCCAACGTTTGCATGACGATGATTATATATTTTTTCCATATCTAAATCAATTAAGCATAAGATAAAACAAGAAAACTAATTCCAGTAATTCTGGAAAATAATTTTCAGAATTAATAAAAAAGTTTTATATTTTACAAAAGGCATCAAAAACACTATAAATATTTGAATATACAAAAAAAAGAACCCGAATGCAAACACTTCTGAAAAGAAGTGCACTTCGATTCGAGTTTTTTTTATCAGTCTAACAAAATATCTTTGTAAAATCTTTTAAATAATAGAGCGAATCAAAGCAACGAGCTGAGATTCCTGTGCCTGAACAGCAAAGCTCTCTTTTATAGATTCACGTTCTGCAGAAGCTGCCGACTGTGTTGCAGGTTCGCCTTTTGCATCTGCAGCAGGTTTTGTATCAGTAACAGCATTTCCTTCAATACTCTGATCAGTACCCTGAGCCTGAGACGGCATAGAGACAAGAACAACCTCATCACTGACGTTCAGAACATCATAGAAACCTTTCTTTTTATATGTACCCTGAGCAATTTCCTCATTCACGTCAGTTACGACAAAGGTGCCCAGAATATCAGAACTGTTATACACAACTCCAGTTCCTGTATCTACAGTCTTTACCTTGCCTTTCTTTACAACATCAAAGCTTGCACCTTTTACAATGCCATCACTTTTTCCAAGATCTACAAGAAGAAGATTTGATGCACAGTTTATGACAGTTCCGCGAATAGGAAGGATATCAAGGACTGCCTGCCGTAAACGACGAATAGACTTCGCAATCTTGTCGTTACCAGTTCTATACACATGGATATCTGTTGTTTTTGTACCTGTACGTCCTGAATAAACAGTTGCGTCCAATGTAAATGATCTTTCTGTCTCGTTTGCTGACAAAATTATAAAATAATCACGTTTTGCCAGTCTTGCCTGATGATAAGCTTCGCCATAACCAGAAACAGCAGTTGTCTGAACATTGACAGCAGTAGTCGGTACTCCGTCAAAAATATCACGACATGCAACAGAAACTATTTCCTCAACATCGGAATGCAGAATCTGAACAGAATTGCTTATGAAGTAAATTCCTATATTCCAGCGTGTTTTATCCAAATAGAAAGGATCTACATCCCATTTTTTAGATAAATTATCAGACATCAGGCTTTCAAGAGCTTCCATCGTGTCATCATTTTTAATCTGGCGTGAAGTTCTCTCAGCTTTTGGAACCGGTGTATTCTCGTTTGTGCGGACTGGAGTTGTCATCTTTACAGCATCATTATCCTTGATGAACTTCAACTGCTGCAAATACAGTTCATAAAAACCATCTCTTTCAAGCATATTGGCAAAAGACTGTCTTGCACCGATATTCAAAGGATCCAAAGATAAAGCTTTCTGATACTCATAACGTTCACTCGGTCCGTCATAATTTCTGTTAAATTCCTTTGCTTTGTTAATATGATAAGAAGCCCAAGAAGAACGTCTCGCATCTTCGACCGGAAGAGTATCATTGACAATCTGTTCCAATGCAAAACGCATAATCTCATCGTATGGATCAATAGAAAGACCTGTTGTGAAAGTTTTTATAGCTCTAGCAGAGTTTCCAAGTCTCTTTTCTGAAAGACCTTTTAAATACCAGGCACCAATCAGATTTCTGTTGCGTCCGATTCTATAATCACAAAGATCTATCACTTCAGAATATCTTTTCTGTGTATACAAAATTGAAGACAAAAGCTCATAAGCTCTGTCGTAGTTTCCGTTTATCTGAATTGCTGCACGTACAAGACGTTCAGCTTCTTCAAGATCATTTCTGCGAGTTGCAAGATAAGAAGCCAGATAATAAACTTCCGGATCACCGTTATGATATGCAATTGCCTGATTAACATAGCGCTCAGCAACATCATTTTTTCCTTCTTCAGCACTTACAAGTGCAAGACTGAGCAATGCTTTTCGATTGCGGTTATCACGCTTAAGTGCATCAAGATACAAAGTTTCTGCAGAAGAAAGACTTCCTGTATACAAATTTAATTCAGCCAAACCAAAACGAGCTTCTATATCGTTAGGAAATTTCTTTAAAACAGAATTAAAAACATCTCTTGCTTCATCAAATCTTGCAAGAGAAATCAAAGCCATTCCCTTAAGATTAGAAATCTCACTAGTATTGCGCGAGTATCGAGCTGCATTGTCAGCATATTCTACACACAAATCATATTCACAGAGATTGTATACACACACAGCAAGATTATGCCAGGCATCTCCATACTGAGGATTTACCTGCAAAGCCTCACGATATGACTCAACAGCTCCGTAATAATCCCCACTCTGTTGCAAATCATATGCCTGGGAGTAAAGAGAAAGTGCATTTGTACTACGCGGCTGAGCATAACACAAGCACACTGACAAAACAGATAATACAAAAATATATGTTATTTCTCTTAAACTAATAAAACGGCTTTTCATTCGCCCTCCCAAAATCTTACAAATCCTCATTTTTTATCATCGTCAGAATTTTCGTCAGGTTTACGATAGATTACCTTAATTACGTCAACTTTATGGCCTTCCATCTCCTGAACTATGAAATCATAGTCTTTCCATGAGACTTTTTCAAATTTTACAGGAATTTTGCCGAACAAATCGAACACAAATCCACCCAAAGTATCAAAATTATCAGTCGGAAACTGCGATTTTATAGTCTCATTCAAATCATCCAAAGCCACACGTGCGTCACAAAGCCAAACATTTTCGCCGAGCGGCAAAACTTCTGCCTTTTCGTTATCGAACTCATCCTGTATGTCTCCGACAATTTCCTCAATAATATCTTCCATACAAACAATGCCGCTTATTCCGCCATATTCATCAATAGCTATTGCAATATGTATATGGCGGCGTCTGAATTCCCTCAAAAGACTGTCAATTCTTTTGCTTTCTGGAACAAAATAAGCCTTTCTTATTATCTTCTCCAGATTTATATCTTCGTGACGGGCAAAAGCAGCAATCAAATCTTTTACATAAAGGACACCGATAACATTATCTATCGATGTTGAATAAACAGGAAATCTGGAATGTCCACTCTTTGTTATTTTCTGTAAAAGTTCATCTCCCTCTGTTTCAACAGAAATAAAATCTACATCGATACGAGGAATCATAACTTCCTTTACAGTTGTCTGAGAAAGCTCTTCGACCCCCTGTATCATATCTTTTTTTTCTTCAGTAAGGATATCCTGCTGTGAAATTTCACTATTTTGAGAACTGTCTTTTTTATCTTTTTTCTTAAAATCAAATAAACCCATAATCTATTCTTTCCAATGAACGACTCCCTTCATCAGAGCGAAACAAAAGTCGTTCAGCAGCAATAATTTCAGGTATCATTAAAATGTCTTTTTATGATACCATTTCACATTATTACTTCATTTTTTAACTTATCAAGAATTTCCTTCTGCATTTTCAGCATTTCGCACACAGGTTCAACGCCTTTTTCAACATGCTCATCACCGTGATCAAATCCATTCAGATGCAGAAGTCCATGTACAATCAGTCTTTTCAACTCTTCGGCCTGATCAACTTCAAAATACTCTGCATTTTTAGGCAATGTTTCAAGGCTTATTGCAATATCACCGGCAGCCAGCCAGGAAACACCGTTTTCATCTTCGTAAGATTCTCCGTTCTCAAAACTTAGAACATCAGTCGGCTCGTCAATGTTACGATAATTTTTGTTCAGCTCATGTATATATGAGTCTGTGCAAAAAAGAATAGAAACTTCTTCTCCATCAAAACCGGCAGATTCCAGAACTTTCTGCGCAAAAGGCTCTACTTTATCAAGCCATACCGGTTCTTCCATTCCATCTTCAAAACTTACAAGAATTCTATTTTGCAACTTTCTTTCCTCTTTTAGCTGCAGCAGTTTTTGTTTTTGCAGCACTACTATCTTCTTCTTCCTGATTTTCTTCTTTTACTACAGGACGAACTTGATCGAGAGTTTTTTCTCCAAGAGAAGCTTCCACAATTTCTCCGGTATCCGGATCTTTCTGATCTGGATACTTAACACGAGAATGATAATAACCTGTAAGAATATTCGTAAACTCATCTTCTATAACAGAAATATCTTTGAAAGACAAATCACAGTCATCAAGCTGATGTTCATTTATTTTGTTAGCAATCAGCTGCTGAATAAATTTCTTTAAACGAGAAGATGACGGATTTTCAAGGCTCTTGCATGCAGCTTCAACAATATCAGCGAGCATAACAACAGCACTTTCTCTTGTCGACGGCGGATTTCCGTCATAAGAATAATCGGCAGGATTTACCTCGGAACCGTCTTTTTTTGCGGTCTCATAAAAATATCTTAAAACACTATTACCGTGATGTTCTGCAATAATATCAACAATCTGCTGAGGCAGATGAAGTTCCTTTGCAATCTCAATGCCGCGCTTAACGTGTTTTTTGATAATTGTAACAGAAAGAGATGGATTAAGTTCGTTGTGAATATTTTCACCGTTAACTTGATTCTCTGTAAAATACTCAGGATTTTCAATTTTACCGACATCGTGGTAATATCCGCTTACACGGGCAAGTAGAGCATTTGCACCTATTTTATCACATGCAGACTCTGCAAGCTGTGCAACCATTATAGAATGATTAAATGTTCCGCTGGCATTGACTGACATTTTTTTTAGGACAGCGGCATTCGTATCACTCAAATCCATCAATCTGAATACGGATGCAGAATTCAACAGATACTCAAGCGGCGTAAGAAATCCAAGACACAATATGCCGGACAGAAATCCGTTGAACATACATCCGCCTATTGTAAAAAGTCCATCTGACATGGAATCATTAAAAATAATCTTAAAAACAAAGATAAATACAACACTCAAAAAGCCCTGCAAAAGCGATGCAAACACAAGATCGATTCTCTTGTCAATTCGTTTCACGATTCTTGAAGCTGCAAGTGTTACACACAAGTTATACAAAAAAGGAACAAGCTGATATCCGCTTGCACACAAAATTCCAAAAGATGAAATAAAGGCAAAACATATAGCATCCATCTGACCGAAAAGTATAGCCATCAGGAAAGTACAGAAAACGCTAGGTAATACAACGTTTACGCTGTATGGACCGGAAAAAAATACAGTTCTATATGCCAGAATGACAGTCGCAAATATAAACAGGAAAAATATATTACTTGTAATGTATTCCTGAGACGAACAGTTCTTCCTGAGACATACTTTGCCGAACATAAAGAAGTACAGTGCGCTCAAAAGCATCAGATAAAGCACAGTATTCGCAAAGGCCCTAAAATCAATGTAAGCTCTTGATTCTGCCATACGTTTCAGCTTTGCATAACCTTCTTCACTGATGGCGAATCCTTTTTTTATTACTTTTTCACCTTTTTCGACAGAAACAGGATTTGAACTGTCTGCAGGAAGTGATTTCGAAGCTATGACAGTCATATCTGCAATCTGTCCAACCTCGTAATCTGCCAGATTATAGTTCGCAATTGTATTTGTCACGCAGATACGTGCAAATGACAAAAATACAACAACTAGAAACGTTAAGAAAAAAGAAATGAGCTTTACAAAATTTGTCTGTACATATCTTCCAGAAGAATCAAAAATGATACCTATTCCATTTGACTTTTTAGTGTTCTTTTTCATTTTCGTACGCCTGTATTATTCGTTTTACTAAAGAGCTTCTTACAACATCGTCCGATGACAAACGCTTAATTGCAATATCTGGAATTCCTTCCAGAATGCGCACGGCGCTTTCAAGTCCTGATGATACACGTTTAGGAAGATCAATCTGTCCTAAATCTCCGGTTACGAAAATCTTAGAATTTTCTCCCATTCTCGTCAGAAACATTTTCATCTGCTCAGAAGTTGTATTTTGAGCTTCATCAAGAATTATTACACAATCATTAAGAGTGCGGCCTCTCATATATGCCAGAGGAGCAACTTCAATTATACCGTTTTCTATCATTTTTTTTACAGTCTCACGCGGCAAAACTGCATTCATTGAGTCGTAAAGAGGCCGCATGTAAGGATCTATCTTTTCCTGCAAATCTCCCGGCAAAAATCCAAGACTCTCACCAGCTTCTACTACAGGTCTAGTAAGAACAATACCGCGCATCTGATGACTCAAAACAAGCCGCAGAGCTTCTGCAATACAGAAGAAAGTTTTTCCCGAACCGGCAGGACCTTCTGCAATAACGATGTTGCAGCTTCGCATGAGGCGTACAAGCTCTGCCTGACCACGCGTTCTCGGATAAACTTTGCGTACACCACCAGGAATAGTAATGCTGCACTGATCAAAAAGAGTATGATCTTTTGCTGTAATTCGTGTAGTTTGAGGCAGTTCGGCATTCAAAATTGAACGAATCATGTCTGCATCAGACAAATCAGAATCACCGTCCGAAATTTCGTCCAGAATGCTGTCAATGACAAACCGGAACCGTCTGTCTATATCTTCGCTTACACTGTCCACAGACAGTTCATTTCCGCAAGCAAAGACAGGAACACCAAGAAAAGATTCAATGAGTTTTAAATTGCTGTCATTCGTTCCACAAATACGCTGAAGTACATAATTGTCAGGAATGATTATCGTATAGGCCGACACAATAAATTATTCTAATATAGTATTCTTAATCCGTCAATTGCAAAAAAAACAGTATATTATTTTTTATAAAATTAAGTAATTATTAAGTAATAAAAGATCATCAGAAAATCGTAAAATAATTCATGAATTTTAACTTAATATAAAAGATTCAACAAAAAACTCTTTATATGGCGACGAAAAAGCATTCATTAAAAAGAACACATTCGCAGTTTGTTTGAATTTACAAACTGAGTTTCTGATTATTTATGCTGTCTGCTCAAAGCTTCTGAAATACGGAATGCGTGATCGCCGAATTTTTCTATCTGACGAACCACATCGATATACATAAGTTCTGTCTTGACGTCAGCACCTTTTTCAAGCTGTTTACGGGCAGCCTTTTTGAGAAGCTTTTTCTGCGCATCAATTTCATTTTCTATTTTTTCAGCCTGAGCAATATCTTCTTCTGTCCAATTGGAATTGAGATTTTCATGGACAATGACAAATGCACTTCCTGCAAGAGCAACATACGGAACAAGTTTTGCAAGTTCATCCTCAGAGAACAGCATATTTTTATCAAGCCCTTTTTTCAGGAGAACAGCAAGACTGTAACACTCGTCGCTCATCGTCTCAAGATCCTCGATAATCTGCATCTTGCGGTTAATATCTTCACCCTGAGCAACAGAAATCGGCAGATGAGAACATGAAATCAGATACTGAGTAAGCTGCTCTTTCATCTGATCAAGATAATCTTCCTGTTTTGTAAGAATATCAAAGTAACTGTCGACAAACTTTTTGACAGTGCCTGTAAACCCAGTCTGCACACGCTGAAACATCTGAGCAACAATCTCAGCCATATCACCGATTTCTTTTTCTGCACGCAAAATATATGCCATGACATTTTCACGTCCGCCAGTTTCGCTGAATTCCAAAAGATAAATATTGTCGTCTGTACCGGCACCTTTAGATTTAATGATACGCTCAGAAAATGAAGCAATCTGTCTTGTAAACGGCAGGAATACAATTGCAGCCATTGTCTTGAGTGAAGTATGAAGCATGGCAATATGATATGTGATGTTTTCGTAGACAGAGCCCGGCACAAGAATATCAACGAGCATAAGAAGAGGCCTGAAGAACACTATAGCAAAAAACGCCATGACTACATTAAACATAACATGTATAAATGCGGCACGCTTAGCATTTTCTTTACTTCCCAAAGCTGCAAGAACAGCATCAATAGTTGAACCTATTTCACTTCCGATAACTAAAGCAGCAGAAAACTCCCAGTTTATCAGTTTATTGAAAGCAAGAGTAATTACAATTGCTGTTGTTGCTGATGATGAATGCAAAAGTGCTGTTATAAAAACACCAAATATGACACCGATAAGGATACTTATGAAGCCCCAGCCATCAAGCATGCCAATAAAGTTAAGATTTCCGGTATCCGGAGAAATTGCACCAGAAAGCATACTGAGACCAAGGAAAAGCATGGAAAATCCCATCAACGCCTGTCCAAGATTCTCTTTACGGAACTGCTTCAAAGAATAAAAAAGAAAGCCAAGTCCAAAAATCGGGACTGCAAAAGATGCAATATCAAAGCTGAAACCAAACAACGCCACAATCCATGCTGTAATTGTAGTACCTATATTTGCACCGAATATAACTCCGACAGACTGTGTAAGAGTCAGAAGTCCAGCATTTACAAACGAAACAACCATAACAGTTGTTGCACCAGATGACTGAATTATCATCGTAATGCCCATACCTGTAAGCAGTGCAAAGAAACGGTTACTCGTCATAAAGCCCAGAGCCTTTTTGAGACTATTTCCTGCGCTTTTCTGTATTCCTTCGCTCATCATTTTCATTCCGTACAAAAGGAATCCAAGACTTCCGCCCAACTGCAAAATCAGCTTAACAACATTCATTTGTAAACACCTTTAAAAAAAATGCCGGAATATCGATTTACGAAATTCCGGCATACAAAAAACTAATTAGTTAAAAAATCCTTTTGCCTTCAACAATTCTGCATTCAAAATGCCGCCGAGAGCAGCACCACGTTTTGTGTTGTGGCTAAGTGCTACGAACTTAACATCAAAAACGTTACATGGGCGGAGGCGACCAATTACACATGCCATTCCCTTCTCTGTCTCACGGTCACGGCGTGGCTGAGGACGATTCTCTTCATGACGTACAACAATTGCATGCTCTGGTGCAGATGGCAATTTAAGTTCCTGTGGAAGTGATGAATATGAAGTCCATACGCGCTCAATTTCCTCAAGGCTTGGCTTTTTGTCTTCCGGCAAATCAAATTCAAGAGAAACACATGCTGTATGTCCGTCAATAACAGGAACACGTGTACATGTAGAAGAAACTTTTGGATATTCTGCATTCTCAATCTTTCCGTTCTTTACAGTTCCAAGAATCTTGAGGCATTCTTTCTCAGTCTTCTCTTCTTCTCCGCCAATATATGGAACAATATTGTCAATCATATCAAAAGAAGGAACACCTGGATAACCTGCACCACTTGTTGCCTGCAATGTTGTAACAATCATTCTCTTTACAGGATAGCCTGCCTGAATGAGTGCGTGAAGCGGCATCATATATGTCTGGAGGGAACAGTTAGGCTTAACTGCAATAAACCCCTTGTCCCAACCGTGATGCTTTTTCTGATCAGCAATTACATCAAGATGTGAATAGTTAATTTCCGGAACGAGCATAGGAACATCTTCTGTCCAGCGGTTTGCAGAAGCATTAGAAACTACAGGAATACCCTCTGCAGCATATGCAGCTTCCAAAGCTTTGATTGCTTCCTTGTCCATCTCCAAAGCAGAGAAAACAAAACGGCACTTGCCCAGAGCTTTTTTCTCATCGTTTGCATCTTCTACTGTCAATTCTGCAACAGCTGCAGGAATATCAGCTCCGATGAGCCATCTGTTTGCAACAGCATACTTATACTTCTTGCCTGCACTTCTTGGAGAAGCTGCAACATAAGTTACTTCAAACCACGGATGATCTTCGAGCAGCTTAATATATCTCTGACCAACCATTCCTGTTGCGCCCAAAACACCAACTTTAATCTTATCTGCCATAATATAGTCCTTAAATAATTGTTTTAGGGCATCTCTATAAAAAATGCCCGTGAAGTTAAATTAGAGCAAAGCCCTAAAAACTAAGTCTGCCCAGCGACTTAAAGTCCGCACTTAGCCAATGCGTCTTCTATGACTTTCTTTGCGCTGTCTGTTACTTCAACAAGAGGAAGTCTGCAAACTCCAGCAGGAAGACCCTTACAGTTCATGGCATACTTGATGCTTGTAGGATTTCCGTCTACAAATGCAGCCTTAAAGAAAGGCTGAAGTCTGTAATGAATCTTTCTTGCTTCTGCAAAGTTTCCATCTGCACACAAGTGTGACATCTTCACAACCAGAGCAGGTGCCAGGTTTGTAACAACAGAGAAAATTCCGTCTCCACCAGCTGCCATCAAAGGAAGTGTAAGACCATCATCTCCGCTCATGACACTGAACTCAGGATTTACAAGCTTAATCTTCTCAATTACTTCCATCATCTGACTGATGCTGCCGCTAGCTTCCTTTACACCCGCAATATTCGGCAATTTTGCAATGCGTTCCAAAGTTGCAGTTGTAATGTTCTTTCCGGTACGTCCTGCAATATTGTAAACAATAACAGGAATTCCAACCTTAGAAACAGCTTCGTAATGACGGTAAATACCTTCATCACTAGGCTTATTATAGTATGGTGTAACAACGAGAGCGTAATCTGCACCCTTTGCTTTTGCACGTTCGCAATAACGTACAGCGTCCATTGTACAGTTGCTTCCGGCACCAATTACAACTTTCACGTCTTTACCATTTTTTGCGTTGAATTCTTTCACCTGTTTTATTGCGATGTCGATAATTTTATCTTCTTCATCTTCTGTGAGGGTTGGAGTTTCGCCTGTAGTTCCCAAAGGCAAAAGTCCGTCAATTCCCTGATCCAACTGAAACTGAACATTCTTGGCAAATCCGTCGAAATCAACAGATCCGTCAGAGTTCATCGGCGTAATCATAGCTGTGTAAGCACCGTGTACTTTGGACATGATATGCACTCCTCGTATTAAAGGGAGACTCTAAAAATTTCAGAGCCTTCTTTAAAATTGAGATGTTTTAAACCGTAAAAATCACCGGTTTGAAAACCATCTGGTAATCTCAGTAATATTTTTTTTCAAGATTACCTAAAAATACAATTTTAGAGTGTATTATTACATTTTTATGCAAAATATGCAATATTTTCTACGTAATTACATAAAAAAGCATGCAATAGGCTAAATGTCGAGTTCATGTAACGCTTATAATTATTCTTAAGAAAATGACTTTTTATTTCCATAACAGAACTCAAAGAAAAATGTATTCTATACTTACACCAAAACATCCTCATTTCCAGGCACGTCTTAGAAAGCAATACTTAAAGATTCAGAAGCAAGATAAAAAGATTAAATTTTGACCAGATAAAACAAATTTCAACAGATACCTGATTCTTTCTCTTCTAATCTGGCTTTAGCAAAAAATCAGGATTTTTTTTTACAAGCAGACTTTGAGATATGATTTGTGTTTATGTGATTGCTCAATTTGACAATTCAAGAAAAAAACATACTGGCAAAAATCCAGGCATATATGCCAGGATTTTTATCATAGAAATCTGCAAAACATATTAACGCAATTTGCGGAAAAGTTTCTGCAGTACAGAATCAAACTCATCTGTCGAAACCCGCAGTGTTTTGAGAAATGAGTTATCTTCAAATGCTCCGAGAACGGCATCACGCTCTTCTTTGTTTCTGAATGTGATAGAACGGAAGAAGTCCGTGTAATCTTTTTCTCTCGAAGAAATCGATGAGGAAAGCATATTCATGGAAACATAAGCAACATCTGCTGTTATGTCGTCAAAAATCTCCGGTGTAAAATCTTTAAGCTCACGGCTGTAAAGTTCTTCCAGAATATAAAGAGCATAACGAGCCTTGTATTCTATATAAGAGCGGTCGCACTCATCATAGTAAGTATGAACCTGTGCCCATGTCTTGAACTCTCCGATTTTAATCAGCGTGAACAGATCGTTGATTTTTTCTTCCGGTATAACCTGACCACCAACATTGAGCCACTTTGTATACAAAGGCATTTTCATGATAGTCTCAAGATCGTCCCAAGAAATCTCATCACTTGCATTTGTACCATGCTCCAGTTCCCACTCCATAAGGCACTCAACAGCAAAGTATTTCATTATGCGTCTGTATTCTTTATATGCCTGTGTAGGTTTCTCGATGACAGCACCGTACTTTCTCTGACAGCGGTCGTCTATCAGGAGGAATCTGGCGTCTGGATTCTGATGCAGATAGTCTTTTGCAACCTGATGCATTTCTTCATCATTTGCCGCATTCAGAACTTTCTGACGGCTTTCATACAAAAACTCCGGCCTCGGATTCTGGATAGTCATCTGTTCCAAAGTTTCGTTCGGCAACTTGAGGTAACGCTCTGTCAGCTCAATCAGACGCTTTGTTGCAATGACAACTTCCTGAATCGTATCAGGTGCAAGAGGATTTGTCTCAATATGCTGAACTTTTACAATACGCTTGTCGCGGGAAGCAAATTTATATTTATTTCTGATGATTGCAAACATATTGTACATAAACCAGTACGCAGGAATGATATGAATTGCTTCATTTTCTTTGCCTGTCGCAACAAGAGAGAACGGATACGTGATATTAAGTTCATTCTGATAACTGCCTTTCGCAACCAGAACAAAAGATGCAAAACATGAGTCGTACTTAAAGTCAGAACTGAGTCCCGGCCAGAAACCTCGTCCAGCCACCATTTCACCATCTGGAGACCGAGAGTTATGGTTTGAACCAATCGTAGCAGCTGACGCAATGTTACTCTGTCCCATAACGGTAGAAGCAATAAGAAATGACGAGTTATGATGCTGCTCATGAAAAGGGAAAATCAGGTTATTCAAAAGCTCACAGCAGGAAACTGTAGAATTATCGCCAAGGATAGAATTCAGAAGTCTTGCACCGTATTTGAGCTGGCAGTTTCTACCGAGCACAAAACGAACTGCAACAGCCTGATAGAACACACGGCTGCCGTATCCCATGATACCGTTGACCATCTCGACCCCTTCGCCAATCTGGCTCGGCTCCTGTTCTGATGAAAGAACTGTGATATTCTTAAGCTTATAGGCACCTTTGATATAGGCAAAAGAACAAATTTTTGCATCTTTGAGCAAAGTACAGTTTTTGATGACGACATCATCTTCAACAATGCCGAACGTATTGTTTTTCCTGTCATTACCGAACTCGGTCATCTCCAGAAAACGTTTCATCAGTGCAGAATCTTCGCGATACCTTGACCACAGATATGCATCAGCAGGAATCAGATCAGTAAAAGCAAGCACGCCGCGGTTATCATTTTCATTACCTACACCGATCCAGATACGGTTAGATTCAGGTTCTCCATCTTTAAGAATACCTTCACCGAACTTAGAATGCTTTGTACAGCTCATTTCCTGAATATTAAACAGAATAACTCTATTTCCAATGTGATAATTTGACAGATAGCTGACATTGTGAACAACACAGTCGTCTCCGATTTCAACGTTACTCAAAACGGAACGATAAATGCCGGTATTCAATTCAAGATCGTGATATTTAAGAACAGCAGGACGAAGCGCCCCCAGAACAACAAGCCCGTTAAATTCACTTTGTATGATAAGAGAAGCGTCAAACTCACCTTTTTTATCGCTGACAAAAACATTATTCCAGTCAGGATCAGAAGAAATATTCCTGTTCTGGATAAGCGTATAAACTTCTTTTGCGGTAAGTTTACGTTTTCCTTCTATAGATATGTTTTCAAAAGATTCTACATCATCTTTTTCTGATAAAAGTTTTAAGCTAGGCATAATGCAAATTATATATTTTTTTTTATCCGTTTTTCAAGTTTTAACAAAAAAAAATCAAAAAAAAACAGAAATCATGAACAAGGCTGCATTTTTGAAAAAAATCAAAAAAAAACAGTACATTTTTTTCCTTATAAATCCTCTGGCTGCCGGAATCTTACAAATTTCGATACAGATATCAAAAAATTTCGTTCTCATGAAAAAATGACCAGAAACACTTCTGGTGCAAGTACAAGCAGAATTACTGACAAGTTACCAATATTTTGCTGGCGATAAGCCGGAACCAGACCATTTTGTCTTTTTATGCCGCAACTGCAAAACTCAAAACTCGGGCTAAAACATATTTTTTCTGAAACTTTTTGTAATGCTCCTGTAAAATCACATATTAAAAAAAAATTGACATCAGAACAATTTCAAAATAAACTATATCCATGTATTGAGGTCAATTTTGCTTATAAAATCAGTTCAGCAAAAAGATGACTGATAGTAAAGAAATCTTTGCTATTGCTTTTTTTGTATCAATACACACAAAATGTTGTTAAAACCGTATAAAGTTACAGTTTTAACACGATGGGCATTTCTGTCATACATTCAGAGAGGTCTGTAAAATTTTCTTACAATAAAAGTCAGTAAACGAGGTGAAAATATGACAAAGCATCTTCCTGTAAGACTTCTTCTTATTTTTGTAAACTTTGTATCCATTTTATTCATTTCAGCATCTTTGTATTTTGGATTTTCATTTATAATTGACAAAGTCATTAAAAATAATCTGAAAGAAAATGCAAAAATGATTTCAGAATCATTAGGAAACGACGTCGAACGCATACTGCAAAAGTATTCCTCGGTAATAATTTCTTTTTCAAACATAGCCTCTGACAATAACAATTTCGAAATCCTGAACTCCGTATCCATCTGCATGGCACGAAGTTTTTCAGATTCTTTTGACTTATATTATGCCACCACAACATCTCGTTACGAAGAGGGCGGATTCTATGTAGACAGCGCAGGCTGGGAACCTGAACCAGACTGGATTCCAAGCCAGCGCCAGTGGTACATAGATGCCGTAAAAAATCAAGGAGCCCTGACTTATACAGATCCGTATGTAGATTCAATGACAAACAAACTGTGCATTACTTTGTCAAAGGCTGTCTATAATAGTGAAAATAACCTTCTCGGAGTCTGCGCGGCAGATATCATCCTTGACGAGCTTTCCGAAACGGTAAATACAATATCCATCTCAGAGAATTCAGAACTGAACATCGTCGATTCAAAAGGCTTCTATGTGACAAATGATGATCTTGGTGCAATAATGGCAAATAACGTTTTTGATCAGGATGATTTCAAAAAGCATCAACTGACGGCAACAACTTTCCTTACTGGAGAATCGTCCGTAAGAATTGAAGGCAGTTCTTTCTTTGCTCAATGCAAAGCAGGTATGACTCCATGGTATGTCATCGTTAGCGGTCCTGTTTCAGACTTTTCAAAATACTCTGACAAAATTATTTCAATTCTTACGTTCTTTGTATGCATGCTTATTGTAGTGGCAGTCTTTATTTCTGCAGTTGCAATGAAACCTATAACTTTGACGTTCAAATATCTTTCCTTACAGTGCACTAAACTTGCAGAAGGAGATTTTACAGAGCGTATTAAAGACTTCAAATCTATAGAAGCTTCCAACCTTTCAAGCGGATTCAATCTTGTTTCCCATAACATGAGGAAACTTATCAGAGAAATCAAGAATGCTGCAGAATCCATTCACAGCGTCTCTTCAGAATTGTGGCAAACTTCAAATATAATCACAGATTCTGTTTCTACAACGACAGACAGCATATCAAAAGTAAACAATACAATTCAGAATCAGGCTGAATCTGTTTTAAAAATGAATGAATCCGTTGATGTAATCGTCTCCCAGACAGGAAAACTGAATAATGAAATTGAGCATCAGAATGAGATTATTTCAGATTCTTCAGAATCAATAAAATCAATGCTTGAAGATGTTGTCGAAGTTCAGAAAAATGTAAGCAATGTCTCTGCAAAAGTAAACGAGCTTGTCTCATTCTCTGCAGAAAATAAAAACGCACTGAATGATTCCGTAACAAAAATCGCAGACGTAAAAAAGCTTTCAAAAACTTTGCTTGAAATGAACAATGTCATTTCAGAAATAACAACACAGACAAATCTGCTTTCCATGAATGCAGCAATAGAAGCTGCACATGCAGGAACTGCAGGTAAAGGTTTTGCCGTAGTTGCTGATGAAATCAGAAAGCTTGCAGAAACCACAGCAAAGCATACAAGTACTTCAAGTGCATCAATTCAGACTATTCAAAATAAAATAGATGAAATTGCAACATCTTCTGAGAATGTTGAAAAATCTTTTGATGCAACGATAAACACAATCAATGATATTTCTACTTCGATTAAAATACTGAACAGTACATCTGACGCACAGGGAAACAAAGTAAACAATATCTTAAGTTCTCTTGACAATATCAAAGAAATTTGTGATTCCGTAAAAACAAATTCTAACGAAATAACTTCACAGACTGCTCACGCTTCTGAAATATGCAGCACGCTTTCTGAAATGAATGCATTATTAGACAACGACATGAAAAAATGTAACAATGCAGCAGATGCACTGAAAGAAACTTCAGAAAAAATACAAAATATTTCAAACAGCTCAAAGAACTCTGTTGAAATTTTAAGTCAGGCAGTATCTACATTCAATGTCTAAAATAAAGGGCATTTCTGAAAAAAACACTGATTCGAGATGCCCGTAATTTATCTGCCAGTTTCAAATCTCATACATCATGTTGTAAAAACAGCAAAACTCTGCATTGTTTTTTTCCGATGATAGTTATATGAAAAAAAACGCGATTCTGATTATCATGGCTTTTTTTTGCTGTGCCATGTTTTTTTCTGAAGACAAAAAAGAAAATATTCTGCCAAACCTTCACATATATACACTTCAAAATAACTTCACGATTTTTATCAATGAAGAAAAAAATGTCTCCATGCCTCAGGTGAAGTTTGTCTGTCGTGCCGGTTATTCTCATCAGGGCCGGGCAAATGCAGGTTTTCTGGATTTGTATTCAAAACTGTTTCTTTCCAGCGCAAACAAAGATTTCATACAGTCCTTGCCTATTGAATCAGCAAGCAACGCCGACAGCGTCACTTATACATGCAGCTTAAATATGTCCAGTCTCGACGAATATATCAAACAGATTTCCCAGTGTGCAGTAAATCCATCGTTTGCAAAGTCAGACATCGAAAAAGAATACAGCGCAATGAAAGATAAAATTGCCGAATACCAGAAAAGTGCGGCAGGATTTTTGAACAGTGCCATTGAAACAAGAATGTTTCCTGATGAGCCGTGGAAGCAGAGTTTCGGAATCGACCTGCAGACTTTTTCATCGTACAGTATTCCTCAGGTAACTGCCATGCTCGAAGAAATTCGTTCGGCTTACTACACTCCGGATAACGCAATAATTATCATAACTGGCAATGTCGACGTAAAAAAAACAGCACAGACAGTGTCAAAATATTTTTCAAAATGGTCAGGTTCTTACAGCGGAAGTGCAACAAAACAAAACACAAAGAAATTTCCGTCCCAGAAAAAATACGTTCTGCCTTCGTCCATCTTTTCAAAAGACCTGGCTCAGATTGCTGTTCAGTACACAGAATTCTCTAAGCCGGAAGCAAAGATTGCAGAAATCATTTTCTGCGAGAATGATTCACCTTTTGTACAGAAAGAACTATCCGAAAAAAAGCTCGGCATACGAGGCAGTGGATATCTGGCATCACAAAGCACGAGCGAAAGAAACTCAGACAGACTTATTCTGCAGGGTATTATGGAAGGAACAGAACCGGCAGTTCAGGCAGACCTTTTTGTGCAGAAAGCAAAAGAAGCATTTAATGCAAATGCAATTACACAAGCTCAGTTCAACCGTGCAAAGAACAGTCAGATTGCATCGTTCAACATAAGTTCCGGCGAAGGTCTCATGGTTGCAAAAGAAATTGCGTCGTTCTGGACTTACAACGAAAACGTCACAGCAAAGACGTTTTATTCAGCATTCTCCAACTACTACAAATCTATTGAAAATCTGTCTTACAGCGATTTTATTCTTCACGCAAAAAATCAGACACCATTTGTATTTATCATGATAAACAGCGACGATTACAAACGTAATGAATCTCTTTTTAAAGAAAAAGGTTACGAACTTATTACACAGGAAAGTGCCGCATGGTACGGAGAAAACTCTTACAATATATCTGCCGGCAAAAAGAAACCTGAAGAAACCTCTGTCACAGAAACTCCTCATATACAGAATGCAGATTCAAAGTATTACATAGACAATGCAAAAACACTGTCATCAGCAAAACTCTCAAATTCGATACCGCTTATCGTTAAAACAAATTCCGGTACAAAAACAGCAACAATTTCCATAGCTATTGCAGGGGGAGAACTCTGCGATTTCAAAACTCCAAACAACAATCCATACCTCCGTACAGTTTTAATAAACGCGTTTACAAACTGCATTCAAAACGAAGCAGACAAACTCAAAGATACAGGCAGACTATCCGGAAACACAAAAATCAGAGCATGGACTACAGAAGTCACTTCATACATTACAATAGAATGTCTGACATCAGAACTCAAAACAACTCTCATTGCAGCTGTAAATGCCATCATTTACGGAGAAATTTCTCCGCAGCTTGCTGACGAGCTTGTAAATGATTTGAACTACCAGCAGCGCATCAAACAAGGCTCGCTGTCATATCAGCTGCGGGCAAAAGCAATGCAATATATGTACAGAGGAACAGATTTTGAACCGCTTTACAAAGAAGAAAACCAGCAGTTTGTTTCCATGAACTATCAGACCATTTCGCTTGCGTACACAGAGCTTCTAAATGCATCACTTTACTCGATTGTGATTGTCGGAGACATCTCTCTCAATCAGGCAAAATCATTTGCAGAAACATCTTTCGGACTCCTCAAAAAACAAAACGACAGCGAAAAAATAAAAATACAGTCTCCAAAATACAAACCTGATACACTTACAGTACAGCTTTCACATACATACACGCCGTCACAATCATCAACGCCTAGTGAAGCACCGGTTCTTGTTCCGACAAAAAAATTCTACGATCCGATGCAGTTTTACTTTACATCCCCAGAATACAGCACTCAAAGAGAACTTTTCAATGCACTTCTTTTTGAACTGGAATTGCTTACAGAAAAAGACCTTGGTAAAGATTATGAATGCCTGACACAGAGAGCAACTTCAATTCAAAAATTTGCAATGCTTGAAGCTGAAAAATTGCTGCACAAAAAAAGTTTCATTTCATCTTTTGCAAATGCACGCAAAAAATTATACAAAGAACTGAGCGATGAAAAAACTTCGGATAAAATCATAAAAGAAATACGAAGCATATGGAACTACAAGACGATGATAAACACTCAGACAAACGAAGGAACAGCACGTCTCATTCAGGAAGGAATTCTTGAAGGAAATAAAAATCTCTATCTGGATTCGTATATGGTCATAGAAAATGCAACAGCAAAAGATTTCCTGAATATTCTTGATAAATACATTCCGGCTAAGCCTGAGCTGCAGGTATTTTCCGCCGATTCAAAACAGTAAAAAACAAAACGTGCTTGAAAAACTGCAATTTTTATTTTAAAGTCACATTTGAAAACGAAATTATGTTAAAATCCCTGAAGTATCAGGAATTTTAACTTATATGACAAACTAAAATACATGTCTCATCAGAGCGCAAAAAAGTATTTCATTTATTGCATCGAAACAACCCTGACGGAGTAAGTATATAATCCATATGTATGTCATGTTCTTCAAGAGGAAGTCTTGTCTTTAACTGTTCATCAAAACACATTCCAACAAGATACAGTTTGCAATCATGTGATGCCGCTTTGTCACAAAGATCCGTAAGATAACGGTCATAATATCCTTTACCATGCCCGAGGCGTCCGCCACGATATGTAAATGCAACACCAGGAACGATAACGCAAATACTTTTTTTGCGAAGTGTAATTGAATCAAGGAGCATAGAACGCAGAGGCTTTGGTTCACAGACACCGAACGCACCTCTGTCAAACTGTTCCATAAGCTGAACATGAGTATCTGCACCATGAATCATGTAAAACTCCATTGAACTGCCCTCTTTTGAACAGCGCGGAAAAGCTATTTTTTTGTAAGAATTCAGTGACGCCACAAGAATACGAAATGGATCTATCTCATTTTTGAGAGCCATGTACGACATCACCACATCTGCCCCTGTAAAAATTTCAGATTTTATAAAGGCAGTGCATGCTTTATGAGAATACAGAGAACGCATCAATTCATTTTTTGAAAGAGCAGTTTGCACAGCTGCAAGCACATCTTTTCTTACAGCTTTTTTTTCCTGGTTTATTTCCATAGTCTTATAAAAACATACGATTTCACAGAATTATTTGAAATACAAAATATTCTAATTTTTCATAGATATTTTAAGAAACCGCATATTCATCCTTGTTAATTATTAAAAATGGGTTTATCATTATAGAATAGGTGTAGGAGAAATAATGTCAATATACAAACCTAAAATATTGATCATACACAACAGCAAGGTTCTCCTGAATAAATGCGACATTTATTTTGACACGCTCAGAACAGATGATGTAGAGCATGCTGTCAAACTCGCATTTTCCAACATGGAACAATTGTCTGCTCTTATCATCACAGATAACTCTCAAAACAGTGATGCGACACTTTCTCTATTGAGGAAGCTGAACAATATTGATATTTTCCGCACAGTTCCGGGGATTATCATAACGGACAATCCGGACAATATTTTCATGTCAAAAGCTTTCGAATACGGCATATTTGATATAGTCTACGAACCGGCTGAGTTCGAATTCATCAGACAGAAGCTTTACAAGGTTATTGAGATTTTCAATAACAGAAAGCAGCTAGAAAAGATTTTCAACGTACAGACAATCACTATCAGTTCGCAGGAATCTGAGCTGCTGGAAAATCAGTGGAACATCATCGAAACTCTTGGTCAGGCTCTGGAAAGCCGCGATGTTGAATCAGGCAATCACTGCCGTCGTATGAAAGACATAACAGAATCTTTCTGTACATATATTGCAGTCAAATATCCAAAGTACATGCTCTCCGAGTCAAAAGTACGGCAGATTGTAAAAGTAACACCACTTCATGACATCGGAAAAATAGCAATACCGGACAGTATTCTGCTCAAGCCGGAAAGTGCGGGACGTCTAACAAACGAGGAGTTTGATATAATGAAAACCCACACAGTCGCAGGCGGCAAAATTCTGGACTCAATCCCGAAGTTCAAAAATTCAAGTCTGTATCAGTACAGTTTCAACATATGCCGCTTTCACCACGAAAGATGGGACGGCAAAGGATATCCTGATCATCTGAAAGGTACAGAAATTCCGATAGAAGCACAGGTTGTCGCGCTTGCAGATGTATTTGATGCATTGCTGAGTAAACGCGTTTACAAGCCTTCGTTTACTATAGAAAAAACAAAAGAAATGATTATGAACGGAGAATGCGGTTCATTCAATCCAGATATAATAGAATGTTTTGAACACTGCGCAGACGACTTATACAACAGACTTTACGCAAAGGATTTTCAATTGTAAGACATCATTGGCAGACTGAGATTTACAGTTCTGCCTGCATGTCATGGGAGACCCTAAAAATTGCAAATTTTAGAGCCGGCATAAAAAAACACATCATTTGACAAACTATGAAAGATTCATTTATTGAAGAAAAAACACAGAATGGCTGTCCGAAATGGGAGCATGCTGTTCAAAGAGAAATTTCCCTATACAGCCGCGGCAATGATATCCGTGACGATTTTGCCCGAGATTACACACGGCTTCTGCATAGTCTTGCATACCGCCGGCTCAAGCACAAAACTCAGGTTTTCTTTGCCCCGCACAACGATCATGTATGTACAAGGATGGAGCATGTCAGCCACGTCGCCAGCGTCAGTACTACTATTGCAAAATACCTTGGATTAAACGCAGATCTGACACAGGCAATTGCTATCGGACATGACATAGGTCATGCGCCGTTCGGTCATGTCGGCGAGGACATACTAAACTCACTCATCATAAATCCAGAAAGTATCCGTGCTCCTAAAAAATTCTGGCACGAAAGAAACAGCCTGTTTTTTGCAGACTACATAGAAACATTGCAGGATCCGCTCGGCAACGAAAAATGTCTGAACTTAACTTATGCAGTACGCGACGGTCTGATATGTCACTGTGGCGAAATCGATGAACAGGGGCTCAAGCCTAGAGATGAAGCGATAAATCTTTATGACATCAAAAAACCGGGACAGACAGCACCATTTACATGGGAAGGCTGTGTTGTCAAAATCAGTGATAAAATTGCGTTTCTCGGCCGCGATATCGAAGATGCCCGCACATATCATATTCTGGACATGGGAAGTTACCGCCAGCTCAGAGAAATAGTTGCAGGTACTCTGGGATATGAGAAAAACACAGCTGTCAGAAACGGCAAAGCAGTGAACACGACAGTCATCATAAATGATATGATTGTAGATTTATGCAACAAAAGTTCACCGGCAGACGGACTTTGTTTCAGCGAGCAATACTTTGAATTTCTGACAGAACTCAAAAAATTTAGTTTTGCAAATATTTATAATCACTGGAGACTTCAGGAATTTCAGAAGTATGCACAGAATATTCTGAGCTGCATCTATAATGTTCTGATAAAAGCACAAGTCTACGCACAGAACAGAAAGCTCGAACAATATTTGCGATACACACCAAATCTACGTACAACTTTTACTGACTGGGTTATTAAATACACTGCGTATGACCTGCAGAAAAAACATAACCTGCGGTATCAGACAAAAGAAGTTTTCGATTTCAATGATAACGAAAGCTGGCAGAAATGCGTCATTGAATACATAAGCGGTATGACAGATCAATTTGCAATCAGTGTTTATGAAGAAATAATCCAGTTCTGATTCAGAAGAATTGACATCAGAATCAGTAACAAT
Organism: Treponema sp.; assembly: GCA_045629255.1. Classification (GTDB taxonomy): domain Bacteria; phylum Spirochaetota; class Spirochaetia; order Treponematales; family Treponemataceae; genus Treponema_D. The sequence goes on from JAZQQW010000065.1 coordinate 47,771, forward strand.
CAGCAATTTGAAAAAAAAGACGTTCTTAACCGCTAAGATTAAGAACGTCTTTTCTTATATAAGCCTTCTAGTTTTTCGAAGAACTTTTAAGATATCTTACTTTGCCAATACTTTAGCAAGGCACTCTGGTGTAAAGCCAAGAGTTTCTGCAACCTTGCCTGCAGGACCAGACATACCAAAGCGGTCGATTGTGAAACAGTCTTCCTTCTTTGCATATCCTTCCCAACCCTGACGGCAACCAGCTTCTGCAACAACAACGCGCTTTGGTGACCCCATGATCTTTGCGCGGAATGCATCATCCTGAGCTTCAAAGAGATTCTTATCCATTACAGAAACAACACGGATTGTCTTGTTTGGAACAAGAGCTGCTGCCTTAAGTGACATTTCAACTTCAGAACCTGTAGCAAGAATTGTAATATCAGGAGTATTGCTGCCTTCCTGTACAACATAAGCACCCTTGCGAACTGTATTTCTCCAGTCCTTGTCTGCCTTCTCATAAACACCTATAGCCTGGCGTGTAAATGCCATGAGAACCGGATGATCCTTTGATTCAAGTGCCATTTCCCAAGCTACAGCAGATTCTTCAGCATCACCAGGTCTGAGCATCTGAACATTAGGCATACAGCGGACAGAAGCCAAAGTTTCGATTGGCTGATGAGTAGGACCATCTTCACCAACGTAGATTGAATCATGTGTAAGAACGTAGATGTTAGGAATCTTTGCAAGAGCTGCAACACGGAGTGATGGGCGGAAATAGTCTGTGAATACAAAGAATGTTGCACCAAATGCACGAAGTCCTCCGTGGAGGTTGATACCGCTCATTACCTGAGACATTGCAAACTCACGGATACCGTACTCGATTGTACGTCCCTTGCGGTTAGATGCATTATATGTACCGTCATCATTTGCAACCTTTGTCTTGTTCGGCCCCTGAAGGTCTGCAGAACCACCGACGAGCCACTCGAAACGGTTAGCCATTACATTCAGAGCCTTACCAGAAGCATCACGTGTAGCAAGCTTGTCGCCTACTTTATATGCCGGCAATGCACACTCTGCAGTCTGCTTGCAGTTCCAGTATGCATCCCACTTCTTTGCAAGTTCAGGATTTTCTGCTACCCATGCATCAAAAGTCTTCTTCCAGTCTTCTTCTGCTTTTGCCCATTCCTTGCGTTTTTCTTCGAAATACTTGTATGCTTCAGGAACAACATAGAACTGCTCGTTCTCTGGAAGTCCGAGAGCCTTCTTTGCTTCCTTACAGCCTTCATCACCGAGTGGAGCACCGTGAACATCAGCAGTACCAGCCTTTGGAGCGCCCTTACCGATTGTAGACTTGAGGATGATGAGGGAAGGCTTGTTTTTCTCATTCTTTGCCATTGAAACAAGATCAGCAATCTCGCCAAAATTGTACATAGAACCACGCAAAACCTGCCATCCATATGCTTCATAGCGCTTCTGGATATCATCTGTAAATGTTATGTCAGTGCTGCCGTCGATTGAAATCTTATTCTCATCATAGAATACAATGAGCTTACCGAGCTTAAGATTTCCAGCGAGAGAAGAAGCCTCTGAAGAAACACCTTCCTCAAGACAGCCCTCTCCGACAAGAGCGTATGTATAGTGATCAACGATTGTGTGCTTCGGTGTGTTAAACTTTGCTGCGAGCATAGACTCTGCTACAGCCATACCGACAGAAGCTGCAATACCCTGTCCGAGAGGACCTGATGTTGCTTCAACGCCGTCTGTATCACCGTACTCAGGATGTCCTGGACACTTAGAGCCAACCTGGCGGAATGATTTTATATCATCCATAGAAACTTTATATCCTGCAAGGTGCAATGCAGAATAAATAAGCATTGAACCATGTCCGGCAGAAAGAACAAAACGATCTCTATCAACCCATTTGCTGTCAGCTGGGTTATGCTTCATGACTTCGCCGTACAAAGCAGCTGCAACTTCTGCAGCACCAAGTGGAAGTCCTGGATGTCCTGAATTTGCCTTCTGAATAGCATCCATTGAAAGGCTGCGAATAGAAAGTGCAGCAGCCTCGAGTCCTTTAATGTTCATAGTTACTCCTCAAACCTATACCGTTTTATTACAATAAAGTACAACTATTTTACAATCAAAATCATATTGTTTCAAGGTCATACAGAATCGCTTTCTCCAAAAAACCTTAGAAAATGTACATACAAGTTCTGCCTGAAAAGATTTATAATAAAGAACTGCAAACAATGTGATTTTATATATCTACCTTGCAACGTGTACTGTATTTTGATAGAATAACACCATTATGAAAGCAATTATTACAGTAGTCGGTGGAGACAAAGTCGGAATCATCGCAAAAGTTTCTGCATACCTTGCAGAACATTCTATCAATATAGTCGATATCACACAGACCATTCTCAGCGGCAATTTTGTCATGATGATGATGGTCGATTTTGCAAACGCAGACAACGACATTGATGGCGCTCGCAAAGACCTTATCGAAAAATGCAAAGCACTCGGCGTTGAATGCAATCTGATGAACGAAAAAGTATTCTCAGAAATGCACCGTCTGTAATCCATCCTTTACAAATACACTTTTTAGCCATAGAATATTTTTTATGGCTAAAAAGAAATTCAAATTCCTTTTCGATTCTCCAGTTTCGATTATTTTTGTTTTATTAACAGTGGCAGTTTTTGTCGCTGACATCTTTCTCAAAGGCAAAATCACTGAGCTTGCCTGTACATGCCGTAGCATGAAGGTGGCAGAAAATGCATTCAATATCAGAAATCCAATGGATTATGTCAGAGTGCTGGCACACGTGTTCGGTAACGAAAACTGGAATCAGATTCTGATAAATTCCACAATAATGCTCCTCCTTGGCACAACATTAGAAGAACGATACGGATCAAAGATTGTCACACTCATGGCAATAATCGCTTCTGTTGTCTCTGGTGTACTTACAGTATGTGCACCACCAATGATGAACTGCGGTGCAGACAGCATACTTTTTATGTTTATTATTCTGGCTTCCCTTACAGCACTTGCAAAAAAAACAGTTTCATTTTCCTGGCTGCTTGTTTTTGCAGCATTTACCGCACAGAAAATTTACACACTGAATAACGAACAGATTTTTGCAAGAATTTCGTATGACTCTGGTTTCATGCAGATTCTTCAGAACAATCTGCCGGTCTTTATATCGCTTGCAGGAGGACTTTGCGGAAGTCTGCTCGGTTTCCTCATCGCGCCAAAATCCTCAAAAACACAGCGTGTCCAGGAAACTTCATGGAACTCAGACGATACTCTGATTTCTGACGATAATAAAAAGCATTCTCGCCGTAAATCTTCGAAAAGCAGTTCTTCAGATGCAACAATCATAGGAAACAGCGATTTTTAGCATGTAGCCTGTCGGTTATGGAAAGTCTCCAAAAACTTCAATTTTCAGAGACTTTCATTTGTAAATTGAATTATCTGACATAGTCTGATATACTTTAAAAAAGCAGTTTCTAATTTTCCATAAAGCTTCAAAAAATTGCAATTTTTTGAGATGCCTTTCAAAATTAATTCAGATTCAGCTTTTTAATACGACGTTTTATGCCGTCGCATTTCATCGATAAAAAACCCGCAGGCAAACTCTGTAAAGTCTAATCAGCGGGTTTTCGAGGTGCCAGAATATGTCTAGCTCAAACGTAAAAAAGTTCGGAATTCTTACTAGCGGCGGCGATGCACCAGGATTAAATGCCGCTATCCGCGCAGTCTGCCGGACAGCAATGATGAAATACAATATGCAGCCTATCGGTATCAGGAACGGATACAGGGGGCTTATCAATGGTGACATGTTTCCTATTGAATCCAAAGATTTAGTCGGACTTCTGACTGTAGGTGGAACAATATTAGGTACAGCTCGCGAAAAACCGTTCAAAAATCCTGAACCAGATCCGGATACAGGACTTCTGCCGGTTGAATCAATCATTAAAAATTACAAAAAATGGGATCTGGATGCGCTGGTCTGCCTCGGTGGAAACGGTACAAATACTACAGCAAGCCTTCTGGCTCACGAAGGACTGAATGTCATCGGACTGCCAAAAACAATTGACAATGATATTGTTAAAACAGACATGACTTTCGGCTTCCACACAGCTTTGGACATTGCAACAGAAGCCGTTGACAGAATCCACACGACGGCACACAGTCACAGCCGCATAATTGTCATCGAAGTCATGGGACACAAGGCCGGCTGGCTAGGATTATATTCATGTATAGCCGGCGGTGGAGATGTAGTTCTTATCCCGGAAATACCTTATGACATACATTCCGTTGCACAAAAAGTCATAGAACGCAGAGATGCCGGCAAAAACTTTTCCATCGTCGTCGTTGCAGAAGGCGCTCTTTCAAAAGAAGAAGCAAAGCTCTCCAAAAAAGAACTGAAAAAAGCACGTGCGGCCATGCCCTATTCGATTGCATACCGCGTCGCACACGAACTTGAAGAAGAAACAAAACTTGAATCCCGTGTAACAGTTTTAGGTTATTTACAGAGAGGTGGCACACCGTCTGCATATGACAGACTTCTTTCCACGAGATACGGAACCGCAGCTGCACATTTTCTAGCAAATAATGACTTTGGAAAGCTTGTCGCACTGCAAAATGATGAAATTATTGGCGTAAATCTGGACGAAATTGCAAGAAAAGTCAAAAATATCCCTCTAAATCATCCGATGATATTAACAGCACGAGAACTTGGAACAGGATTAGGAGATTGATTGATGCCAGAGATTTTAACTATGCCGTCTGTTCATACTGTATATACACAGACAGAATTGAATACAGCACTGGATGTACAGGAATTTATTGATACGGCTCCAAATTACAAATGCCATTTGTGTCCGGTCTGTAACGGACGCGGATGTATCGGTCAGATGCCAGGAATGGGCGGTCCGATGGCCAGCAAAAACTTCAAGCACAACATAGACGACTGGAAAATCATACCGGCAGGAAATATCAGAAACTGCACACCAGATATAAGAGTTGCACCTATTACAGGAGCAATACAAAATATCGGCTATGCAGAAGAAAAAGCATTTTACTTCGATATGGTCCGATTCTGCACAAAAAACGGAATCAAACTCAGTCTTGGAGATGGCACTCCGGACTTTAAGCTTCTGTACGGTATACAGGCTGTAACAAACGAGCAGAACTTTAATTCTAACACAAAAGCAGCAGTTTTTATCAAACCATATGCAAATGAAAAAATCATGGAACGGGCACAGTGGGCAGAGTCTGTTTCTGAAGTCGTAGGAATTGATATTGACGCTTATAATATCATTACGATGAGAAATCTTGTTAATCTTGAAAAAAAAACCGCCGCAAATCTCAAAGAGTTAAAAGCGCATTTCAATGCCAAAGGCATTCCTTTTGCAATCAAAGGTATATTTACACAAAACGATATTGAACTGGTCAAGGCAGTTAAGCCTGACATTGCATATATATCAAATCATGGCGGACGCGTAGAAACACGCGAAGGCAGTACGGCAGAATTTCTTGCAAAATATTCACAGACGCTCAGAAACAACAGTGACAGACTGTGGATTGACGGCGGTATCCGCCATACAGAAGACATCGAAAAAGCTGCATCTTATGGTGTAGATACAGTTTTGCTCGGAAGACCTGTCATCAGTTCACTGTGCAGTCCTGGCAGATCTGTACTGACCCCATCAGATTAACAGAAGCACCTCTAAAAAATATCATTTTGATATTTTTTAGAGATATATTAATATAAAAAAGACAGGCAACAGGAATAATCATGGCACCAAAAAAATATGTTCTTGCACTAGATCAGGGCACAACGTCTTCACGTGCTATCATTTTTAGTTCCACAGCTCAAAAAGTGCATATCGCACAGCAGGAATTTACGCAGTATTTTCCGAAACCTGGCTGGGTTGAACATGATGCAACAGAGATATTCCTATGTTCACTTGCCATGATGCAGCAAGTTATCAGGACATCATCTATTCCTGCAGAACAGATAAAGGCAATCGGAATAACAAACCAGAGAGAAACTGTCGTTGTCTGGGACAAAAATACAGGTAAACCTGTTTATCATGCAATTGTCTGGCAGTGCCGCCGAACCGCAGATTTCGTAGAACAGCTTATTAAAGACAACAAAAGTTCTTTTATACAGCAAAAAACAGGACTTATTCCTGATCCATATTTTTCTGCCACAAAAATAAAGTGGATTCTTGATAATGTTCCAGAAGCCCGGCAGAAAGCAGAAAACGGCGAACTTCTTGCAGGAACAATCGATACATGGCTTGTGTGGAAGCTTACAGGCGGTAAAATACATATCACAGACTTCACAAATGCAAGCCGGACAATGCTTTTCAATATAAACACGCTTGAGTGGGATGACGAACTTCTGAAGCTTATGTCTATTCCCAAATGTATGCTTCCACAAGTTAAAAATTCATCAGAAATTTACGGAATCACAGACAAAGATATCTGCGGTTTTGAAATACCAATCGCAGCGTGCATAGGCGATCAGCAGTCAGCTCTGTTCGGCCAGGGATGCTTTAACCCCGGCGAAGCCAAGACAACATACGGCACAGGCTGTTTCATGCTCATGAATACAGGCAATAAGCAAATTCTTTCAAAAAATAATCTTCTGACAACAATAGCAATCGGTCTGAACGGCAATGTTCAGTATGCTCTCGAAGGCAGTGTCTTTATGGGCGGAGCAACAGTAAAATGGCTTAGAGACCAGCTCGGCATCATAAAAACAGCAAAAGAATGCGATATGCTTGCAGAAAGCGTTCCTGATTCAAACGGTGCATTTCTGGTGCCTGCATTTACAGGACTAGGCACACCATACTGGGATCCATATGCCAGAGGTGTTCTTGTCGGACTTACACGGGGTGTCACAAAAGCTCACATATGCCGGGCAACACTGGAAGCTATTTCCTATCAAGTCAAAGACATTCTGACATGCATGCAGGAAGATGCCGCAATTCCGCTTTCCCTCATGAAAGTAGACGGCGGTGCATGCAAAAGCAATGTCATGCTGCAGTTCCAGGCAGACATTCTGAATAAGCCTATCTATCGTCCGCAGAATGTAGAAACTACAGCCCTCGGAGCTGCGTTCTGTGCAGGACTTGCAGTTGGTGTATGGCAGAGCAAAGATGAAATCTTGAATATCTGGAAAGTAGAAAAGATTTTCATGCCGCATATGGAAGATTCCAGACGGGATCAGTTATATGATCTATGGAAACGTGCAGTAGAAAGAAGTAAAAACTGGATAGAAAAGGACTCATTTTAAAAAACTGAAGTTTTTAACAAGCCCATATAAGGTACTTTTATGAACATAATGATTATCGGAGCAGGATTTACAGGCATCCAGCTCGCAAAAAAACTTGTCGACGAAAAAAACGAAGTCACTATTATCGAAAACAATACAGAAGTAGCATCTCATATTGGTTCCCGGGTTGACTGCAAAGTTTTTCAGGCTGACGGCAACAATATGGAAAACCTTGAAAATGCCGGCATTTCCAAAATGGATGCTCTCATCACACTCACAGAAAGCGATGAGATGAATATGATAACATGTTCTCTGGTCGATACTGTTTATCCGAATATCCTCAAAATCGCACGAGTCAGAAACTATTCTTACTATACAAACAAAAATCAAGTCACAAAAAAACATGAGGACACTTTCTCTGGCAAACACAGACCTCTTTATGGCATCGATTTCATGATAAACCCAGACATCGAGGCAGCAGAAGCAATTGTTAAAGCTGTAGAACATGGTGCAGTCAGCGATATTCTCACATTCGGTGAAGATTATGAAATCACAGCTTTGCAGATAGCAAAGAACAGCAAATTTGACGGACAGGCTCTCAAAAATCTCAGAACACTTACACCGAACAAGTTTATTGTTGTCTATGTTGAATCAAAAGGAACTTCATCGCTTCCGAGCGGTAACACAATTCTGCATGCCGGTGACCGCATCGGCATACTGACAAAGGCAGAATGCATACAGTCACTTCTCGAACTCTGTGGAGCAAAAACAGACGTACTCAAAAAAATCGTTCTCGTCGGAGCCGGCAGAATTGGAACACTTATCACAAACAAACTTATAGAAAAAAAGCCGAAAGCTTTTTTCCCGAAGTTTTTTCAAGGTATATCAACGAACCAGAACACACTTCGCAATCTGACAATTGTAGACAGCAATAAGGAAAGATGCAAAGAAGCAACAGAAAAATTCCCGACAGCCAGAGTTCTTAATGGCGACATCACAGAAGGTGGCATTGTCGAAGAAGAAAAACTTTTTGAATATGACCTCGCTATTGCTGCAACGCACAATCATGAAATGAACATGGTTATCTCAGCTTACATGGAATCTTTAGGTGTCGGTAAAACAATAGCACTTGTAGCACAATCATCATTTGCCGATATCGCCAGAAAACTGGGTATCGAAGTTGCAGTTCCACTCCGTGATACAATCGTAGATAGCATAATGAGTCATCTGAGAGGCAAAAACGTCACAGGTATTCATACAATATCAAACGGAGCATTTGAAATAGTCGAATGTGACTTGCCTTCTACAAGCAAATTTACCGGCAAAGCACTTAAAGATATAGCAAGTCCCGGTGAATACCTTTTACTTCTTATAAAGAAAATCGGACAGGATTACTACGAACTTCCTGCAGGAAACACGATTCTTGCAGCAGGAGATCATCTTGTAATCATCGAAAAAACCGGAAACAAGAAAATTCTGGAACGATTCAGTGGGGCTAACTGAATATGACGATCACTGTTATCAAAGTTATTTCTGTTGTTGTTGCATTAGTCGGAGCTACGTTTATCATTCCTATCACATCGGCAGTCCTCTGTAACGAGACATGGGTAATAAAGTCATTTGCAGTTCCCATGATGATAGCCATTATCATTGCTTTACTTTTCCTTTATTTTGCCCGTAATAATAAAACATCACTCAGCATAAGAGGATCTTTTGTAGTTGTCGCACTTGCATGGCTTGCAGCAAGTATCATGGGAGCAATTCCACTGTACTTTACAGGTGCATGTCCGACAGTCACAAATGCAGTTTTCGAAAGCATAAGCGGTTTTTCTACGACAGGAGCTACAAACATATCAGACCTCGATAGCCTTCCACGAACTATAAATTTATGGAGATGCCAGATGCACTGGCTGGGAGGCATGGGTATCGTAGCTTTGTCCGTCGCACTTCTCCCGATTCTGGGCGTCGGAGGTTTTCAGCTCATCAAAGCCGAAACAACAGGACCGGATAAAAGCAAGTTCACTCCCAAAATTACAACGACTGCAAAAGTTTTGTGGTTTATTTATCTTGGTATGACAATCGTCCACGCCGTTCTACTCAAGTTTGCCGGCATGGATACACTGGATGCAATCAGCCATGCTTTTTCATCTATGGGAACAGGTGGTTTTTCCACAAAAAATGATAATATTGGATTCTGGCATTCAGCCAAAATAGAAGCAATCTGTTCAGTATTCATGCTGCTGTCAGGCATAAACTTTACTCTGTATTATTATCTGTTCACAAAAAAATTTGCAGAAATCAAAAAAGATACAGAGCTTCGTGTTTACATTGGTATTATCATAGTAGTCAGCATCTGTATAACATTCTTTGAAAGAAACACGTACAGCAGTATCTTTACATCAATCAGATATTCTGTTTTTCAGATTATTTCTATAATAACAACAACAGGATACACAACATCAGATTATACGCAATGGACATCAGCAAGCCAGTGCATGATTTTCCTTTTATTTTTTATCGGAGGCTGTGCAGGTTCAACAGCAGGAGGTTTCAAAATAATCAGATGGACTGTTTTTTCCAAGCAGCTTCACAATGAAATCCAGAGAATGCTTCATCCTCATGGAATCTTTACAATCAGAATAAACAGTATGCCGGGACGCAAAGACGTTGTTTTCAATGTTGCTGCTTTTCTGTACATATATCTGCTGATGATTCTCATAGTGACATTCGGAGCATGTATTTTCGGCGTAGATATTTTCACATCACTGACAGGAGCCCTTAGTGTAATCAGTAATGTAGGACCTGCATTCAACAAACTAGGACCATCTGTAAACTGCGCATCGCTTCCGGATCAAGTCAAGTGGATTTACAGCTTCGCAATGCTTGCAGGCCGTCTGGAATTTTACACAATGATAATTTACTTTTTCCCGTCATACTGGGAAAAATAAAAACAAAACCTTAAAAACTGAACATTTTCTAGAGGCTGAAAGAGCATCCGAAAACTGATGTTTTAAGATGAATAGCCATGGAAATTAAAAAACGGGGAGTAAAAAAAAGATATGTCATTTTCGCAACTGTCACTTACACTGTTTAAACTTGTCGGAAGCCTCTGCTTTCTGCTTTTCGGCATGAAAATGATGAGCGATGGAATACAGAAATCCGCAGGAGAAAAACTTCAGGCCGCACTGAACTTCATGACCAAAAATAGATTTATCGGTCTCATCACAGGATGCCTTCTGACAATGCTCATACAGTCATCCGGTGCAACAACGGTCATGGTTGTGTCATTTGTAAACGCGGCGCTCATTACACTCGAGCAGTCTATAGCCGTTATTTTCGGTGCAAATATTGGAACAACAGTCACAGCATGGATAGTTGCAGTTTTTGGTTTTAACTTTAAGCTCGAAGTCGCCGCCATACCGATTTTTGGAACCGGCTATATTATTTCAATTGTCAAAAAATGGCACAAAGAAGGTATCGGCCATGCAATTATGGGATTTGCAATGCTTTTTATTGCATTGGGCTGGCTTTCAGATACAATTGCACTTTCCAGCAGTTCAATGACATTCCTGCCCAAAATCCAGAACCTTGGAATATTAAGCATTCCAATTGCAGCAGGAATCGGCATTGTAATTACTGCATTGATTCACTCATCTTCTGCCATGACAGCCATAGTCATTACAATGGCATACAACAGACTGCTCACATGGGAATTTTCTGCTGCAATAATCATAGGAAGTAACATCGGCTCAACTATCGATTCTATCATGGCAGCATTCGGCACAAACATAAATGCAAAAAGGACAGCTTCAATTCACGTCCTTTTTAATACAATAACAGCACTTCTTGCACTTATATTCCTCAAGCCGTTTACACAGTTTGTTGACTATCTTGTGCCAGGAACTGCAGAAAGCAATATTGTTTACCATATTGCCATGCTCCATACATGTTTCAATATTTTCGGTACGCTGCTGTTTATCCCGTGGACAAAACAGATTGCCCGTCTTACTGCAATTTACATTAAAGAAGAAAAGAATCAGCTGCCGACTGTATACAAACTTGATTTCTCAGAAAAACTCGCAGAAGAATCTCCGACGACATGTATTATTACTGCGCAAAAAGAAGTCAGCCACATGGCAGACATCACTGTGAGAATGTTCGACCGTCTGCAATATGGTTTTACAGACCGTTCGGGGCGTTTTCTGGTTGATCATTACGATCATCTTATTCAGGAAGAATCTTACATCGATCAAATGCACGAACAGATAACAAAGTATTTTTTACGTTGTGAGCAGCTGAACATTGATTCGAGACTTTACAACAATATCAACGTTATGATTCAGCTTGCAAGTGAGCTGGAGCGAATTTCTGATGACTGTATGGCAATCGGAGTTTATGTCAAAAAAATGGCCGAAAAACAATACGTGTATCAAAAAGACGATTTCGACCGTCTTTTGCCGTATCTGGAACTTGCAAGAGAACTTTTGTACTTTATCTACAAAAACATCAACACTGAGCTTTCGGCAAAACAGCTGGAGTTTGCACACGAGCTGGAAGATCAGATTGACGCAGAACGAAAAGCGCTGAAAAAAGTCGCACGCAACAGACTGGAAAACGGCGCAAACGTCAAAGCCGAACTTCTTTACATTGACCTGATAAGACAGATTGAAAAAATCGGAGACTGCTGTTTTGCAATTGCAGAACAACTTTGTCTTACAAAATAAAAAACGGCACTTAAAAAATCTGATTTTAAGTGCCGGAAGAGATATTTCAAAGACAGCATCCATGCAAGCTGCAAATTTCGAAACAAGATTCAACATATTTTTGTAAAGTCATTAACATTTTGTACAGTATTTTTTGCAAATTCAGATTTTCCTCTTGCACAAAATGTTAAAAAATGTTATATAACGGGTAAGATTTCTATTTTTCTAAATCCAATTACATTATTAAGGAAGGACTGTATGGGAATACGAGGTGAACTTTTTACAAATCAAATCAACCTTGATAATCGTTCATATTTTTTCAATGTGAAAGAAAATCGCAACGGTGATGTATTTTTGCAGATTGTTGAAAGCAAAATCAAAGACGGCCTCGATGACCGCCGTGCTATTGTTGTCTTTGCAGATGACATGCAGAAATTCTTGAACGGCATGGATCAGTCTCTGCAGTTCATCCAGAAAGAGCAGAAAGACCGCGCGAAAATCCGTGCTGAGCGCAAGGCTGCAAAAGAAGCAAAATACAAGGCTATGGCAGCAGAAGAAAACGGCACAGGCGATAAAGCCGACGGCAAAAAGAAAGTGTATCGCCGCAAAGGTGAAAGCCGCCTCGTTGCAGAAAAACGCTCAGAACGCCAGGAAGATGGTATCAAAAGAACTGGCCGTGTAATCCATGTTACATCAAAGCGCCCGGCTTCAACAGAATTGCCAACAGACGTAAATTCAAACGAATATTAATTACCAAATCTAATAACGCGCAGTTTAGAGTCCTGTCATCACAAGGCTCTAAACTCGACTTTTTTTCAAACAAACTTTATTTATATACTAGTACTTAAACGAAAGTCTCTGAATTGGAGACACACCTATCTGGTGACAAATTTCCCTATGTGCCTTAGTTGGGTAACCTTTGTGCTTTTTATAGCCGTACTGAGGATACAATTTATCATAGTCGCACATTATGCGGTCTCGTTCGACTTTTGCTATAATGCTTGCAGCCATTACAGCAGGATAATTTGCATCAGCTTTCGGCTCGGCACGAACAGCACACTCAACATCAGGACAAAAAGTTCCGTCAGCAATTCCTTCCAATAAATCAAGCATCTTGTTACCGTCACAGTCTGACATACCTTGTGATGAAAGCCATGACGGAAGTTTTGCACACATATCATCAAAAGCCATCGACATAGCTTTTAATGATGCATTCAGTATGTTTATTCTGTCAATCTCGTCATGCTCTACTCTTGCAAATCCCCAGCAGGCTTTTTCTTTTATCAAAATCTCAGCTGCCTTCCGTTTCTTTTCAGACAGCTTTTTACTGTCATTTAAAATATCTACCGGAAAATCAAAAGGAAGCACTACACAGCCTGCAGTTACAGGACCTGCAAGAGGTCCTCTGCCAGCTTCATCAAATCCAACAATCAACTTCTGCATAAAAACTCCATGTTTTTTTATAGAATCTAAAATGACTTATGTATTTGAATTTTTTCAAATGAAAAAGCTTATCACAAACTAAAATACATTACTTTCTGATACCGTTAATTTTGTTATTCTGCAAAACTTTCTGTCTGGAAGATGAACTTGTCCATATACAGCGGTTATCATTTACAGGCATGTTAATATTTGTGTCTGCAAAAGATACAGTAAATATATTATTCGAAATAGAATACTCTCCCCCACTAATCTCTGCTATACGACCACTGAACCCAGATGCACCGACTGCGACAGAATTCAATTCCAGCGTACAGTCACTTACACTGAAGCACACAGCTGTATAAGAATTTGCTGCACAGCTTGTATTTCTGATTGAAACAAAAGAATTGTGGGCAGAAATTACATTTGAATAAGAAGCTGCCGTCAAAGAAAAATTACATTTATCAGCATAAATATGAGAATCTGCTAAATTTAACAATGTACCATTTCTGACGAAAGAAGAAGAAATATCACAGCCAGAAAATGATACATTTGATTTCTGCAAACTTATCATCAAACTGTCATCTTCAGATTCTGAATCTTTTGTAAAAGCACAGCCACAAACAGAACTTGTACAGTTTACAAAAGTTATTACAGCTCCACTTCCAAAAATAACAACAGAATCATCACCTTCTATGGTACATGGAATTTTTACCTCAATTGGATTGACAACAGTCACAAGACCTTTAATATGTATTTTAGTTCCGCTCTTACAGACAGACAGAGCTTTTTCTATGCTGGCAAATGGGGATGCATAACCTCCTGTACCTTTTTTATCACTACCCATTCTTTCATCAACATACAGATTATGCCCGTCGACAATAAGATGAAACTCACTGATATCTCCGATATTGCCAGAGGCATCCTGAGCATAAGCTCTGATTTTATAGAAAGTGGCGCAGTCATTTACAGAAGAAAGAAAAATATCCTGTCGTGTCAACGCTGTAAATTTTCCGGCCTGAATTTTCTCAAATGCCCATTCCATAGATTTTGCATTTCGTCCTTCAAAAGGAACCGGTTGACTTACCGCATAAAAAATTTTTGCATTATTTTCTGTATAAAAAGATACTTTTGCAGTAGAAAACAAAACAAGTTCTTCTGCAGACGAAGACGCAATAACTGGCGCCGGCGGAGGAAGCTTATCAACATCGTAAGAGTGACTCAGATTTCCCTGATAAATTCCATTAAGATAAACACCTGTTGTAAAAGTTCCACAAGCCTCTTCTCCATAAAAAGCATCAAGTGCAAGCTTGTCATAAAAACCTTCTGCAGGATGCACACAAGTCAATGCATGATTCTGTGAAGATACAGCCCCCATCTTATACCCATCAAGGTATGCATGTGTCAGACGAAGAACAAAAGAAACAGTGTTATCTTTTTCCGAAATACATTCAAGCTTTGGCTTTGGATAAAGAACAAACGAAGATGCTTCCGAATCCGCAGCATCTCTTGCTTTCCAGAAAACAACATGAGTCTCTGTTCTGTCTATATGTATCTCAAACATCGGATCAGTCCAGTTTCCGTCATCAATTTTATAAAGGAAGTCTGTTTTTGCAAATGAGATTGTATTCCAGTCAAAAACTTTAAACG
Source organism: Treponema sp. (assembly GCA_045629255.1). Lineage (GTDB taxonomy): Bacteria > Spirochaetota > Spirochaetia > Treponematales > Treponemataceae > Treponema_D. The sequence continues at coordinate 62,814 of JAZQQW010000065.1, forward strand.
GATGTAACACTGATTTTACATAAGCTTTTTGAGATGGAAGCGTTTTGACAATAAATCTGTATAATTCAGAGTTAGCTTTCACAGTGAAAGGAACATACCTCTCCACTGTGTTATTCGAAGAAAAAGTCAAACTTCTGCCTTTGAAAAATCGAAGTCCGCTCCTTTCATCAGCCATGCCTATTGCATACGAAAAAGTATCCGGTATCACAAAAGGTGTACCGGCTGTATATGCACGAATTGAATTTGACTTTATCAAGTCAATGAATTTTTTTTCGATTTCGCTGTATGAAGATTTACCGCTTTCATCAGAAAGTATAACTTTATAATCAACAGAATAATCAGTTCTTATACCAGCCGAAGAAATAACGGATATACAAAGATGAACATCTCCAGTCTGTTCTATGACAGTCGGCCCATCATATGCGAAACCAAACATAAGCGGATCAGATCCTGATACTGAATAAAAAACTTCACTGCTGTCTTCAACATTCAAAACAAGCGGCTGAAAATTACTCCATGTACCTTCGACAGGACTTACAATATCCTGCTTGGAAAATGCCGGCAGAGAAACGCATATAAGGGCAAACAGAAAAAATTCAAGAAATGCTTTTTTCATTTCTTCGGAAAGATTCTTTCGAGTGCAGTACGAAGTTCAGGATAAGGCTTATAATAATGTTCTTCAAGCTCTTCCTGTGTAAGTCCAACCATTTCGTGACTGCAGTAGTTTATCCAGTTATTCTGATCAGGATTATCAATATCGAACTTTCTTGACCAGTAATCAGGCTGAATAGGAAGAGACTTTTTATATTTATAAACTTTGTAATCATGAACTACAACTTTGATATTTTCGCGGGGAACACCTTTTTCAAGAAGTATGCTTACAAGATAATTCAAAGTACGTCCAGAATCAAATATATCATCAACAAGCATGATTTTGTCACCAGGACGAAGATATTCAGGAGAATATGTCCAGCCATCAATTCTGACAGAATCCTGAAGATTTATATCAGTATAACTTCTTGCAACTACAGCAGCATACAAAACAGGCTTATGGTCATGAAGAGCAACTTTATAATACTCACTCAAAACATTTGCCATATATGCACCACCTCGAAGAGAAGCATAAATAATATCAGGAACAAATCCATCTTCGGCATATATTCTATGTGCCAAATTTAACGCATCGTTTCTAATCACTTCATACTGTAAGAACTCTTTCATAATACCCAAACCTCCTATATTAACTTTGCAAAACTGTTAACAAATAAATGCCTACAAATTCTGCAAAACAATATATTTTTATAATAACTTTTTTATATCTTAAGATTCCCCAAAAACTGCAATTTTCAGGGAATCACTTAAAAAATATCTTTTGCACTTAAAACTTTCCAGATTTAAGCACTGTATCATTTAATTATTTTCAATATTCCCGCTAGTTATAAGCATTGGCTGACTATCTTCTGACGGCTCAATCTGCTTGGCACTCAGCTTTGACTTTTTAAATTTAACAGAAAGCTTGTCACCGACGCAGTCAATAATGACTGTATCACTTGAACCTTTTTTACCGCTCAAAAGCAGAACCGAAAGTTCATCCTCTATTTCACGCTGTATCAGACGACGCATAGGGCGGGCCCCCATTGAAGGATCATATCCATGATCTATCATGTACTCACGTGCTTTCGGACGCAATGCTACAAGCAATCCTTGCTCAGCAAGACGATCTTTCAGTTCTCCAAGCTGAATATCCAGAATAGAACTTATCTGCTCACGATCCAATGCATTAAATACGATGATATCATCAATACGGTTAAGAAGTTCTGGAGCCATGATTTTCTTCAATTCTTCCATTGCACTTGCTTTGATGTCTTCATAAGGAAGAACTCCGCTTGCCCCGGAAGAAAAACCAAGTCTGTTATCTGACATTATCTGACGAGCTCCAGCATTACTTGTCATAATCACAACAGTATTTCTGAAACTGACTGTATGGCCAAGATTATCACTAAGCTCGCCTTCTTCAAACATCTGCAAAAGAAGATTGAAAATATCAGTGTGTGCCTTTTCTATCTCATCAAGAAGAACTACAGAATATGGATGCTGTCTTACCTGCTCTGTAAGAGTTCCACCTTCGTCATAACCGATATATCCAGGAGGAGCACCAACAAGCCGAGATGCTGTATGCTTTTCCATATAGTCACTCATATCAACACGGATAAGAGCATCTTCTGTTCCAAAAAGGAATTTTGCGAGAGTCTTTGCAAGTTGTGTTTTTCCGACACCTGTAGGACCGAGGAAAATAAAAGACCCCATAGGGCGTTTAAGTGAAGATACCCCAGCACGGCTTCTTCGAACTGCACTGCTTATCAGACGTACAGCTTCGTTCTGTCCAATAACTTCCTCATGCAGAATTTTTTCCATGTCAAGAAGACGCTTTGACTCGCCAGAATCCAACTGTTCGACTGGAATTCCTGTCATATTACTTACGATGCGGCTTATATCAGTTTTGGAAACAAAGCGGCACTTTGACACTTCGTTATTCTTCCATGCAATGTTAAACTCTTCAAGCTGATGACGAAGATCTGTTACTTTATCTCTCACCATTGCAGCTCTTTCATAATCTTGATGCAAAACGAGCTGTCGTTTCTCCTCAGAAAGTTTGTCTATTGAATTCTGTAAATCATCAAGTTCCTGAGGACGTTCATCTTCCTGAATTTTTTTAGAAGCACCAGCTTCGTCCATGATGTCAATCGCTTTGTCCGGAAGGCATTTTTCCGAAATATAACGGACAGAATACGTTACAATCGACGGAATAACATCAGATTCGTACACAACATGATGAAAATCCTCATACTTGTGTTTAAGTCCTTCAAGGATAGCAATAGTATCTTCCTCTGTTGGTTCATCAACATTTACTCTCTGAAAACGGCGTGCAAGAGCAGGATCTTTTTCTATATATTTGCGATATTCCTTTGTTGTAGTTGCACCGATTATCTGTATTTCGCCGCGGCTCAAAGCCGGTTTGAGCATATTGCTTGCATCCATCTGACCTTCAGGTCCGCCAGCTCCGATAATAGTATGAAGTTCATCAATAAAGAGAATGATATTCTTCGATTCGCTAATCTCTTTCATGACGCGCTTCATACGCTCTTCAAATTCGCCCCGGTACTTAGTTCCTGCAATCATGGCGGCAAGATCCAGACTCAAAACTCTTTTTTTCAAAAGATCACGTGGTACAGAGCCTTTGGAAATTCTCTGTGCAAGACCTTCTGCAATAGCTGTTTTTCCAACCCCAGGTTCACCGACAAGAACTGGATTGTTTTTTGTTCTGCGGCTGAGAATCTGTATTACACGCAAAATCTCATCATTGCGACCAATAACCGGATCACATTTATCGTTTCTGGCATTTTCTGTCAAATCTCTGCTGAACTGAGCCAGTAAAGAATTTTTGTTCTGTTCTTTAGAACGCTGCTCTCTGCCGTCAGACATAAGAGGAACATTGTTATAAGAATTACGGAACGGAACATAATTTTTACCGTCTGGATTAATTTTTGCAGAAGATGGAATTTTTCTCTCTATCTCTGTAACTTTGTGTCTAAGCTGATCAATAGAAATGTCAGCTTTCTTGAAAAGCTGCTGACAAATAGAATCACGCTCACCAGCCATAGCAATCAGAAGATGTTCTGTACCAATGTAATCGCAACCCAAAAATTCAGCTTCCATTCCAGCTGTATTTATCACAGAATTAAGCCTCTGTGAAAACGGCAGAGAATAAACCTCGGATACGGGTATACGGGATGGCATACTCTGCTCAATATTAAGCTGAAAAGTCAGTACATTTATTCTAAACGACTTGATTGTAAGATATCCAAGTCCGTCACCATATTTCAACATTGCGAGCATGACATGCTCTGGTTCCAGCTGAACAGAACCAAGATGATATGCTTCATCAGCTGCAAGCACCATCACAAGGCGCTGAGCTTTAGGAGATAGGCTTTTGTTTATGCTACCCAAAATTGCCTCCTACAGCAAATAAAGTCCCTCAAAAATAAACAGGGAAACTCCTGTTAAAGAGCTGAATCTATACTTTCGAATGCTTCCTGAAAAATTATCGATCTTAATCTTTCATTCTCTTTATTTCGAACACCAACTATATCATTTTCAAAAGAAAAATTATTATTCTTCAGAACATATTCCAAATGTCCTTCCTGAATACGGAACAAAAGCGCATACAACACAGAATCATCTATGCCGTTTATCAGTCCCATATCCAGTCCCCACTTGACTCCGGAGATAATATCTATTGCTTCGCGAAGAGAGATAAAAATACTGTTCTTTGCAATCGCAAGAGAACGCAAAAGATAATTGCGTATATCGCTCGGCATTGTCTTTTTGCATTCTTCACGGGCAGAACGTTCCATCTCTGACAGTTTCTTTCCTGCAGAAACTATAGAAGCCACCTGATCAAACTCAGAACCTGTCTGACAGTCCGATGTGCATATATCATAATACGATCCGAGCGAAGTACCAGCTCCGCAGCCTGAACCTGTAACATACATGCCGCCAGCTCCATAAGAAGCTTTAAACACAAGACCGGAATTCTTGAAGTCCTGCATGACAGACGTAATACGTCCAAGCATAGACAGAGACGGTAAATGAACGCGCATAGAAAGCTTCATGCCGCTTCCGGCATCCAGAAGTGACGCCGTCAAAAAACCATATTCATAACTGGCTGCAAACTGCACGATTTTCTGAAGCTGCTCATCTATTTCACGGCCAGCTTCCAGAGATTTCTCAAAATCAAGCCCCGGAGCGAAAGAAGAAATTCTCAAATGGTCAATGACGTTTACAGTACACGAAACACGACCGTCTTTGCGTATAACAATTCCTTCGTCCTGAGCTTTACCTGACACACTGTCAAACTCGGACAATATGCCGCGCTCTTCGAGTATACGACTTCCAAGACCGTCCAGATTTTTGACAACCACAGCCTGATAATCATTGCAGTCCCGAATTTGATTGAAAGCATCAAAAATTATAGACTGCACACGTTCACCATCGTTTCCTCTCAGTTTTGATGGAAAAGGAAAATTCGCCAGATTGCGTGCGAGACGAGTCCTGCTGGAAAGAATAACATCATTGTCGATGCCGCTGTATTTATACCAGGCATCCTGAACTGACTGATCAATTGAACTCATGAATTACCCATCTCCGATTTTCCAGAAGCAGGCATCGATAAATCATTGCCGTCTGCCACAGGATTTTTTTCCAAAGCACGCAAATAATCACGGTACATTGCAGCTTTTTCGTATTCCTCATTTTGAATTGCTGCAGAAAGCTTATTCTGCAGAATAATACGGTCATTCAACACAGAACGCATACTTGCAAGACGAGCCGGCATAGTTCCGGTATAAACACCTTTGACACCTTTGCCAACCAAATACTGATGTATGTCATCCTTAAAAATCGAATAACATTCAGGACATCCGACTTTTCCGGATTTCTTGATTTCTCCGATACTGGAACCACAAACCGGACACATTCGCGAATTTTCTTTTTGCAGCTTTTTTGTAATAGTTGCAAGTTCTTTGAACAGATCCCCAATCGAAGATTCTATGTTCTTTGTATCAGGACTTATGCCTCTTTCCATGGCACATTCTGCACACATATTTATTTTACGCTTCTGCCCCGTACTCGTCATCTGCTCCAAAAAAATGACAGCCTCTCTCTCCCGGCAAAAATCACAAAGCATAAAAACACTCCTATAGGACACCGCTAAAATACAAATCAGATACCTGACAAGTTAAAAACCGCACGTTTTGCGTTTTTTTTAACATTAACATTTGATAAGTTAACGCAAAAACTAAAATTCTCAGAGTTCTCAGTAAATGTTTCTTTTTATCATAAAAACATTTTCTTTAAAATCTCCACATTCATGTCGCAAAACTTATTTCCTATTATATGATAAATCGCTGATAATTGCAATTTTCTGAACTAGATAATGGAAAAAAGCCATATTTTTCAAGAACAAATAAAAAAATGTCCTGCATGCTTTTTCAAACAAGCAGGACACTGTAAAAGTCATTTCAAAACAAAAATTTTTAGAATATCCATGAAAAATTCATACATAAAGCATGTATGTTATTTTCTACAGACTGTATCAACCTTCAGATTTTCAAACTGCAGGAAAATTCTTTTTTTCCTGACCGTTGTGCAGGATGAGAAGAACAGAAATATTCAAAGCAATGCCAATTACAAGCGAAATTGCACAATTCTTTATAAAACCTGCAACCAGGTATGACAGCAATGAAACAGAAGCGACCATAAGTGCATACGGCAGCTGAGTAGAAACATGTGAAATATGATCGCACTTAGCTCCGGCAGACGACATAATCGTTGTATCAGAAATCGGAGAACAGTGATCGCCGCAGACAGCTCCTGCCATACAAGCAGAAACACAGATTATTGATAAAGGATTGCCGCTTTCAAGAGGGAATACTTTGAGCGTTATCGGAATAAGAATTCCAAACGTACCCCAGCTTGTTCCGGTAGAGAATGCAAGGAAACATGCAATAATAAAAATAACAGCAGGCAAAAAGTTCAGAAGAGCCCCTGCAGTGTTTTCTACAATGCCTGCAACATATTCTGCAGCACCAAGAGAATCTGCCATAGATTTGAGAGTCCATGCAAGAGAAAGAATAATTATTGCAGGAACCATAGCTTTAAAACCTTCACCAATGCATGATATGCACTCCTTGAAAGGCAGAACCCTGCGACAGATATAGAATAAAAGCGTAAATACAAGTCCGCCGAACGAACCGTAAACAAGTCCTATTGAAGCATCACAGTTTGCAAATGAATTTACAAAATTTTCACCGGAAAAGAAACCACCTGTATAAATCATGCCGATTACGCAGCATACGATGAGAACGATTATCGGGAACAAAAGATCGATAACTTTGCCCCTGCCCTTCACAGCTTCATCAGTTTCTTTGTAAACACTTGACGGCACTGTAAACAGATCGCCGTTTTTTGCATTTGCTTCGTGCATCGCCATCGGTCCAAAATCAATACCGAATATAGTAATCATGACAATCGTAAGAATTGTAAACAATGCATAATAGTTATACGGAATAGCTTTGATAAACAGCATAAGTCCGTTTGTTCCTTCAGGAGCAAAACCAGAAACAGCAGCGGCCCATGACGAAATCGGAGCAATAATACAAATCGGAGCTGCAGTCGAATCAATCAGATAAGCAAGTTTAGAGCGGGAAACTTTCTGCCTGTCAGTTACCGGACGCATAACAGAACCAACTGTCAGACAATTAAAATAATCATCAACAAAAATAAGACATCCCAGAATAATTGTAGCAATCTGAGCACCGATTCTTGTCTTTACATGCTCAGATGCCCATCGGCCGAACGCAGCAGAACCTCCGGCTTTGTTCATAAGGCAGACGATAATTCCAAGGAAAACAAGGAACAGCAGAATGCCTACGTTATAAGAATCCGACAGCTGTGCAACAAGCCCGTCTTTAAAAATATGAGTTAATGATCCCTCAAAATTAAAACCCGAAAAGAACAAGCCGCCTACAATAATTCCAATAAAAAGTGAACTGTAAGCTTCTTTTGTAATGAGAGCCAAAATAATGGCTATCAAAGCCGGCATCAAAGCCCAGAACGTTCCATGCATAAAAACTCCTTAGAATAAATGGGAAATGCAATTCCCGGTGTAACATTTTCTGTCCGTACAAAACGAGCAACAAAACTCTTATTTCTAACTTACAAAATTTGAAAGTCCAAACAATATGCAAAAACAGAATATCAATTTTGAAACCTGCATACAATCCAAGTTTCCTGTTAATGCCAAAAAGTATTATGCCATAAAAACTGACAACATTTTAATTCTAGCACGAAAGGGCTTTTTTATCAATAAATATCAAAAACTCTAAAAAACATGCAGCTTACAGCAGATATCATAGTTATCCAAAATCAATGTTTATCAGAAGAAACCTCATTCCACACACAAAAAACTTAAATTTACAGATTTACTCTATCAAAAAAAGCAAAAAATATCTTTCAAGTCCGACAGTTTCAACCGCACATCAGTAAAGCAAATCGGTACAATTCTAAAAATCTATATTAGAAATGTTCATCTGCACTGTAATTTTCCATATTCTGACTTTCTTCAGTATGCCATATATATTTATTTTCAAAATCAGTCAGAGATATCGGACGGGAAAAATAATATCCCTGATACATATCACAGCCAATACTGACAAGGAACTCGAACTGGCCGACAGTTTCAATGCCTTCTGTAACAACTGTCATATCCAGAGCTTTTGCAAGAGCTACAATCTGCTTGATAATCGTGCGGCTTCGTTTAATATCTTTTGCTTTGTATAAGAAGAACATATCAATTTTCAAGACATTCACATTGATATCCTTCAGCATGTTCAAAGATGAATAACCGGAACCAAAGTCATCAATCTCTACATGGAAACCGGCATAACGCAGTTTATCAATAAGAAGTATACGTCTTTCCAGATCGACAATCATCGCCGATTCTGTTATCTCAATTTTCAGATTGCGCGGATTAATATTGTATTTATTCACAAGATCAACAAAAGTTTTGTATACATCAATAAAATAAAAATCATGAGGAGAAATGTTTACCGAAATGTAATAATCTTCTTTCCCCATGTCTTTCCACTTGCGCAAAGTCTGACACGCCTTATCCCACATAAACAGATCAAGCTTGATAATAAGACCGTTTTCCTCAAAAATCTTGATAAACCATGACGGAGGCAGAAGACCTTTTTTCGGATGATTCCATCTGATAAGAGCTTCTGCTCCACGTATAACTCTTTGAGAGTCTGCCTGAGGCTGCAGATACAGTTCAAACTGACCTTCATCCAAAGCTGTATCGAGTTCGCCGATTATCTCATTCTGCCAGACCATTTTCTGACGGAGAGAATCATCGTAGTCTGCGAAAAGCACATCGTAGCTGTTTTTTATTGTTTCAACTGCCATAAAGGCACGGTCAAACATTTTGGAAGGTGACATATCAGGATTTGAAATCTTGTAAATTCCTGCATGTATGACAACTGGGAAATCTGCATCAAGTAGAATTTTGCCAAGCTTGTCATTATTTGCAAAAAAATCTCTCTTAAAATCTTCCGGATACTTTGTCATCAATGCAAATCTGTCTATACCGATACGGCCGAAAAGTTCTCCAGGTTTTGCACCGCCTTTCATGACAGATGCCTGCCGTTTTAGAATCATGTCACCTGTTGTTTTTCCAAACAGATCATTTATCAACTTGAAGTTCTTGACATCTGTTACGATCATGTACCAGCCGTCCCGGTCTCGGGAAAGCGTATGCCTGATCCTCTGGGAAAGATAATCAGAATTATACAGACCGGTAAGAGAATCATGTGCAAGTCTGTAATATGTATCATTGTAAGCTGTAATCTCTTTAGTGCAGTCCCTCACCTGAAAAAATGAGCCTTCGAGCCTTTTTTGGTAATAAAGTGAATAATAAGAAATTTCAAGATGAATATTCCTGCCATTAAATTTTTTTGTACACGTACAGGAAAAAGATGGCATTTTCCAGTCAAAACCGCAGTCATCCAGAACGTCAAAAAAGCCGGACATATCAAGTACGCCGTTCATGCCGTATTTAATGCCGAACATTTGAATTGCGCTGCTGTTCACATAAATACAGTCTCTGTCTGCATCAAAGAACAGGAGCATGTCATTGTTCCTGTCTGCCATTCTGGAAAGTATTTTGTTTACAAGATAATTCGGATTGTAAACAAGCGTAAAATACATCAGCAGAACAGAAGCTATTGCGTAGCCTATGACAGACAGGTCAACAGAAGTTTTATTCAGTACAAAAAGGCCGTCCCACAAAACTGTAGCCAGAAGACTTGTCAATACACACAGATAACGAAACCAGTAAACAGGAGGTGTCAGTATCACCTTTGATATTATCACACCCAGAATTAAAACAATCAGAAAGTATGAATATGTAATATGAATTCCAAAATACGCAAGTTTCTCTGTTATGAAATAATTCAGTCCGTCATTCCATTTAATCTGAACACATTTAAAAACTGCACCCGAAAAAGTATTCAGAAGAATGACTACAGAATCTACACAGGCTAATGTCATCAGGACAAGCCCTGTTTTAGAAAGAATGGTAAAAAGTTTATAATTTTCAGTTATGACTTTATTGTAAGCATAATAGACAACAAACTTAGTGAGAGATAATAATATCCAGTTTATTGAAGCATAGAAAAACGAATATGCAATTTCTGCAATTAAAATATTATCTGTAACAGCAATTATGGAATGAGGAAAAACAGCAAAAGCTGATATTAAAACAGGAAGCTGTAATATAGATACTACTTTTTCATGACTTTTTCTCATGTAATGCAGGCACAGCACAAGCACTATGTCAACAAACAGAAAAAGAGCCGCATATAACAATTTCACTGATTACATTATAACAAACATTTATCAATAACAAAAGCTTTTTTTATTTTCATATTACAGAAGATTCTGTAAACAATATTCAAAAAACTGCAAAAAACTTAAGTTTATAAAGGCAACCTTGAAATTAAGAAAATAATTGCTATAATATGGGAAATGCACCTGCTAGGAGGAATAAAGCATGAACCAAAACGAAATCATTGATCTTGCAAAGAAATACATTGCAGAAGAAAAAGATGAATCATTCCGCAAAGAAGTTGAAGAACTCGTTGCAAAGAAAGACGACGCAGAAGCTATGAAGGAGCTGGAAGACCGTTTCTACCAGAGTCTGGAATTCGGAACAGGCGGACTCCGCGGTGTTATGGGCGGCGGAACAAACCGCATGAACACACTCAACATTTCAAAAGCAACACAGGGACTTGCAAACTACCTCATCAAAGCATTCCCGGAAGAAGCAAAGAAAGGCACACTCAGCGCATGTATCGCATTCGACAGCAGACGCAATCATGATAAATTTTCAGATATTACTGCACGCGTTTTTGCAGCAAACGGTATCAAAGCATATCTTTTCACAGGCATGCGCCCGACACCAGAGCTTTCATTTGCAATCCGCACACTCGGATGCAAGACTGGTGTTGTAGTTACAGCAAGCCACAACCCGCCTAAGTACAATGGCTACAAAGCATACTGGGCAGACGGAGCACAGGTCGTCGAACCACATGACAAAGGTATCATCGACGAAGTAAATGCAGTTACAGAAGTCAAACTCATAGACAAGGAAGAAGCTGTCAAAGCCGGCAAAATCGTTCTGATTGACAAAGAGATAGATGACAAATTCCAGGCAATGATAAAGTCAAACCTTTACCGCCCGGAACTCATCAAGGAAAAAGCATCCAGCGTAAAAGTCGTATACACACCTCTGCACGGAACAGGTGCAATGCACGTAGAAAAAGTTCTCGGTGACCTCGGACTTAATGTAATCACAGTACCAGAACAGAGAGAAGGTGACGGAAACTTCCCTACAGTCGAAAAACCGAACCCAGAAGAAGCACCGGCACTCAAAATGGCTGTCGACCTTGCAAAGAAAGAAAAAGCAGACGTCGTCATGGCAACAGACCCGGATGCAGACAGATTCGGTACAGCATTCCCAGACAAAAACGGCAACTACGTCCTCGTTTCTGGAAACCAGATGGGAGCTTTGCTTGCTGACTATGTTCTTCTGTCAAAGAAAGAGTTCGGCAAAATGCCTGCAAATCCAGTTCTCATCCGTTCAATCGTTACAAGTCCGTTTGTTGATTCTATTGCAAAAAGCTATGGCGTAAAACCACAGGAATGTCTCACAGGTTTCAAATGGATTGCATTTGATGAAGGTGAAATGGAAAAGAAAGGCGTCGAGCACTATGCATTCGGTCTTGAGGAAAGCTACGGTTACCTCGTTGAGACAGAAGTTCGTGACAAAGACGGTATAAGTGCAGCAGCAATGTGTGCAGAAATGACACTCTACTGGGCAAGTAAAGGAAAGAGCCTCCTTGAAAGACTCAACGACATGTACAAGCAGCACGGCTACTTCGAAGACCGCGCAATCAGCAAGTATTTCGAAGGCATTACAGGACCTGGCATCATGAAAGGAATCATGACAAAGCTCCGCACAGAAGGACTCAAGACACTCGGTGGCAAAAAAGTTCTCAAAATCCGCGATGTCCAGCAGTCAATCGAATTTGACCCTGCAAATCCATCAGCAAAGACACCTTACGGACTTCCAAAGAGCAACGTACTTCAGTTCTTCCTCGAAGGCGGCACAATCGTAAGCGCACGCCCTTCTGGAACAGAACCAAAAATCAAGTTCTACATCAACTCTGTAACACCTGTTGCAGGTGCAAATGACGCAGGCCTTGAAGCTGCAAGAAAAGAAGCTGGTGTTCTTTGTGACAATATCTCAAAAGAAATCCAGGCTGTTTTGAATGCTGCAAAATAACAGCAGTTTAAATGCAGACACAACCGGCGAACTGAACTTCGAAGGACAAAGTCAAGGCGAAACCCGTTCGCCCGAACTGAGTTCATCAAAACTAAATTCGCCGGCACACAGTCTGCAAGAACATTGTTCGACAGAAAACAGTCCAGGAGAACAATGTTCACCACCCCAAACGGCAGAATCACTTCCTGTAGAAGAAAGTCTCATATCCAAAGCAAACTTGTTTCGCCAGTTCAGAGCACTACGCTCTCTGTACGAAAGCGGTGCAGATTTCGTGTCATTCGATACGGAAACGACAGGCCTTCACGGAGAAAAAGACTTTCTTCTTGAACTCGGTGCGGTAAAATTTTCACAAAGCAAGCCATACTCACCTCAGTGCGAAGCACAGGCTTTCAACATGCTCATCAAACCGCCAGTTTCTATCCCGTCCTACATAACAAAGATAAATAACATCGATGACGAAATGGTTAAAGACGCGCCTAATGCAAAAGAAGTACTTGCACAGTTCGTGCACTTCATAGACAAAAAAACAGTCCTTATTGCACACAATGCATCTTTTGACATCAAGTTTGTAAACGCAGCACTTGCACGAGCAGACATGCCGCAGCTAAAAAACACAGTAATCGATACTCTTTCACTTGCAAGATGGGCATACCCGAAACTCGCTTTTGAAGCAGAAAAAGGACAGTATAAACTTCAGTCACTTGCAAAACGTTTTAACATCGAAGTACAAAATGCTCATCGTGCACAAGACGATGCCAGAGTATGCATGGAAGTTTTCTTCAGAATACTTGCCGACACAGAAAGCATACAGACAAAGGAAATCAAATAAATGACAGACACTTTCCTGCAAATCAAACTTGCAGACAGAACAATCTCCACACAGCTTCCTGCATTCGTGATGGGAATCATCAACTGTACACCGGACAGTTTTTTCGGCGAAAGCCGCGTCTTTGCACAGAATGCCGCACAGAAAGCACAGAAAATGATTGAACAGGGAGCAGATATACTAGACATAGGCGGAGAATCGACACGCCCCGGATCAAATTATGTTGAAGACGAAGAAGAAATCAAACGTATTATACCTGTCATCAAATCTATCCGAAAAATCAATTCTAAAATCGCAATTTCTGTAGACACAAGAAAAAAACGTGTAATGGAAGAAGCATGGAATGCAGGTGCCGACATATTAAACGACGTGTCGGCACTAGAAGATGACAGCGGCATGGCTCAGTTTGCCGCAGACAAAAAAATACCTGTCATTCTCATGCACAAAAAAGGCATACCTCAAACAATGCAGAACAGCACAGAATATGCCGACGTCGTCCTCGAAGTAAGTACATACCTTGAAAATCGTGCCACTTACGCAATATCATGCGGTATTTCACCGGATAAGATAATCATCGATCCTGGCATAGGATTCGGCAAAGACCTGAAATCAAATATTGCACTCATAAAAAACTGCGGCACCCTGTGCGGCAAAAAATATCCCGTACTCATGGCATTGTCCCGAAAAACATGTATCGGCGAAATCACAGGCAAACCTACAGAAGAGAGGCTCATCGGAACAGTAACAGCAAACATCATGAGCGTACAAAACGGTGCAACTCTACTCCGTGTACATGACGTTGCAGAATGTACAGACAGCCTCAAAATACTTTCTGCACTCTCATAACTTCATTATATGCAGAATGCAAATTTTATCCGTGCAAAACACAATGCAGACATACTGAGAATCTATGACCAGTATAAACTCATTTCATATAAACAAAAGTACGCTTACACTTATAAAAAACTTTTGCCTGAAGCTCAGCCTCTTTTACCTTGAAAGCCAGGCTTTGAGTAAATCCAGCTTATCCTGTGCAAGCTTCCGCCCGATCTGATAAACACGTTCCAGCTCGTCGGGATTACGCTCAGTCCGGCTAATTCCCAGAGAAGATTCTGGACACAAAACGAGAGTATTTCCAGCTCTCTGCTGCTCAAAAGCATAAACAGTCTGCTCATTGTAGACATCATGTCTGACCGCAATGGCATGCACGATCTTCGGATACCGCCTCAAAGCCATGCGTATCAAAGGCAGAGCTCCATTTACATCTTTTACATAACCTTTTGGCTGAGTCAGAATCACAATATTTTTCTCATAACCTATATTCTGAAAAAACTTAAGCGGAATCGAATCAGTAATGCCACCGTCCAGATATTTTCTGCCGTCAATCTCAACAGGCTTTGACACCAGAGGCATAGAAGCAGAAGCATGCATCCACTCCATCTCAGCACCATCGCACGAAACAAGATTATGATAAACAGAAAGTCCAGATTCCATATCAGAGGCTACAACATAAAAAGGCATAGGATTTGCCTTATAAGTCTCATAATCAAAAATATCCAGCTCTTTCGGCATCGTGTAATAACAGAACTGAGTGTTAAAAATACTTCCACTAGTAATAAACGATCTGACAGAACAGTAACGCTTATCATGTGCAAATCTCTTGTTGTAGCGGATAGCACGACCTATCTGACGGGACTTTAGATTACAGCCGAACGTTGCCCCCGCACTTACGCCGATTGCACCATCCGGATAAAGATCATTTTCCATCATCACATCGAGAATCCCCGACGTGAACATACCGCGCATGGCGCCGCCTTCCAGAACAAGCCCCGTTTTCAAAGAGAAACTCCAAGTTCACGGGCAAGCGACAACGCATCAGTAAACAGAACAGCCTTTATGCCAAGCTTTGCAGCCGCATCACAGTTCACCTTTTTATCATCAATGAAAACAGCCTGCGAAACCGGCACATTCTCAATATCCAGAATCAACTGCCAGAAA
Organism: Treponema sp.; assembly: GCA_045629255.1. Taxonomy (GTDB): domain Bacteria; phylum Spirochaetota; class Spirochaetia; order Treponematales; family Treponemataceae; genus Treponema_D. The sequence goes on from JAZQQW010000065.1 coordinate 78,104, forward strand.
GCAGGATCAGGCTTTGCAACCCCCATGAAATGAGACGCATAAGTCTGGTCAAAAAAACAATAATCCCCGCGCTCGACATGATTCATATAGTGCGGCTCAACCGTATTTGTACCGCATACAACACGGTGCCCCATCTTTTTAAGAGCAGAAATAACAGCGCAGGTGCCCTCATTCAAAACCGGATGAAAAACCAGATGAAACCAGTCGGCCTTAACCGTAATGCCGCACCTTCTGCCAAACTCAGCCCAAAACTCCCGTGCATTTATCCGGCCACACGTAAGATCTGCAAAAAGACCAGAACTTTCATCACCGCACACAGCCCGAAAAACCTCAGGCGAAACCCCTATTTTTTTTGCAATAATGTTCTCTTCGCGGAAAGTCGTCGTCACAACACCGCCCATATCAAAAATGTAAAGCATATATTACACAAACTCCTCAAGCTCATCAAAACTTCTGATTTTCTTGTAAAAATCAGAAGCTTTACCAAAACCATACGAAGCCCAGACAAACTTAACACCGGCATCCCTGCATGCATCACAGTCCCCCTGGGTATCACCGACATACAGAGGATTATGAATCCCATTACGCGAAATCAAAAGCTTTAAATTATCCGCCTTTCCCTTCCCCGTTCTGCCATAACATTCAAAATCAGAAATATATGAACTGATATTGTTCTTTGCCATAGTAAGCTCTATATAACCATTCTGACAGTTACTTACAATATATAGCTTCACCCGCTCAGACAAAGACCGAATCGTGTCAATTACAGCCGGATACGCAATGTCTTTCGTATTGGACTCAAGCCAAGCCTGTTCTTCAGAACAGCAGAATGACAGAAGCTTTTCTTTTTGCGCCATAGACAAAGACGGCCACAAATCATCAGCAATAACATCCATTGTTTTACCAAACTCAGCTTTTAATCTCTCGGCATCCACAGTTCCCGCATCAATGCCGGACTTTCTGATAGCCTCATTCCACGCATCAGCCACAACAGAAGTTGTATTCCATATAGTTCCGTCAATATCCAGAATAACCGCGTCAAAAGTATCGTCTTTCATGCCAACATAGTAGCATAAAACAAAAAAAGACTGTACCGCAAACAGCAAAAAAAGAAAGCTTCCTCAAAAAAACTCTGTTTTTTGAAAAAAAAACGCCCCCGCCGGCTGAAATCCGCACTTTTGCGAAAGCCTCTCTTTAAAAATGCCTTTTCGCACTTTGCCGAAAGCTTCCTTTTTTTAAAAGGAGCTTATCGCACTTTGCCGAAAGCTTCCTTTTTTTAAAAGGAGCTTATCGCACTTTGCCGAAAGCTTTCTTTTTTTAAAAGGAGCTTATCGCACTTTGCCGAAAGCTTCCTTTTTTTAAAAGGAGCTTATCGCACTTTGCCGAAA
>JAZQQW010000066.1:0-32725 GCA_045629255.1 Treponema sp.
GATTTAAGACCGCTATTTTTTTTGCCTGCAACAACTTCATAAAAATCATCCGGACGTTTTCCTGGATTTCCCTGATAATACATTCCAATTGTATAATTTTCACCTGGAATTAAAACACGAGTCGTAAAATTAAATTCTCCATCTGAATTCCACGGAAATGATACTATTGTATAGCCTTCTTTTGTATTTTTGATATATTGTTCAGGCAATTTTGCATAATTATTATTCAACCAGTTATAAACATAAAACTCTTTTCCATCGTGAAAAAGCATATTTTCTTCATCTGCAATATACAATGGTGCATAAACAATGTTTTGTGCAAAAACCGCAGACATAAAAAATGTAATTAAACAAAAAACAATTATCTTTTTCATTTTTTCCTTTTGTATGATTAAACTGAAGTTTATATTGTATGAACAAACTTTAATGATAAAAATTACATAAATGTTTTTTTTATCACATTTCCTTTCTCATCCACAACAGAACTCATTCCGTTCAAAAACTGCCGTACTTCATCCTTGTAAATCGATTTAATCAGTTACCACTTCTTCTCAGATAAAATATCCAGATAAAAAAGAGGAAAGAAGAAAGTCTTTCCTCTTTTTATGTTTCATATCATCAAATAGTAAATTTAATAAAATAAACCTTTAATCTACCAGACTGTGTAATCCTACCTGGATAACAGCATAGTTTACTCTTTTTTTCCGTACATTTTTTTTGTTCTGTCAGAGTAATGGTTTTTGACGGAATATAATATATGAGAGTACCTTCATACTTAGCCGGTGCATACTGCTGGTGCGGTATGTTGTTAAAGGTCAGTGTAATAGAGTTTCCGTTTCTTGTAAAAGTACCTGTATAGTCATATCCGGAATTTAAAGTATCATGGAATGTAAAAGTATTTCCAGACAGAGAAGCCTCAGATATTATCAGCCGCCTTTCTGACGGAAGAAGAAGTTCAGAAATTGAGGGAGGATTCCGAAAGGGCTTTATCGAGTCTCTCGATTCCATTAAAGAAAAATATTCATCCAGCCAAGTAAATTACCCACCGCTTAAAGTCTACACTTTCTTTCCATTCGGCTATGACGACTAGCAATTTTTGGAGGGTCGTCAACCAGAATGAAACGCGTATGTTCCGTCAACACAAAGATTCATCCTGCAAAGGTCATTCCATAAGCTGCTCCTTATAAATATGTAGATATTATTATCCTCTATGATAATAAGCAATGCATCATCGCTTTTATAATATATGTCAAATAACGCGTAAAACCTCTCCAGTTTTTACGATTTTAATATAACAAGGAAGTCAGTCAAATTTTAACTTCACTATAAATAAAATATTTATTATACAATCAGGAGAATGTTTATTATACTATAAACATTTTCCTGATTGTACATTAAAAATCTATTTTATAGGTCAAAATTCAATTTTTGTATGACGACTAGCAATTTTTGAAGGGTCGTCATACTCATCTCAAAAGGTTACCATGTCGAATTTTAAATTTTGCAGTAACTGTTTCAGCATAAAAATAAAACAATATCATTACCCGCTGTTTTAAGCAGAACAAAATCAAGTGATCAGCAAAACAAAATTCAGTGATCAGCACGGCACATATCGCGACAGCACTAAATGCACTGAACATGAGTCTGACACTGCCGGACAGATTTCTACCGGCAGATTTCTGCCATCGTAGGCATTTTTTTGGGAAATTAAATCAAATTCATATAGTTATTCATGACAAATAAACACATTTTGTCATATTGACTATAATATTAAATGTTGATATATTTTTTCTTATGGCTGATTACACTTATAATCTTGAAAAACAACACGCAAAGGGCAAACTTCATGCTATTGAAAGAATCAATGCTCTCTGCGATAAAGACAGTTTCCGTGAGATTTATTCACAGGCACGCCATCAGTGTACTAACTTTGGCATGGCAGACAAAGACATTCCCTATGATGGTGTTATCACAGGATTCGGCAAAATAAACGGCAAAAGAGTTGCTGTTTATGCTCAGGATTTTACAGTTCAGGGCGGTAGTCTTGGTAAGGTTCATGGCCAGAAAATTGCAGAACTCATAAGCAAAGCTATAGAAGCACGTTGTCCAGTTATAGGAATCAATGACTCGGGTGGAGCACGTATTCAGGAAGGTATCGATGCTTTGTGCGGTTACGGTGATTTGTTCTACCAGAATGTACGTGCAAGCGGTGTCATTCCTCAGATAAGCATTATCGCAGGTCCTTGCGCCGGAGGTGCCGTTTATTCTCCGGGAATCACAGATTTCATTTTCGCCGTGGACAAGATAAGTCAGATGTTTATCACAGGTCCAAAGGTCGTAAAGAGCGTTATGTTCATGGACATAACTTCTGAAGAGCTCGGCGGTATCTCTATCCATTCTCAGAAAAGCGGTGTTGCACACTATCGCTGCGAGACAGAGGCTGACTGTTACGAAAAAGTAAAGAAGCTTCTCGACTATATCCCGCACTACTTCGGAGATAAACAGATTCCGAAAAAGTTTACCTTCGATGACAAAAAGAAAGCAAAACGTATCGAATGTATTCTGCCAGAAAAGTCAGTTCAGGCATACGATATGAGAGAAGTCATTAACTGCGTCACCGATGATGACAGTTTCTTTGAAGTAATGGATGAGTTTGCACGCATGGCTGTTGTCGGTTTTGCAACAGTAGAAGGCAAGACTGTCGGCATTGTAGCAAACAATCCAGCAGGTATCGGAGGATTCCTCAACTGCGATGCTTCTGACAAGATAGCCCGTTTCGTCCGCTACTGTGACAGCTATGATATTCCTCTTATCACTTTTGTCGATGTTCCAGGATTTATTCCTGGTCCGGAAGAAGAACAGAAAGGTATTATCCGTCACGGAGCAAAAGTCATCTACGCATACAGCGAAGCAAATGTTCCGAAAATTACAATCATCACAAGAAAAGCTTATGGCGGAGCATATATCGCCATGTGTTCAAAGCATTTGGGTGCAGACTTTGTATATGCATGGCCAAAAGCAGAGATTGCCGTTATGGGTGCAGAAGGTGCTCTGGAAATTCTTTATGCAAAGCAGATGAAAGATCCTTCTCAGGCACAGTTTGTTGCAGAGAAATCTCTTGAATACAAACAGACAGTCATGACTCCACAGACTGCCGCAGAACATGATTACATAAGCGGAATCATTGATCCGAAAGATACAAGAGAAAGCATTGCCAGAAGCCTGGAATTCCTGGAAAACAAAAGACAGTCCGAATTCCCTGCAAAAAAGCACGGCAATATTCCTCTGTAATTTTCTTTCAAAAACTGAAAGCGGCACCCGAAAAAGTTGCCGCTTTTATTTTTTTTGTGCAACTTTTTTTATTATGCTGTGTCGTATTATACGACGCACCTGAAAACTATAAATGTTGTTTCTGATATTTTTTATTAGAAGCAATTAGAAAATGAAATGTTCAGAAGCCGTACCAAATCATAAATCGCAAACAGTCCGGCAGTCAAATAACAGGACTTTTCTAAAAAATAGTTTTTAGAAGCATCCATATATACAGCTTTACGAGTTTCAGAGTTTGTTTTTCAAACTCGCCCGCTGTTTATAAAAGTACCTTTTTATATTTTTTTAGAGGTACTGCGTATTTTACAAGTCCGCATTTACGGATAAAAAAGCATTCCCGGAAACTTATGCTTTCCAGCTGCTTTTTTTCAGGAGAATATTGATGAATTACTTGAACGATTTTGTAGACTACACAGAAGGTGATACTTACGATAAGCTCAAAGCAAATTTCAAAATCCGCGTTCCGGAAAACTTCAACTTTTCCTATGACATTGTAGACCGCTATGCAAAAGAGGCACCGGACAAGCGCGCAATCGTATGGTGCAATGATGAGAACGAAGAACATATCTATAACTTCAAACAGATTTCTGAGGACTCTCAAAAGGCTGCAAATTTCCTTGCTAAACATGACATCAAAAAAGGTGACGTTGTTATGCTCATTCTGCGCAGACGATATGAGTTCTGGTGGCTCATCCTCGCGCTTCACAGAATCGGTGCAATTTGTGTTCCGGCAACAAATCAGCTTCTGCCGGAAGACATCGCATACAGAACAAATGCCGCACAGGTAAAGATGATTATCTCGTTTGATGACGGCAATATTCTTGAACGTATTGATAAAGCTCTGCCGGACTCACCTTCGGTAAAGTCTGTTGTAAATGTATCAGGAACACGAAACGGATGGATTGATTTCCATGCAGAGTTTGACAGCATGCCTGCTGTATACGAACGTCCGCAGGGTGAATTTGCAACACACAATCATGATCCTATGCTCATGTACTTTACAAGCGGAACATCCGGATACCCCAAGATGGTAATACACGATTTCACATATCCGCTGGCACACATTGTAACGGCAAAGTTCTGGCAGAACGTCATCGACGACGGGCTTCATCTGAGTGTTGCAGAAACAGGCTGGGGCAAAGCTGTCTGGGGTAAGCTCTACGGTCAGTGGATTGCCGGCAGTGCAGTTTTTGTGTACGACATGCTTTCTTTTACGCCGGATTTATTTTTCAAGCATCTGTCTCATTACAAGGTAACGACATTCTGTGCACCGCCGACAGCTTACCGATTCCTGATACGTCAGAACATCAAACAGTACGACCTGTCAAGCCTCAAATACTGCGTCACTGCCGGAGAAGCCCTCAATTCGGAAGTGTACAACAAGTTCTACGAAAAAACAGGTATCCGCATGTTTGAAGCTTATGGTCAGACAGAAAGTACTGTCCTCGCAGGAAATTTCCCAGGCATGGAACCAAAACCAGGTTCTATGGGTAAACCCGCCCCAGGGTATGATCTTGAGATTGTCCGCCCGAACGGCACAAAATGTGATCCTCTCGAAACAGGAAGTCTTGTTGTTCATCTGGACAAAAACAAGCCTGTAGGTCTTATGCTCGGCTATTACAAAAACGAAGAGCAGACAAAGAAAGCTTTGGGCGGCACTTACTATGATACAGGTGACACAGCTTATTATGATGATGACGGCTATATATGGTTTGTAGGACGCAATGATGATATTATCAAAAGCACAGGTTTTAGAATCAGTCCGTTTGAAGTAGAAAGCGTTTTGCAGCAGCATCCGTCAGTTCTTGAATGTGCCGTTACAGGCATCTCAGACCCTAAACGGGGACAGATCGTAAAGGCAACAGTTGTACTGAACAAAAACTATGTGACAGACAAAAACCTTGATGTCGAGCTCAAGACATTTGCAAGAACACATCTTGCACTGTACAAGATTCCGCGTGTCATCGAGTTTGTCGAAGAACTTCCAAAAACAATCAGCGGCAAAATCCGTCGTGTCGAAATCCGCGAAAACGACGAAAAGAATAAATAATATCAGGCTCTAAAAACATTTTTTTTAGAGCCATGCTTTTATTAACGTCGCAGCACACATTGATACAGCAACACAGCTGTGCAGTTTTTGGAGAGCAAAAATATTCACTGATAAATTAAGCAAAATCAAAACGTCAGAGGACGACTGATTTTTTTGACATAAGAAGCTTTGCTTACGGAGAATGTTTTCTGTTCTCCACTCTCAAGCTGCAGGACAAAATCCGCGTCCCCTACCTCTTTTACAAGAGAAATCGGATCTCCAGTATAACTTTCCTGTAAATTGCCAGAATCAATTCTTATGAGACACTTAGCCTGTATAGCACTTTCAATGACGTGCAGTTTGCCCTGATAATCCATACCGGTTGCTTCAAGCTGTTCAAAGCGGACACTTTCCGGCCGAAGCTGATCTTCATTTACAATTAAGCGGCGATTTATGCGGTTTATAAGTCCGTCGCGCTGATCCAGTGTGATATCCATATCGCGAACTTTCTGTATCATAGACTGCAAAAACTTTTCCTGCTCAGAAGCATCTGCGACAGCAAAGTTTTTTCCACTGGCAGAAACTGATTTTGCAGAAACACAGTCATCTATTACAGCATGAGGATTTATCGAAAGAAACCTGACAGACTCAGGCTGTTCTTCTATTACGCGGATTTTGCCGATGAAATCCAATTTGCTTTTTCTGATTGCTTCAGCAGCATCCTCATCATAAATAAAATCCATGAGATACACGCCGGGTGCAAGTTCTTCCACAATATGAGATGATAAATACGGATTATTTTTAACACGGATTTCATTTTCCGCATTTACTTTAAGAACATAACCTTTGAAAAAAGCCGCAGACGTATAAGAAGCATACCATTCAGAAATAGAAACCGTCAGATTTTGAGGAATCGCATAAGAAGAATATGTAGAAATAACTTGTTCGATATTTTCAGGTTTAATGCCCAAATCAAAAGCACGCATTACAGATGACTTGCTTATTTCAAAAGACATAGCCATATCACACTTTACGATATCAAGAAATTTGAGGAGCGGGACATAGTCCGACAGAGTAAGACACGGCAAAACAGTAACAGCAAAGCCGGCATCTATGCTCAAAGCATCTTTTTTACGCTCAGAGAAAGAATGACGGGAAGCAAAAGATGAACCTGTTACAGATTGTGCTTTTTCAATAAAGTTGTCATTCACTGCATACAGCTTGTGACCTTCTTCGTCTTCGCCGCTTTCTTCCAGAATGCCGAATTCCACAGCAGCATCAAGCATAGCTTCCGTAATAGAAGGACTGTTTTCTCCGGAAGAAGGTGTGCGGCTGCCGGACAGAATCGACTGAAATCTGACAGAACTTCTAGAGTTCATCGTATCGCCGGCCTGCTGTATCAGAACTGCCATCTTTGCGATAGAATCCATTGTGTACGCATTCGAACCGAGTGAGCACAATACATCAAATAAAAGCTGAGCATTAGACCAAAGTGACGAACGCGAAAGGTGTGCAAACGTTGAAGCACAGATATACACATACTGTGTAACCTCTTCCAGTTCACCAAATGCCTCAAACTTTTTCCAGTCAATGCAAAAACCTTTCTGAGCTTCGATGATTACACCGATATTCCTGAGTGCGTCGAAAAGAAGTTCCATGCTTTCAACAGACCCCATTATGGTATCAATTTCTTCGGAACTTCTTTTTTTGAAATAGCCGTCACCTTTGCAGATATCAGAATTTTTAATTGTATAAGATATTAAAGCTGCAATATGCTGAACATCGAGAATTCTCGGTCTCACACCGCCAAGATTCATCATCTTAGGATAAGAAGGTAAAAGGATATCCATGGACAGCACATTTTCCAGGCAGTCTTCCAGAAGCGGATTTATAAAAAGTACAGCTTTTTCATGCTCCTCTTTGACATAGCTGAAAATCAAAAGACGCTGAAAGACGTTTTCCATGTGGGCAGAAAAATCAGAAGCAAACTCAGACTGTGCAAAAAAAGATTCCAGCTTTGCAGCTGTTGCCCCGGAAATATATTTGACAGCAGAGAGAATCTTCAAATCTATAGAACTCAAGAGTTTGACAATAACCTGCTTGTTTTCTTCCTTGCGGAGAAATACACTCAAATCTTCTATGAGAGACTGCTTGTTGTAAGGTGTTTTGACCTCTCCCAAATAAAAACGAATAATATCAAAGAACTCATTATCGTCCAGTGTAGTCAGATATTTTCGCCAGTTTATTATCCGTTGAACTTTGGGATCCATATTCATATTTGCACCTCTTCTAGTTGCAGCCGCTACTGATTGCACTCAATAGCAAGAACTTCGTCCAGCGCATGCGCACCATCGTAACGGATAATTCTGTACGCATAGCCTTGTTCAGCCAGAAACTTCTGACGATTGGCACCAAAGTCCTCTTCTACGGTATTGCGTGTAATCAGCGTATAAAAACGGCTCTTACGCTCTTTAGGTCTCAATATTCTTCCAAGGCGCTGGGCTTCTTCCTGTCTTGAACCAAACGTTCCACTCACCTGAATTGCCATGCTGGCATCAGGCAGGTCGATGGCAAAATTCGCAACCTTGCTTACTACAAGAATGTTTATCTTGTTCTCGCGGAACTGTGCGTAAATCTCATCACGCTCAGAGTTCGGAGTTTTGCCCGTAATAATCGGCACCTTTAATATAGAAGAAATTTCTTTCAATTGGTCAATGTATTGACCTATAACAAGGATCTTATCCTGTGGAAACCTCTTGATAAGCTCCTGTACAACTTCAAGTTTGACAGGATTTTCGCTCGCAATTCTATGCTTCTTTCTCGCATCAGAAACAGCGTATTCAAGTTCCTTTTCTTCGTTCATTCCGACGCGCACTTCAATACATTCAGCGCTTGCAATCCACTTGCTTTTTTCAAGTTCCTTCCACGGAACATCGTACCTCTTAGGACCGACAAGTGAAAACACATGACCTTCGCATCCGTCTTCGCGTACCAAAGTCGCCGTGAGTCCGACGCGGCGCACTGCCTGAAGCTCAGCTGCTACACGGAAAACAGGTGCCGGCAGAGTATGAACTTCGTCATAGATAACAAGTCCCCACTTATTGTCGCGGAACAAAGAAAAATGCGGATACGGACCAGTTTTATCAGGACGCCACGTCAAAATCTGATATGTTGCAACAGTAACAGGTTTTATCACCTTGTGTTCGCCTGTATATTCAGCAATATCATCTGCAGTCAAGTTCGTCTTGTCTATCAGCTCGTTTATCCACTGGTGGACAGCAGAAATATTTGTTGTGACAATCAGAGTATTAGTCTTGAGCAAAGACATAATCTTTATGCCGACAATAGTTTTTCCGGCACCACATGGCAAAACTATCGTACCAAATCCTGTTCCCGGACCTCTGTCACCGACAATTGCCTGAGCTGCTTCATTTTGATATTCACGGATAACAAAATCTAAGCCGCCGGATGTTTTTTCTTTCAAATTGATTTCAAGAGGGTCTCCGTCTACAAGGGGAACATCATCTTTTACAGGCCAGCCGATTTTGAGCAGGTTCTGTTTGACAATACCGCGATCCGTCAGATTGAGCAGAAAGCAGTATTTTTTTTCGTCTTCTGTGATATGCATTGCAGCATCAGAACCGTCAGTAATGCCGTACTCTGTATCTATCAGAAATTTCTTTGCAAATGAGTTTGCATTTATTTCTCTGTAAACAAAAGGAGATGTCGAAACAAGATAAAGATATTCTTCCTTTACCCCGTTTTTTTCTGTAACAGGTCCCGGCACAAGGCGAAGCTTACCAAATCTTCCGGCTGTTTCTTCTATCCAGACAGAAACAGACTGCGGAACATCATATCGTGAAAAATCATTTAGTATGCGGATAATTTTATCGCTTTCAAAGCCTGCACTTGCAGCATTCCACAAAGAAAGCGGAGTCAGCTGATATGTATGCAGATGCTCAGGAGAACTGACAAGTTCTGCAAAGGGTATAAGTGCGTCTGCACAATTCTTTGCTAGCGGAGCGTGAACATCGAGAAGTAAAGTTCTATCAGATTGAACAATCAGCGGGTTATCACTCTTTGACATGAAGTATCATTATACATTTAATACTGAGTTTTTTCAATATTTCGGCTTATTTTCAAGAGAGCGTTTTAAGACTTGCTCAAACTATCAGCTTTCTGATATAAAAGATGAATGAATTACAATTTGAAAAAAATGGCTTCTTTCGGCGTTGCCGGAAACTTTACCGGACATCTGGAACAGGCAGGAGAAGCTACAGAGTTTATAAACGTAAAGGCAGACAGCAAAACTGCTCCAAAAGCACTTTTTCCGACATACATGCCGTCCGCATCCGAAAAGATTCCTTCTAACCTTTCAGAGTTTCCTTTTGACTCTCAGAAAATCATTTATCCGAAAGGCGAACAGAAAATCCAGCTGGAACCAGAATGCGCCATAATATGTTCTGTCGAATGGGACGGCACAAAAATAAAAAACATCTGTCCAAAAGCATTCGGCGCAAGCAATGACTGTTCAATAAGAAAAGAAGGTGCACGCAAAATCAGCCAGAAAAAAAACTGGGGTTCTTCAAGCAAAGGCCTTGCAGACAATCTGATTGACATAGACAAGTTTACAAAAAGCGGCATACTCGACGATTACCGCATCGCAAGTTTTCTTGTACGGACAAAGGACGGCACGACAGAGATTTTTGATTACGGAGAAGACAGTCCTGTCAGCGGATACAGTTATATCTATGAACAGCTTGAAGAATGGATTATCAGAAAGCTGAACACACAGGCCGACGAAGGCCCTGCAGAAAACGTAAACAGCTATCTCAATGAAGCAGGCAGACCTGAACAGATCATGGTTTCTATCGGAGCTACAAGATACACATCGTTTGGAGAAACTAACTTTCTGCACGACGGAGATAAGTCTGCCGTCATTCTGTATCCGCAAAGCAAATACAGCCACGAACAGATTGCAGAGTTTGTACGCAAAGGAGAAATTGACAACAGCAGAAACCCGGACACAACTGCATTGAGTGTTCTGGTGCAGACTGTCGTAAACAGCTAAAACAGAAAAAAAGACAGACCAGAATGAATGCCTGACATACCGTAAGAATGTGTGTCATCCCGAATTCATTCTGCTGTCTCTTTTATATCCGGCTGCAATTATTTTTTTTCAGCAAAATACTTTGAAACCAATGGCACATATAACTTATCAACGTGAGCGATATGTTCAAGAATCCAGTCATACAAAAATTTGACAAATTTAATCGCCTCAGACACATCCATTGAAGAAAAAGTCGCAGCTGTTCCCAAAATTTTCCAGGTAAATGATTCATGCATTTTTTTGTGAGCCTCGAATCCATCATACGAAACAGCCTGCATGATTTTTTCTTCGTTCGAAAAATGTTCTTTCACATAATCAACACACTCATGCAGAGATTTCTCTACTGCACTTTTCCATACTGAATCATCAACATTTGTTCTCATAATATCGAAATACAGATTATTGCATAATTCAACAAGCTGTTTATGCTGTGCATCAATTACAGGAATCCCTATTTCAAATTTTGAATTCCATTTTATAAACTCTGATTCTTCCCTTTGTTCATTTGTGCTCATAATTGAATTATAAAATGAAAACCAAAATCCCGCAATTTTTAAAAATACAGATTTTAAAGTATTGCAAACAAAAAAAAGACAGACAGTGAAAAGTAAAGAACTTCTTCTACTGCCTGTCTTTTTTTTTATTTTATGAAGCCTATGAAAACTTTTTTTTTCAGAAAGTTCAAATCTATTCTGATTTTCCTACAAGGCACATCCATTCAGCTTCTGCACAAAGAGTGTCACCAACGAATGCTTTTCCAGCCTGCTTAACCATCTTCGGTGATACGCGGAGGTTTGTTACTTCCATGCGGACTGTATCGCCAGGACGCACCTGATGACGGAACTTTACCTTATCTACAGTTGCCAGAAAAAACAGAGAGCCTTCTTCAAACTTCTTCTGATAACTCAAAGCTGCTCCACCGCCCTGTGCCATTGTTTCAATCAGTATGACACCAGGAACTACAGGATACTCAGGAAAATGTCCCTGAAAAAAGAAATCTTCATCTGTAAACTTTCTTGTACAGACACATCCGCTGTCATCAAAGCTCTCAATGCTGTCCACAAAAAGAAATGGTTTTCTGTGCGGCAAAAGTGACTTTATATCTGTTGTTACTGCCATAAAAGTCCTCTCTTAGTTTACTTTTTTGAAAACAACAACACCGTTGTGTCCGCCGAATCCAAAGTTTGCACTCATAGCAACATCAATCGGCATATCAATTCCCTTGTTTGGTGTGTAATCAAGGTCACAACCGCCTTCTACATCGACTTCGTCCAGGTTGATTGTCGGAGGAACATAGCCTTCCTGTATTGCCTTTACGCAGATGAGAGCCTCAAGTGCACCTGCATTGCCAAGACAGTGTCCATGCATACTCTTTGTAGAAGAAATGTGCAGTTTCTTTGCATACTCACCGAATGCCTGATGAAGCATTGCTGTTTCGCCTGAGTCATTCAAATGTGTTGAAGTTCCGTGTGCATTGTAATATGTAACATCTTCCGGTTTAATGCCGGCATCTTTCATTGCAAGTGTCATAGCACGAGCACCGATTACGCCGTCAGGATTCGGAGCTGTCAGGTGATAACCGTCACAAGATCCGCCGTATCCTGCAAACTCTGCATAAATCTTTGCTCCACGGGCTTTTGCATGCTCATACTCCTCAAGAACAAGAATAGATGCACCTTCTCCCATGATAAATCCGTCACGCTGCTTATCAAAAGGACGGCATGCCTTTGAAGGATCGTCAACCCACTTTGTGCTGAGAGCCTGAAGTACTGTAAATCCGATGTTTGCAAAGCCGTTCTGAGTTGATTCTGCACCGCCGGCAAGAACAACGTCGCTTCTGCCGCAGCGGATGTTATCCAGAGCGATTCCGAGTGCATCAGAACCAGAAGCACATGCAGTAGCTACTGTGTGTGCAACTCCGTGCAGGCCAAACTGAATGCTGATGTTTGCAGCTCCTTCGTTCGGAATAAGTTCCGGAATTGTCATCGGTGGAATGCGTGTCATATTTGAATCGAAATAGCTTTTAAGGCTAGATTCCGTTACTTCAAGACCACCGATACCAACTCCAAGATATATAGATGCATTATCCAGAACCTCTGCGTTACCCATGAGATTTGAATCATCGAGTGCCATCTTTGCAGCGGCAACTGCATACTTTGAATAGCGGGCCATCTTGCGAGCAGCTTTTGGATCCATGTATTTGCTTGCATCAAAATCTTTGACTTCTGCAGCATACTTTACCTTGAAAGGTGTTGAATCATAATGTGTGATATTGGCAATGCCGCTTTTGCCGGCTTTGATAGAAGCCCATGTTTCTTCAACTGAGTTTCCGATTGGGGATACACATCCCAGTCCAGTAACAACAACTCTTCTCATATTATCTTCCTTAATAAAACAGTAATCTGAGCCGGCTTCAGAAATTGCAATTTTTCAAAACCAGCTTCGGAAAAGCGATGTTTTAAGCCTTGCATTTTCAAAGCATAAAACTCGCGTGCAACAAAGTTGCTATATTTCTAAAAAGTTTTTTTAGCAATGTCTTTTTAACAGCCCATGCCACCGTCAACGCCGATGACCTGACCTGTAATATATGTACTCATATCGCTTGCAAGGAAAAGTACCGCATTGGCAACATCTTCAACCTGACCTGCTCTTTTGAGAGGAATATTGTCAACCCATGCCTTGCGTATATCTTCTTTGACAGCCTGTGTCATATCAGTTTCGATAAAACCAGGAGCAATACAGTTTGCACGGACGCCACGGCTTCCAACTTCTTTTGCAAGACTTTTTGTATATGCAATAAGTCCGCCTTTGCTGGCAGAGTAGTTTACCTGACCTGCGCCGCCATGAATACCGACGATAGATGACATATTGATAATTGAGCCTGCCTTTCTGTGAATCATGTCAAAACTTACAATCTGACATACAAGGAAAGCAGCTGTAAGATTTACAGCGATGACTGTATCCCAGTCTTCTTTCTTCATGCGGAAACTCAATGTATCGCGTGTAATTCCGGCATTATTTACAAGAATATCAAATCCACCGGACTCTTTCAGTGCGTTTTTTACAGCCTCTGTCAAAACTTCTGCATTGCCGGCATCTGCATAAAACTCATGAAATTTTGTACCATGTTCAGAAGCCAGAGCCTCAATCTCAGCTTTGCCGGCAGACTCTTTTGTGCACATACCCCAGACTTCTGCGCCTTCACAAAGCAAAGTCTCTGCTATCTTGCGCCCGATTCCACGAGAAGAACCTGTAACAAGTGCTTTTTTATTTTTCAGTAAATCCATAATCCAACCCTAAAAATTCATCAAAAAAATTGAAGCTTACAAAACTTCTTTGAAATATGACATCATAAAGTGCGTGCAACACAGTCATTGCACACTCTTTACAAAATAAACTTTATTACAAAGCCTTGATGCTTTCCATTGTGTTGACAGGAACAGCTGCAAGATTTGCGCCGAACTCTGTCTGACCCCACAGGCCAGAAAGAACTTTGCCAGGACCTGGTTCCAGAATCTGCCACTCGTTTCCGCTGTCGTTTTTGATAATGTCTGCAAGAACAGCTTCTTCATCTGTCCACAAAACAGAGTGCGTCAGGTGCAAAACGGCAGAACTTTTTACTTCTGAGCCGCTAGTTACCTGCTTACCGGAAACATTGCTGAAAAGAGGAATCTTTGGATCTGCAAATTTAATATCAGCAATTGCTCTTTCAAAATTGTCAGCAGCCTTCTGCATAAGAGGACAATGGAAAGGTCCTGCAACCTTGAGACGAATTGCACGGCGTGCACCCATCTCTGTTGCCTTTGCTTCTGCCTGTGTAAGTGCATCAAATGTACCGCTTATTACAGTCTGTTTGACAGAGTTCATATTTGCAGCATAAACATCTTTTATACCAGATGCAATTTCTTTTACCTGCGCAGGTGCAAGTCCGATAATTGCACTCATTCCAGGTGCATGACCTTCATTTTCAGCAGCAATTTCTTCACAGACTGCCTGCATGATAAGTCCACGCTCACGGACAACTTTTATTACATCTTCAAAAGAAAGAACTCCGGCTGCATAAAGTGCAGGGAACTCTCCCAAGCTGAATCCCATCGCAGCAGAAGGCTCAATGCCCTTATCTTTAAGAGCTGCCATAATTGCAAGAGATGCTGCTGTAATAGCAATCTGGCTATTATCACTTCTGCTGAGTTCAGCTGCGTCAGCTTCCCAAAGAAGCTTTGTCATATCGACACCTATAATAGAAGAAACATCGTCTATTACTTTACGGGCTGACGGACATTCTTCCGCCACATCCTTTACCATTCCCGGAGTCTGAGCTCCCTGACCCGGAAACAAAAATGCGTATTTTTTTGCCATATACACCTCTTTATGACAAAGTATGTCAAAATGTCAAATTATTGTCAACTGAGAGACATAAATTAGCTTGCAAAAAGATTCTACTATAAAATACGTCACCAGCAAAAAAAAGGTTCCATACTAAAAAGTCAACCGATTTGACATACAAAGCTTTTCGAATTAAAATTGAATATGTTCCTGAAATTTCACTTTTCAGAGATACCTAAAGTTATAAAAGTAAATTTTTAAGGATTCTGTAATGACAGACAGTAAGTTTGCATCTTTTTCAGCAGGAAAGAATCATCTCACAAAGAATACAGTTTTTGCAACTGTTTCTGTTCTTTTTGCGCTATCAGTCTTTACAGGATGTACTAAACAGGAAAATGCCGTAGAATTGCAGAACAAAGACAAACCTGTTATTTTCTTCAACAGACAGCCTTCTGATCCGATATCAGGCGCAGTTGATATGAATACTATGAATTTTTCACCGAATGTGTATTATGTCGGTACAGATTCAACAGAAGGCGGTTCTGTTCAGGGCGAACTTATCAAAAATTTCCTCAAATTATCAGATCCTTCAAAAATTGACCGCAACGGTGATGGTATCATAGGATATGTTTTGTGCATAGGCGATATCGGACACAATGATTCAAAATCCCGTACAAAAGGAGTCCGCAAATCACTCGGCACATGGAACGGTTCTACAAGTCCTGCCGACACGAAAGCAGGTTCAATCATAATATCCGGCAAAGAATATTTCATTGTTGAACTGGAAGGCAAAGAAATGAAAGCTGCAAACGGTTCAACATGGAGCGACGAAACAGCAAAGGAATCTATGTCGGAATGGGTCGACAGATACGGCAGCCAAATAGACCTCGTAATATCAAACAATGACGGTATGGCAATGGGCTGCCTGAGAGCTCCAAACTACCCTGCCGATGTGCCGATTTTTGGCTATGACGCAAATGCTGACGCAGTCAAAGCAATCCAAGAAGGCAGACTGACAGGAACTGTATCACAGAACGCAGACGCTCAGGCTGCAGCAACACTGCAGCTCATCCGTAATCTGCTTGACGGACAGACAGATTCAAATATATGTACAAAAGGATTTTCTGAACCGGACTCAAACGGCAATCAGATTTCTGCAAATTTTGAATACAGCGAGTCAAAAAAGGCACTTCTTGCAAAAAATACTGGGGTAAACAAAAGTAACTGCAGCTATTATGCAAACGACATGCACGATAAAAATATCAAGCAGCTTCCATCATCAGTTCCTGCAAAAAAAGTTCTTTTGACTATCTTCAACTCTGAAAACTATTTTCTTACAGCTTCGTACATACCGGCTTTGCTATACTATGCGCCACTTTTAAACATTGAACTGACTATCGTAGAAGGAAACGGTCAAAACGAAGATTCATGCCTAAATAAGTTCACAAATCTTGGCAGTTATGATGCATACGCTATCAACATGATAATGACAGATTCAGGAAATGCTTATCTTGCAAAACTGATGCGCTAAAAGCTTAAATGGCAAACTTGTTTTCATACATCAAATCAAAAAAACATGTTTTGCCAGTACAAAAAAAAGACAATAAAAAAACTGCCGTTATTTCAGGCAGTTTTTTGCTCTATCGATTCATCTATTCCCACGTATAAAAATGGTGATCTTCCTGAGCCGCAGACCAAACTTTGTTCCAGTCATCCATTATTTCATCAAAAGTTTTATCATGCCTGTGAGCATGATCTACCAGATTCTGAATTTTCAGACCTCCGTTACAGGCAAACCTCAGTCCAGAATCCAGATCAAGCATGTTTTTCTCATATTCCAGTCCCTGAATAATAACATTTTCTGGAATTATATTTGCAAAATCAAAAGTCTGATATATCGGCGCATAATGCGTATCTGGAATAAAAGAAGGAATTTCACCCTCATTATACGCAAAATCTGATTTTTCAATCATCCACTTGATAAAAATCATCGCTGCCTTTTTCTTGTCAGCAGAAATATCTTTATTAATCGCAAAAGCATGATCTGGACCAGTAGAAGAATACTGCTTGCCATATACTGTAATCGGGAACGGCATATAACCGACATCGTCAGGATGAACTTCACGCCCCTGCATCTGAACTATAGCCCATGAACCAAGTGCCATTGTACCTATTTCTCCGCGATTAAGCATGCCTTTGCTTGCTTCCCAGTCAGACCGCATATAATCTTCAACAAGGCCTTCAGACACTGCATCGTAGAGAATTTTGTAGATATTATAAAGACCGGCATCTGGAATTGTTTCTGTCAGCGGATTTTTCTGATGCGGCAGTATAGAATACATATATGAACTGTCACCGACAGAGTTAGCAATATACTCATCCCATGCCCCCAAAGGCCATGAAGCTGCATAATTTATATAAAGCGGAACTGCATCTGTATTTTTTTTGATAAGCCTCAGAACTTCAAGATATTCTTCCGGAGTTTTCGGAAGCTCTTTCACACCGGAACGCTCAAACACTCTCTTGTTGTAAATCATTCCATGCAGACAGCCGGCAGACGCAAGTCCATATACGACACCATCATAAGCAAAACCATCACAATAACGTACAAGAGATTTCATCTCGTCTAAAGTTCCGAATGGAACAAAATACTTACTGTAAAGACTTTTATCTACAGAAGGCATCATCATAATATCGCTTTCAAAAATTCTGCTGAAACAGTTTGCAGAATAATCAGTAAGACCTTCTGTTTTAATTACAATCTTTGGATAAAGAGCGTTAAACTCTGCCAGATATTCATCCCATGATTTACGCTCATAATCCGGCGCAAGCATATCAATACGATGTGTAAGGAAACTGACAGTTACAGAGATATCGGTATATGTTTTTCCCAGCTCAATTTCTGTATAGGTAATACCTGCATCTTCAGATGAATTATTGGATGATGTTAATTTAATTCTAGTACAAGCAATACATCCAACCAATAGGCAGCAGGCAAAAAATGCTACAAGAACTCTCATTAGAAAACTCTATCTTGGATATAAAAAAAGCATGACTAGTATTTGCGCGGCTCTGGAATCGAACCAGAGACCTCAAGCGTGTCATGCTTGCGCTCTAACCAACTGAGCTAGTCGCGCAATTACTAGTCATGCGATGTAAAATATATTATACAAAAACTCACTTTTCGTCAAGTATTGAAATCACATATATTGGTAAAATATTGCAGATAGAAAAACATATCTTTAATGGCATTTAATTCAAATGACAGCAGAAGCATGATGTGATAAAATAGCTTCATGCGAAGTGTATTCGCATGAAAACTTGTACAAAAAAGTTTCTGGAAAACAGATAAAACAAAACTATGCAGCATTAAAAACAGATTTTTACGTGCAGCAAACTACAGGATAAAAAATGACAGAAATAGAACTAAAAGCTCACGTTTACGACAGAAATGCACTCGTACAGAATCTGAAAACTTTTGCGCACCGCGAGCAGCGCATAATCAGAGAAGACGAATACTACGGCAAGTCCGAAAAAGACAGTCACAAAATCAGAATACGTCACGAAACTTTCATTTCGGAGGACGGCAATACAAGCGGCTCAGATTATCTTGTAACATACAAACGCAAAGAAATCAAATGCGGCGCAGACAATATCAGCATAGAAGTAAATGATGAAAAAGAGTGCACAATATCAGATCCTGCAGCTCTCAAAAGTTTTCTGACAGATACAGGATACAGCATTCAGCTCAAAAAATACAAAGACGTCGAGGACTGGTCAACAGAACTCTGCGGCATACAGATTATGGGACAGAACATCATTGCCATGCTTGAAATCTGTAATGTACCACCGCTGGGAGATTTTATCGAAATAGAAATTCTCTCGCCTGTAAGCGACGGCAATACTACACAGATGCTTCATGGAGAGCTTTTAAAGCTTCTGGACAAATGCAAAATTCCAAAAACTGACATTGAACCGAGATATTACAGTGAGCTTCTAAGAGAAACTTCTGCACAATCGTGAAAAAATTGTCAAAGAACTTTAATAAAGTTATTTTAATCAGTATAATTACTATTCATGAGTATCAAAAAAAACAGTTAAAAAGATGCCCATAAATTCTTCGGAAACCGGCACAATCCAGTTTCAAATTTATTTTCTGGAGGAAAATAAAAATGTTTAACAGCGCGACTTACAAAAAAATCGCAAAAAAACAGCTTAACAACAGATGGAAAACACCTGTTCTTGCAGAGGCTCTTTACCTCGGCATAATGCTGATAATTTCGCTGCCATTCCTGCTTGCAAACAGCGGTATTTCTTCCGGCTTTGAGTACACAGTCGGAAAGCATTCATATTCCGTTGCAACAAAGATGGACTCCATGTACAGTTTAAAATTTCTTACATTGTATTATTTCGTAATCTATGCAATTTATGGAATTTTTAATTTTGCAAAAAGTTCTTTTTACATCAAAATGGCAAGGACAAAAGAGGAACTTAATTTCTCTGTCTTTCTTGAAGGATTCAATCATTTTATACTTGGCATATTAGGCATAGTATGGGAAGCTTTGTGGCTGTGCCTGTGGGCTTTTCTTTTTTACATACCTATGTTTGTAAAATTGTACGCTTATTCAAGAATGTTTTTCATTCTGGCAGACAATCCAAAAATCGGCGTCAGAAAAGCTCTGCGGCTCAGTAAAGAAATCACACGCGGATACAAAGGCGATCTTTTTATACTTGATTTAAGTTTTATAGGTTATTGGATTCTTGCAGTTATTCCATATATTTTGGCTTTCAAACTGAACTTCAATGTTCCAGGAAAAATGCTGATTGCTACACTTTGCTCAGATGCAATACAGCTATATTTCATGCCTTACTATAGGATGACACAGACAAATGCTTATCTTGTCCTCAAAGAATTTGCAATCAAGACAGGCCGCGTATTAAAATCAGATTTTGATCCGGATGCAGCCGACGAATCAGAGCAGTGGGATCCTTTTAACGCTGAGGCAAAACAGACTGGTTTCAGTCAGACAACTGACACAGCCAATTTTTCTCACAGCAAAGCAGAATCAGAAGCGGCACAGGTCGTAGAAACTCTTTCAGGCAATACTCCAGAAGACAGTACAGACAACTCTACATCACAGGCATCTGATGTCATACAGCTTGGACCACCAAATACAAATTCGTCAAACAAAGAAGGAGACAGCTCATTATGAAAAACACAGATAAAAAAGGATTTATCATTTTAATCTCAATAATTGCTATTGCAGTTATACTTTCCATCGCAGGAATGATTTCTACATCAGGTTCCTCAAATTCTGTATCTACAGCAGGCACAAGCTCTGCAGCAAATGACAAAAGTTCGAATGCCATCAAGATTTTCAAGAGCAGCAGCAAAAAAGCACCAAAAGGACAGTATCTTGCAAAGCTCTATATAACTGGCACTATCGAAAAAGGAAATGATTCTTATAATCAGAAATGGCTTCTGGAAACAATCGACGAACTCGAAAAAGATTCAAACAACATGGGTATCATTCTTTTCATTGACTCACCAGGAGGAACAGTTTATGAAGCAGATGAAGTTTATCTGAGACTTCTGGAATACGGCAAGAAAAAGAAAGTTTTTGCATACTTTGCATCTATGGCAGCAAGCGGTGCCTACTACATCGCATGTGCATCAGATTACATAATGGCAAACCGCAACACACTTACAGGAAGCATCGGCGTCATAACAGGTCAGTTCGTCGACATAACCGGACTGATGGAAAAATACGGTGTCAAAGCAGAGACTATTCACTCAGGAAAAAACAAGACTATGGGCAGCATGACACAGAAGTTCACTGACGAGCAGAGAGCTATCATGCAGGCTATTTCTGATGAATGCTATGAGCAGTTTACAGGAATCGTAGCAGAGAGCAGAAAGCTTCCGATTGAAAAAGTCAAGCGTCTCGCAGACGGAAGAATATACACTGCAAAGCAGGCAAAAGAAAATCAGCTCATCGACGAAATCGGTGACTGGAAAACAATGCTGGATAAAGTTGCAGAAAGCGCATTCGACAATAAGTATTACGATGTATACGATTACAAATACGAGCCAGAAGAGACACTCTATCACTATATAATGGGTGTTGCTGATAAAATCGGCGGAGCAAAGGCAGATTACAACACAGCAATTCCAAAAGCAGTCATGGATGTCATAGAACCAAACATCCAGTTTCCTGCATATTATTACAAAAACTAGCTAAAACATTTTTTTACACCCTCTTTTGAAATGGGAGGGTGTTTTTTTTTATATTACACTGTGCTTTTCTCAGATTACAGTACAGAGCATTTTTGAGAATATAAAAAAACACATTTTACACGGAATTATCCTGCGGATTCCGCACGGACAAAAAAGAGAAAAAAAATACCACTAAAAAAGTTATTTTTAGTGGTATCAAGATTAAAATATTTTGTTTGTATCTTTTAGTATTCCAGGAAGAGTTCTTCAAGGGATTCAAAGATTTCAGGCAGATTAACAGGCTTGTTGTAAAAATCAACAACTCCCATGTCACGACACTGACGCTCAATGTTATTATCCTCAAGAGCAGTCATTACAATTACATGAGGTTTTCCATACAAATCACCTGTATTTATTGCCTTACAGATTTTTACACCGTCAATGCCAGGCAGATCCAAATCAAGAACAACAATACGAGGTTTGTTTTCGACTATCATGGAACCAGCTTCAAAACCATCAAATGCCTGTGAAATTTCGATATCAGGGTCTTTTGAGTTGATGAACTTTTTCATAACATCATTCCATGTTTTATCATCATCAACAATAAGCATAGTTTTCTTCGGAAGGTCAACAGCGCCATGACAGCAGTCCAAAAGCTCAACAGGAATATGCATTTTACTTTTGCGCATAAATGCAACAAGATCTTCCGGATAAACTCTGTACTGACCTCCTGGAGTTTTGTAAGCTTTAAGATATTCGCTATGAATCCAGTTAATAGCAGTCTGATTAACAACGCCACAGATTTTTGCAACTTCCATTGCAGAAAAAACTACAGGCTTCTTAAATTTCTGATCACTCATATTATTTCTATTCTACCATAAATCTACATTATCAGTCAAAGCCATCTTTCATCGCAACCCGAATTTCTTTTAAAGAAAACCCAAGTCTCTGCAATGATGACATTACTTTATCCTGATTTCTATTGTGCAGACTGATTTTTTTGTATGCCTTGCGGCAAAGATCAATTTCATTGTGCTCTTCAAAAAACTCATTCAGGCATCGTTCTGCAGTCTCCCGCCTGATTCCACGGGAAGCAAGTTCCATCGACAGTTTAAACCTGCCTTCAGCATGATCAATAGAACGATTTCTAAGCCATGCCCCTGCAAAACGCGAATCATCCAGATAGCCAATCTGCTCCAGATAATCAAGTGCCATATTTGCACAATTTCTATCAAGTCCTTTTTTGACAAGTTTTGCAAAAAGTCCTGAACGGCATTGCTCAGCTCTAGCCAGATATCCCATTGCAATCACTTCTATAGAATACACAAGTGCAGCATTGAGGATATCATTAGTTTCATCATCATTAAATTCATGCCCGACAGAAAGCATCTGTTCATCAACTAACTGCAAATACTCTGCGCGCAAAAAAAAGGCAGACTCCACATTTGATGTAATTTCATACACCCCGTGCAAAGTCTGCTTTACAGCCGTTATAACCATACAGCATGATTGTGCGGAATACTCCGCACATAAACAAAAAAATATGATTAACGCTTGCTGAACTGGAATCTTCTACGAGCTCCGCGCTGACCGAACTTCTTACGCTCAACCATACGTGAATCACGTGTAAGATAACCGTTAGCCTTGAGTGCTGGACGACAGTTTGGATCAACCTGTGTAAGAGCACGTGAAATTCCGTGCAAACAAGCTGCTGCCTGTCCGTTCAATCCGCCACCCTGAACATTAATAAGGATGTCGAACTTGCTATCGTTTGATGTAACGAGCAATGGCTGATGAACAAGGCGAACCTGTGTCTCAGATGGGAAATACTCTTTTACATCTTTTCCGTTAATTACAATCTTTCCAGAACCCTCGCGAAGGAAAACGCGAGCTGTTGCTGTCTTTCTTCTACCTGTACCAATTGCTATATTTCTAACCACGGTAAACTCCTTTCAACTTACACTTCAAGAGGCTTTGGATTCTGAGCAACATGAGGATGCTCATTGCCAGCATAAATCTTTACAAAACCGATAAGCTGACGACCAAGACGATTGTGAGGAAGCATACCAGCAATTGTTCTTCTAAGAGGCTCTGTTGGAGCTCTAGAAATGAGTGTATTGAATGACTGTGAGCGCAAGCCGCCAACGAATCCTGTGTAATGGCGGTACATCATGTCCTCGCCCTTGTTACCAGAAACCTGAATCTTGTCTGCGTTGATAATTACAACATAGTCACCACAAGCTACGTTTGGTGTGTAAGTAGGCTTGTTCTTTCCACGAACAGTTGCAGCTACTGCAGCAGCAACGCGTCCGAGAGTCTTGCCAGAAGCATCAACGATATACCAGTCGTGCTTAACTTCATTGTCTTTCGCAAAAATTGTGTCGTTCATTTATATATACCTTCAAATAAATCTTAACATCCACGGCTTGTGCATCGTGCCGCAAACGTCCGCAAACAATGAGCAGTTGTCTGCAATGTATACGAGGTACAGTATTATATAATTTTTATTAAAAATTAGTCAACCAAATTTACATACAAGAAAGCGCAAAATTCGTGAATTTACAGCAAATTCTTTTGAATTTTCAGATGCACAAAGTTCTTTTGAAAAACCGTAAAAAACATTTCAAAACTTATTTTCTTTCAGTCAAAAACAGTACGACCGCCCCACTTCTGAGAATTGATAAAATCGTGCTCTATAGTTTTATCAAAGTCGGCTTCAGGCTGACAATTTGCTTCTATATCTAATACAGTTTTGTGCAGTCTTCGAAGGCAATCAGTTTTGTCATTGTAGCCGAGTTTTGATTTTTCGATTGCCTGTCCGAGTACCCGAATTGACTCGTCATAGACTTTTGTCGGCACAGGAAACGGATGTCCGTCTTTGCCGCCATGAGCAAAACTGAACCTTGCAGGATCCTTAAAACGAGACGGAGTGCCATATATCACTTCACTTACCAGCGCAAGCGACTGCAAAGTGCGAGGACCGAGACCGGGAGTCAACAGCAGGGACTCAAAGTCTTTCGGCTGACTCTCATAAGATGCACACAAAACTCCGCCGAGCCGTTTCAAATCAACATCTTCTGCACGCACTTCATGATGAAACGGCATTACAACACTGCGATTATTTTCTTCTATATATATGTCACTGTCAGCATTTACAGCAGCATCAGAGATGCTGTCTGTCATACTTCCGAAAAGTTCGCCCTGCATATCATCAGCAGAATTTTGAAGAGAACTAACACGTACGATTTTCGGACAGTCTTTTTTTACAACCTGAGAAATTTCTTTAATCATGCGGTCAGGCGATTCCTGAGACATGGAAAGGATTGAGTTTCGAGTTTTGTCAGCAGTACTGTCCGTCAGATTGAGAATAATACCGCGGTTTTCTCCTGTCACACCGGTATGCGGCTCTTCGACAAACGACTTTAAATTTGCCGAACACCAGTGATAACGCCGGGCAGTTTTTGAAGCAGCGTTCATTCCCTGCTGAACAACAGCCCAGTCTCCTTCATCTGAGAGAATAAAATTATGCTGATACAGCTGAAATCCATCCTGAACAGCAGTGTTGTCGACTTTCGCACACAGCTTACTTGCTTTGACCAGATAATTTCCATCAAGCCCTGTTTTTTCACTCAAAAACAAAAGCTCATCTGGTGTACGCCGTGAATATTTTCCCCTGCCGCCACAGATACACAGACCGAACTCTCTGGCACGAGAGTTTATGCCGCGTTTCAAAGCATACATCACACTCGTAGTAATGCCGCTCGAATGCCAGTCCATGCCCAAAACAGCACCGAGACTCTGAAACCAAAGAGGATCACTTAATCTGCGAAGAACTTCTTTCTTGCCGTATTCGATTAAAAGAGCTTCGACGATTTCTGTACCAAGTGCCATCATGCGATCAGCAAGCCACTTCGGCACAGTTCCATGATGAAGAGGTAAATCAGCGAAGCCTGTTTTTCTACTCAGCACCGCTTATTTCGTCAAACAAAGCTTCGTACAAAGTAGCTTTATCTTTGTTTGTAGCACGAATTGTAGCTGCCATTCTCCTTGCCAGAACAGACAGAACACGGTACCCCAAAAGCAGCTCTTTCTTGCACAGAGAATGAAATACATTTGCAGTAAGAACAATAACAGTGCAGTCTGTAAGGGCAGCAACAGTTGCAGTACGAGTATCATCACTTATCAAAGCTGTTTCACCAAAGAAGATATTCATTTTATCGTTCAAGTCAGCAAGAGCAATGCTGTCTCCTGCAGGTGTCTCTCGGGAAATATGAACAGAACCAGATTTGAGCATATAAAACTCAGATCCGAGTTCACCTTCTTTAATGATAATTTCACCTTTTTTATATGTCTTTATTGTACAATTCTGGTATACCATACGCAGAATTTCTCTGTCGCGCTCATCATTTATATTAAAATCAGCAAAAAGCGCCATATTTACGAGTTTTTCAAGAACTTCATTGTCATTCCGTGCCGGTTCCATTATTTAGCCTCCATACGTGCAACTTTGCTGTCTCCGCGTACATAAACAGCCTTTGCATTCTTAGGGATAATAAAATCGAGTTTAGGTGCAAGAATAGGCTCATTACTCTTGAGCATCTTGACCTTGCGGAGATTGCCGATAACCTTGTTGATATCAGGATTCTTTTGAGCTTCGCGCAGAGCTTCCTTTTTTCTCTGATAAAAGTTTCCGGAATTGAGAAGAAGACCTACAAGAACACCTTTTTCTTTCTTGTGAGTCCATGCATAATCCCTGAATGTCTTATACTCAGAACCGATAAAATTAGACGGTATATTTCCTATGAGAATACCAGTATCTGCATCATCACTGATAAATGCTCGGATTACACCACTGTAACCGGCACCACTGGAAGCTGTAGCAAGAAGACTGTACTCGTAGTCCTGAGTCAAAATAATCTCGTCACAATGAGCCATACGGAGATGCTTTTCGAATTTTTCACTCATAAGCTCGGCTACAACATAAATTCCACGGTTTATGTTTTCCATTGTAAGAACGGCCAGAACTGTTCGGGAATCTATTTCGAGATCAGAGTATTTCTTGGATTTGTCGGAAATAATAAGAGCACGGGCAGCAGTTTGAATAAATGCTCTTTTTAGAGTTGATTCGTCTGTAAAATCTCCTGCGATATAATTGACTTCCTTGAACCTGGTTTCCTGTTTCAAAAGTTCAATCTGCTCTGGTGCTTCGTTTACCAGAACAATCATATCCGGTGTAATATCAGGATTTGATTTCAATACTGTATCCAAAATTTTGTCAAAGCCAGGTCTCCAGCCGCAAAGTATAAAATGTCCTTCCATATCTCTCAGTTTTCCCAAACCTTTATTTTTTTTCTCAGCCATATCAATAAATATTGTAGTGACTTCACCACGAATATATCCGAATACAAATGTTCCAAGAATAAGCAGTGTAATCGCTGCCGCGCGTCCTGGAACAGACTGACAGACGAACTCAAAGTATCCGGCACATACTGCAACACACATAAACCAGAATGTATCGAACTTTGTCTGAATACCACTGTCCGTCTTTGTTTCCGTGTTGTAAACGATAACAAGAGCCAGAAAAATTATTACCAGAAGTAATAAATAGATGTATGTCATCGGGTTCTTGACTGCAAGTTTTATCGAACGACGGAAAAAACTCTGCTTTTTACTTTTCTTTGCCATATCTACCTGTCAATTCATTTCATACATCAAGCATTTGTCTTAACCAAAATTGCTTTTGCATACTTTGGAATCTTGAAACTATCATCAGGAGTCAGAACAGGTCTGTTACCATCCTCGTCCAACACAGAATCCGCAGACTTACCGGCAGCTACAGCAGCAGCCTTTGCTTCTTTTTTGCGCTGGTTGAAATTTCCTGTATTAAGCAGAACGCCGACAAGAATTTCTTCGCTTTCACTCTTTGCTTCGTAAAAATCAAACAGTTCTTTATACGGCTTATCAATGTACGGTTTTGGAATTTCTTCAATAATAATACCAGAATCAGAATCATCACTTATCATAGATTTGATGACATTGCTGTATCCCATACCGCTGGAAGCAGTAGCAAGCAGACTGTGTTCGTATTCCTTTGTGAGAATAACTTCGTCACAGTGAGCAAGATCGAGATGCTCCTTGAATTTGTCATCCAAAAGCTCGGCTGCAACGTAAACTTTGGAATTTATGTTTTTCATTGTCAAAACAGCAAGAACTGTACGTGAGTCAATTTCCATATCAGACTGCTCGAACGAATAATCTGATATGATGAGTGCACGTTCGGCACTGTCAACAAAAGCACGACGCAAAACAGTTGCATCAGAGAAATCACCGGAAACGTACTTAACATCCTTGAATCTTATATCCGTTCTAAGCTGTTCAATCTGCTCAGAAGGTGCATTATTGACAATGACAATCATATCCGAAGTAATATCAGGATTTGACTTCATAACACTATCTAGAATTTTATCAAAGCCGGGTCTCCAGCCGCATACTAAAAAATGTCCTTTCATACGTCTAAGTTTTTTTAACCCCTTGTTGTTTTTTGTTTGAACGTCCATTATTTTTGAAGTGATAGCACCCATTATTACCGTCCACAAAGCCATGCCAAAAAGCAGCAAAGCAAGTGAAGCCAGACGTCCGGGAACTGTCTTCATGTAAAAGTCATAATACGCTGCTACAACAGCAACAATCGTATGCCATATCGCATCTTTCCATCCCTGAATAATCTCATTATCCGGATGAGTCGGCTCTGTCACTTTGACAACAGCAGTAGCTATAACAAGACAGAGAACAACAAACAAAAGCAGATAGGTAAACGGATTTTTAAGTGCAAACTTTAATCTTTTTAGATTTTTCTTTATAAAACGCTTGATTCGTGTACCTAACGATTTATTATTTTTCATATATTTTATTTTAATTCATAAAAGACGTATTGTCGAGATAAAATAAGTGCACAAAATATATATTCAACAAAAACGCCTTTTTCTTCTATTATGCAGAATATATTTTATAAAGCCTGAATATCGAGTTATAAAATTCATAGTCTTTCTTGCACTAATAAGACTATAAAAACAATCTGTCATCTCGTATTTATTTCAGGTTCCCGAAAACTTCGGCTTGTGATGTGTTTCTTCGTAAACACACATATCAAAAAAAATTATACTTGACAATACTTTTTCACTTCTTTAGATTAACAGTTATCGAGAAACCTTTTGTTTTTTGAAGAGAATCTGATACTTCAGGAGGAACCAGAAAAAATGAAAAAGATCATCATTGCGATTATGCTTTTTTGTTTGACCGTAACCGGTAAAGTTTACGTTTCTGCCCAAGCAGATTCGTACCTGACCAGAATGGTTCTGGAGCAGGCAAAAGATTCTGCCAATTATTCAGAAATGCAGGCTGCATACAATGTCAGAACTGTAGCAAACAGAATTATCACTGTTTTACTCGGTCTTGAAGCAGCATTCATCATCTTTGAGGCAGGAAAAATTATTTACATCAAATCAGACAGGAGAAATGAAGATGAAAATGATGAGTAAATTTGCCGGCATTATAATGGCAGCAGCCTTTTCAACAGTTATGATATCTTGCGTAAGACCTTATGACAAGCCAAGTTTCAAAGATATTGAAAGCAATGAAACTGCATTCCTTATTCCTCTCTTTCCTGATGAAGGTACACAGACATCAGATCAGGTCAAGATAGACAGTGAAGCTTTCTATGAGCAGAACCAGGTCAGCCAGAAAAAAATTCAGATTCCGCACAAATGGATTCAGACAGGAAGATTTGTACGCAACGGATACTACACAGATACAGTCAAAGTCATCACAGTTTCCCGCACTCCGATTTCCGGAACATGGGATTATGACTCAACAGAAGCTGTCAAACTCGAGACAAAGGAAAACTCAGGTTTCAGAATTCCAATGGCATACACAATCCGCATCAAATCTGAGGACTGTGCAAAATATCTGTACAACTATTCTCCGGAACGTTCCCTGCAGGATGTTATAAACTCAGACGTCAACAAGTGGATCATCGGAAAGATGAACGAAAGATTCCACTCTCTGTCATATTCAGAGGTCTCAGAAAACAAAGACCCGATTATCGCACAGACTGTAGAAGAAGCAAAAACTTACTTTGCTCAGAAAGGCATTACAATCGAGCAGCTGTCAGCTTATGATGGTATTTACTGGGACGACCAGACTATCGAAAATGCTATTTCAAGAGAAGTCGCAGCAAAAGCTGACCAGAGAGCAAAGGAAGAAGAGCTCAAGGTTGTTCAGAAACAGAAGCTTGTCGATGAGGAAAAAGCACGTGCAGAAGCAAGTGTTGCTCAGATTAAAGCAAACTCTCTGATAGCACAGAAAGCAGCTGCAGAAGTTAAACTGAAGGAACAGGAAGTAGAAAACAGCAGAATCATAGCTCAGGCTCAGGCCGAAGCTATCAAGATTCAGGCTGCAAAAGGTGCTCCAGGTGCAAACGCAACAACATTTGTAATCACTGCAAACGAGCTTGAAAGCCTCGGACTCGGTGATCTGATGAAAAGATAAAACATATTTTACATAAACCTCTATTCCAGAAAATATAAAAGGCTGTTTGATTTTTTCAGATAGCCTTTTGTTATAGATTTTTCAAAGTTTTGAAGCAGCAATTGAAAACACAGTTCAACAAATGTTATATACAATACACAGGTATTGCAAGCGCGGCTTCAAAAAAAAAGACACCCCTCTTAAGTATACAGCCACAAAACAAAAACCCCGGATAAAAAAAGTTCAGAGAAAAGTTTGGAGAATACAGTTCATGTAATTTTTTTTCTCCATCGGCTGCGACCTGAACTCGTTTCAGGATCTCATAATAATGAAAATTGTTTTTCTTACGGATGATAAATTGCATGTAATAGAGATTCCGTGCTGAAAGCCGCCGAAGGCTATCAAGTCCCGAATGACCGGCATTCAGCCTGAAAATAAAAAAGTCACGTATAAACACAGATTTTTGTGTGTAAGTTCATTTGTTTTTGCTGTAAGAAAATATTCTTTTCTACTGCTGGAAAAGGTTCTTGTCTACTGATGGAAAAGTTTTTTTTCTACTAATGGAAAAGGTTTTATAAAGCCAGCTGTATAACATTTTTAAGGAAAATATTACAATTCACGATATAAATGAATGATATTTTTCTATTAAATTACATTTTCATTGAAGACAATGGCACCGGTAAATGATTTCTGCTATAATAAAACTACGAGGAAACCATGACATTAAGAAAATATCCTATCGGCTGTCAGGACTTTGCAGACATCAGGACAAGAGAATGCATTTATGTCGATAAAACCGAATACATATATAATCTTTCACACTGCGGCGGAAAGCCTTATTTTTTAAGCCGTCCGCGCCGGTTCGGCAAAAGCCTTTTACTTTCCACGATGAGATATTATTTTGAAGGCAGAAAGGAACTTTTTGAAGGGTTAAAAATTGCAGAGCTTGAAACTGAATGGATAAAGTACCCTGTTATCAATATAAGCTTTGGCAGAAGTTCCTATGAAATGTCAGGCAGCCTTGAAACAATAATAGACTTGATTCTCTGGGAAAAAGAAAGTGAATTTAATCTGAATGAAAATCATTCTGAAAGATTAAATTTTGCAGTCAGGTTTCAGGTTCTCATTGAAAAAATGTTTAAGGCAACAGGAAAACAGGTTGTCGTTCTGGTAGACGAATACGACAAGCCGATTCTCGATGCGCTTTATACAGAAAATGAAGAAAAGCACCGGCAGATTTTAAGGAATTTCTACGGAACGTTAAAAGACTCTGACCAGTATCTGAAATTCATTTTCATCACGGGAATTACAAAAATCAGCCACGTGAACATTTTCTCCGGCCTCAACCAGCTTGATGACATTTCGCTTGATATAAATTATTCATCAATCTGCGGCATTTCAGAAACTGAACTTGATGAATATTTTACGGAAGATATAAAGACTCTTGCAGAATCAGAAGAAATGTCTTTTGAAGAAACAAAAAAACTTCTTGCAGAACGCTATGACGGCTATCATTTTACACATAATGCGGAAGGTGTCTATAATCCGTTCTGTCTTTTAAAGTGTTTTAAGTCAAAAGATTTCGGTTCTTACTGGTTTGAAACGGCAACACCGACAGTTCTTGTAAAGACTCTCCAGCACCAGCCGCTCTTCCTTGCAAACCTGATTGGCGGCCGCAGGGTAAGTGAAGATGATTTTAAAAACTACGACCCTGAAACAAAAAACATGCTCCCGGTTGTATACCAGAGCGGATACCTTACGATAAAAAGCTTCGAAAAATCACCAAGGCGCTATATTCTGGGCTTTCCAAACAAGGAAGTTGAAGAAGGCTTTTTAAAAATCCTTGTAAAGAAATTTGCAAAGTTTCCGGAAGATGACATGGGCTTTGCGGTTGACAACATTACGGACGCCCTTAAAGTTCATGATATAGACAAAGCCTTAAAGATAATTCAGGCTTCGATTGCTGATTTACCGACAGTCGTTAAAAAAGACATGTGCGAAAATTACTATGAAAGCATTACTCACATTATATTCCGTCTTACAGGCTTCAATGTAGTTTCTGAACTTCAGTCCATAAACGGAAGAAGTGACGTAATTTTAACCACCGATGATAGCGTTTACATATTTGAACTCAAGATGGATAAAGGCCGTGAAACAGAAGAAGTTTTGGAAGAAGCACTTTTCCAGATAGACGACAAAGGATATGCAGACCGTTTTGCAGTAAGCGGAAAAAACATGATTAAAGTGGGCATCGCATTTTCAAGTGAAGGAAAAGGAATTACCGGCTGGAAAGTAAAATAAAGAAATCTGAATTTTGTGATAGAATCTGAGAAGTTTTGAGGAGAAATATGATAACTTAAGCCGGCAAACGCCAATGAAAACATTCGGCTTCAGCCGATGTTCTATCACTACGCCGGCAACAACCCGGTAAGGTACACGGATCCGGATGGAAGGTCCGCTGAAAGTATATTATCAGCTTTTGGAAAAGGTGTAGCTGCCGGTGTTATTTCAGATGTTAAATCTTTCCTACTTCCTTTAGTACCTGGAATTCAGGCGATATATAACGCAAAGGAAAGTTTCGAAACATTTAATAACATTATTGAAAACTTCCCTGAAATAAAAGCAGAGATAAAGGCTTTTCTTAATAGCCCGATAGATTACACAAAACAATACTATTCTGAAATAACTCCAGAAGAGTATGCCTATATTGTTGGTGAAATTGCAGAGAAAATCGTTGTTACTATACTGATTAGTAAAGCGACCGGTGCATCAGAATGCGGCTGTTTTATAGCCGGTACTCCAGTCAGTTCAGAAAATGGTTTAGTTCCGATTGAAACAATAAAAGCCGGTGATAAAGTCTTTGCATGGAATGAGCAGACCGGTGAAAAAGCCTTAAAAGAAGTTGTAAGGACTTTTGTACATGAAGTTGATACACTTGTAATAGTTCAGACAGAATCTTCAGAAATAGTTACAACAACAGAACATCCGTTCTGGGTAAAAGAAAACGGCTGGATTCCTGCCGGCAGACTTACTATTGGTGATAAAGTCTGTACAAAGAATGGTGATACAATTAGTATTACCAATATACAAATACAGAATCTTGAAGAATCTGTAAAAGTCTACAACTTTGAAGTAGATGGTTTTCATACTTATTATGTAAGTAAAGAAGCGGTACTTGTACATAATA
>JAZQQW010000067.1:0-21544 GCA_045629255.1 Treponema sp.
CAACAGAAGACAGCAAATTGAATTTAGTTTTAGCATCTCTCATATTAATAGATTCCGAACTAAATTCGGGATGTCAGATTGTTTTTATAGCTTTATCCGAACAAGAATGACTATGAATCTTAAAACTCGACTTTCAACCTAATAGTTCTTTTAATTTCTGATCTGATTTCATAAGAAAAACGTCTAAGTAGAAAGTCAGTCTTTGTCTGGATGTGTGAGAAGCTGCATTTTTTGTGAAACCTTTTCAATGCATGCTTTTTTTTATTATAGCAGGAAAATTTGTTTTTAGAAAAAATGAAAGACTTGCAATAAGAAAGTAAAAGATTCATACTTCAGATAGTAAAAGACATGCTTTCTGAAAATCTCAGTTATTATGAGTTACTTTATGAGCTTTTACAAAAAAAATCCAAGTTTGACTTGGAAAAAACAAGGAGGATCCGTGTGATTTTTTGCCGGATCTGGAGGTTAAGATGAAGAAGAGAATTTTTGCAGCATTATTTGCTTTGGTTTGTATGTGTACAGCTGCTTTTGCACAGGCTGCATCTGTTGAACTTAAAAACAGTGATGTTGAAGGATTTATCAAGAATTTCAATGAAATCGATAAAAAATTTGAAGAGCTTGGTATAGAAACTGCAGAGGATGGAACTATTATAGGTGATGCTGCTTCTATTGCAAAGGCTGATTCTGTTTTAAAGAAGGCAGGCATTTCTGGTCCTAACCGTTTTAAGAAAGTAGAAGCTATTGTTATTGGTGCTGTTGTTGCCATGCTTGATAAAGAATTTGCCGATATTCCAGAAACTTCTGCTTATGGAGATCCTATCGCCGATCTTCGTGGAAAAATCAATGAAAAGGATTACAAAGTTGTAAGTAAATACGCTGACAAACTTGAAATTCTTTTTGAGGACAAGTAAGTAAAGATTTCCTGTAATCTGTACGCAATAATAAAAGCTGGACTTGCAGATATGGAAAAAAGGCACACTTTTTGAAGTGTGTCTTTTTTTTATCTGCGGCTTTTTGCTACAAGTTCGTCGGAAATAGCGAGGTTTGACTTTTTTGCATGCAAGAGAGTATACTCTTGTGCTATGGAATACATTATTCTTTTTGGAATTGCGATTCTGGTTGTAATTTTACTCAACTGGTATATAAACTGGCAGTCCGGAAAAGGAAAGGTTTCTAACCTGAAAAAAGCTCAAAATGCCAGAGAGAAAGCTAAACAGAAAGGTTTGCTTGTAAATTGTCCTTTGTGCAATAGTCCGCTTCTGCCGGGCGAAGATCTGGTAACTCGTGTTTACCGTCCGATGAATGTTCCTGATCAGTTGTGTACGATAAACGGATGTCCGCATTGTTATCCAGTGCCTGAGTCTGGTATCAAAAGAGAATGTCCTGTATGTCACAAAAAGGTGCCGCTGGAAAATGGTCATCTTATCGCCAGACTGTTTAATTATGCAGACGGCAAAAAACACGTCATTGTTACAGGCTGTACAGAGTGCAGTAAAGGCGTCAAATGAAAACTGTGTAAGTTTTGTATTTTTATATGTCGTTCATATTATTATAGAAGATTTTTTTTCTTTTTTCTTATAGAACAAAATTTCATCAGGCAGTTTTCATCATTTTTTTCACATGCTGTTATAAGTTTTATGTTTGGCTTTAGGAATAAAGATGCTGTATCTGGAAAATTATGTTTCACCTTTCGGAAAAATACTTCTTGCTTCTGAATCTGACATTACATCGGAAAAAGAATGTCTTTGCGGATTGTGGTTTGAAGGGATAAAAAATCTTGATATTTTTAACAGAAAGGATATTGTTTTTGAAAAAAATACGGCTCTAGAGAAAGCCCGGTACTGGCTTGATATGTATTTTTCTGGCTGTGTGCCAGATATAGATGTTCCACTTAAGTTTTCCGGGTCAGAGTTTCAAAATGAAGTCTGGCAGATTCTTTGCAGCATTCCATATGGTGAAACTGTTACTTACGGCGAAATTGCCAAAGCTGTTGCAAAACACCGTGGCTTGAACAGGATGTCTCCGCAGGCTGTTGGTGGAGCAGTCGGCAAAAATCCAGTTTCCATTATCGTGCCATGCCACAGGGTAATTGGAAGTGACGGCAGTTTGACAGGATATGGCTGGGGCATAGATATGAAAATAAAGCTTCTTGAATTTGAAGGCATTAAAATTCAAAAAAAGTGATTTTTTGAAAAAATAAAGTGTTTAATTGTTTATTTTTTCTAAGATACATGATAATTTTGTTCAGCTTGTAGAATTTTCTTTGGATTTCAAAGAAAATTCTACGCCGAGTTTGAAATTTCATTAAAAAAGTAAATTTAATTATGAATTCATTAAAGGTGATTTTTTGAACTCCGAAAATAAATTTGTAAGGCAATAATGCCGGTGTGGGAAGTGGGAAAAATCTTACCAAACTACGTAATTTTTTTATTGAGGAGATAAAACTATGGTTATCAATCACAACATGAGCGCAATGTTCGCTCAGCGTTCAACAGGTGTAACTGAAACAGCTCAGCAGAAGAATCTTGAGAAGCTTTCTTCTGGTATGAAGATTAACCGTGCAGGTGATGATGCTTCAGGACTCGCAGTTTCAGAAAAAATGCGTGCACAGATTCGTGGATTGAACAGAGCTTCAAGAAACGCATCTGATGGTATCAGTTTCATTCAGACAACAGAAGGATACCTCCAGGAGACTGAGGATATCGTTCAGAGAATCCGCGAGCTTGCTGTTCAGTCAAGCAACGGTATTTATACAGACGAGGATCGTACAATGATCCAGGTTGAAGTAAGCTCACTCGTAGCTGAAGTAGACCGCATTGCATCTTGTGCACAGTTCAACGGTTTGAACATGCTCACAGGCCGCTATGCTCGCCCAACAGGTGAGAACGTACCTACAGCTTCTATGTGGCTCCACATTGGTGCTAACATGGATCAGCGCACACAGGTTTACGTTGGTACAATGACAGCTTCTGCACTCGGTATGCGCAATCCTGGCACAGAAGAGATCATGACTCTTGCAACTCCTGATGATGCAAACCGCGCAATCGGTACTCTTGATGAGGCTCTTAAGAAGATCAACAAGCAGCGCGCTGACCTCGGTGCATACCAGAACCGCCTCGAAATGACAGTTCAGGGACTTGATGTTGCAGCTGAGAATACTCAGGCTTCTGAGTCTCGCATCCGTGATACAAACATGGCAGCTCAGATGGTTGAGTTCACAAAGGATCAGATTCTTACTCAGGCTGGAACAGCTATGCTTGCTCAGGCAAACCAGGGATCACAGAACGTTCTCTCTCTCTTGAGATAATTATTCTGATAGATTCTAACAGAAGGCTAATTAAATTATAGCATGAGGAAAAGGGGCATTTCTTTTTTTGAAATGTCCCTTTTTTTATGCTTATTTGTATAATCTGATATATGAAAAATCATTTTTGCAGATAAATTGCATTTGTTTATTTATAAAAACTGTGATTTTAGAGTTGATGTTAGTTTACTGGAATTGTTTATTCTGGTAGACTTCTGACAGTTTAATAAACGGCACTTTGAAACTGTCAGAACAGAAGTTATATTTTTGTAAAAGATGAAAGATGTTTTGAGTGCCTGAAATTGATTTGTTTTTTTGATATGGACGAAGAATTTAAACTGGAACTGATTTCTACTTTTAAAGAAATGGTTGCATACTTTACGGAACAGTACCGTTACAGACAGAAAAATATAGATTCACTTTCTCTTATTGCATCTGTGATTTCAGTTTTCTTGTTTGTTTTTATTGTAATAAAAATTTTTGGCGTTTTTTTTGCATATCAAAATGACAGAAAGCAAAGTCATTTGTTCAGAAAAGCCATGTCGAATACTGCCGGCAGCTCGTCTGATTTTGATACGAAAAGTCACGATAATTCAAAGAAAACAGATCCGCAGTCTGATAAGGCACAGAAAGAAAAGCAGGAAATGAGGGAACTTGCAGTTTGCTGCGAGGAACTCGGGGAAAAAATAGATTCACATACTGACAGATATCATTATTCGCGTTATGTAAGTCTTTTGGTTTATCGTATAGCAAATGCCATGCATCTTGATGACAGAATTGCAGCTTTGTATTTTTGTATAGGTATGGTATTTGATGCCGGCTATCTGGACTTGCCGGAGAATTTATTTTTTATGGATATATGTTCTCCTCGTGAACAAAAGATTCTCAAGACTCATGTCGAACGATATCAATCGTGTCTGTCATTTATTCCCGAAAAGTATTTGGCTGAGTTTATTTCTGCAAGTATGTATCATCATGAAAATTACGACGGCTCAGGATACCCGGAAGGTGTCCGTGGAAATAACATACCTCTTATAGCTCGTATTATTCATGTGGCTGAAGATTACGTAACGCTGGTGACAAAACGCCGCTATCAGCGGAGGCTTGAAAAACATGCTGCAATTCGCGAACTTCGCAAAAGAGAAGGCATTCTTGATATGTCTATTGTAGACGTGCTTGAAAAGCTTATCTGATTTAAAATGCTGAATTTAACAGCTTACTGATCCGAAATCTTTGATGCCATGATTTTTGCATTTTCCAAAAAAGTGCTGTCTACTGTTCCTGGAAAATCTTTTTCCAGCGTTTCGATTTTCTGTATGATTTCTGTGCTGTTTTTTGCCTTGATGATAATTTCTGTATACCCTCGTTCTCTAAGCTGTTTTGCTGCGATATTGTGAAGCTGATGTGTGTATACGATTTCCGGGCGTGATGCTATTTGTGCAAGCTGTGCACTGTCTTCCTGCAATGGAATTTTGAAGTTGCAGATGACTCTGTTTTCTGTCTGCGGATTTTGTGGGAGGTCAAAGTTTTTATCAAATCCTGTTATGTTTTGTGTCCCAAGCGATGATTTCAGCAGAAGCTCTGCTGAAGAAATGCCGAGTGCACTTGCAAAAGTTTCTGTCATGCCGGACATGCGGGGATTTATCTCGATGATGTGCCACTTGCCTTTGCAGAAAATCAAGTCAACTTGTGCTATGCCGTTTAAGTTTAACGATTCTGCAAGACGGGTAAGCTCTGATTGAAGCTCGGCTATTTTGTATTTACTGCTTGTAACAGGTCCCATTTTTATGCTCTGTTTTGGGCTTGTAAGTCCCCATTTGTCTACAGAAAAAATAAAAGGCGGCATGACTTTGTAATTGCCGCGGCATCCATATATCTCTGTGCCGAACTGGTCTCCTTCAAGATATTCTTCTACAAGGCAGTCTGTCTTTGTTTTACCGGAGTTGAGGCAGACAAGAGCCTGTTTGAAAGAAACCGCAGTTACCATGCTGTAAGAACTTAAACTGTAAGTGGGTTTGACTACAACGGGATATTTCATGGAGGCGATTCTGTTTAAA
Organism: Treponema sp.; assembly: GCA_045629255.1. Lineage (GTDB taxonomy): Bacteria > Spirochaetota > Spirochaetia > Treponematales > Treponemataceae > Treponema_D. Next base: position 5,362 of record JAZQQW010000067.1, read on the forward strand.
ATATATTCTTTATAGATATTGTTTTTGAGGTCTTTGTTGCCTCTTTCGCTCCAGTAGAGTTCGTGGTGGACGTACTGTGCCTGGGCTATGTTGAATCCAAGTAAACTGAGTGTCTGATGTGTTTTCCACTTGTCAAAACATATCAGCTGAGTGTCTGCACTGTGCGCGATTGCTTTTATGCCTAGATTTTGTAATGCTTCTGCAACTAAAGAATCTTTGATTCCGAGCCAGTCATATGGGCGTACCCAGAATGTTGCAGCAATTGCGATGTCAGGAGATAGTTCACTTATTTCCTGTGCAAGCTTGACTTCATCGTTTTCTTTTAGTATGACATAGCGGATATTAGAAGCTTTGTCTTTGATTTTATTGCCGTCCAAATCCAGCAGAAACATTCCGGGAAGTTGTGTTGCAATGCAGAATGTGTGTTCCGGATGTAATCTGGCAGCGTTTTCCCATACTTCTTTTCTGGATGGCTTTATTTCAATCTGAAAATCTTCACCTTCAAAAGTATTTGAGTTTGTACTGTAAACTACGATGTTCATCTTTTTGTTCTCACTTTGACACACCGGTTAAAAAGCCGGTGTGTCGTTTTTATTTTAAATTGCAAATGTCGAATTATATCTTGCAACAGAACCGGATATTTATTCTATAGTCCAGACCTTACCATTGCTGCGTCCGAAAATTTCTTCTTCGTACATGCATGATGCTGTTACGCAAGGTGTATGATATTCTCCTTTTCTGTTGGCACGGAACACAAATTCTATGTCCTGATTTCCTCTCGGGAAATAATTCCAGAAGTACTGAATTTCATCGTCGTAGATTGCTTTGTTTGAAAGTCCTCTGTTTCCGTTATAGTACCAGGAATTATAATATGCTTTTTTTGCAGGAACGTCATCTTGTGATGGCGGAACTGAGAGTGTCGTGACAAATGCATCGTTTAGAATTTCACATCCCGCAGGAACAGGAACTCGTACAGCTACGTATTCACAGTTAATTGTAGATGAAAGATAAACTTTTTCGCGGTACATTCTGCCGGATGTAAGTTTGTTACCGTCTACACGTTCTCCTGTTTCTGCATCGTAAATTTCTGTATAAACACATATACCTTCATCACGTGCAGTCTGTCTGGAAACTGGTATTGCATAGCTCATGGAAGCTGTGTAATACAATGTTCCGCTGCCTGTTTTTGTGAACTCCAGGTCAAGTTCTCTGTCTTTGTCAAATTTTTTGAGAATGCCGCCTGTAAAATCGAGTTCTGCGTCTTTTGCAAGTGCATCTACTCCTTTGAAAGATGATGTCAAAAGTTCCTTGCCGGAAAGCAGGACGCTTGCCGTAAAGTTTAGATTTTCCAAGTTGTTCTCTTTGATGTAATCATTAAGCGCAATCAATACTCTGGCTGTTGCTGCTGTTGATTTCCAGTAACCGTTGCCTGCTTTCTGCAGTTTTAGAAGCTCATAAACAAGATGCTGATTTATGCTGTCTTTGCTGTTCAGCTTAGTGAAGAGTTGCAGATAAAGTGCATAGTTTTCTGACTCACTGTTAAAGAAGCACCAGTAATGGTTTGGTGTCTTTGACGTGATGTCTATGCCGCGCGCTGTAAGGCGTGTGAATGCACGCAATTTATCAGAAAGCTCTTTTGCTTTTGATATTTCGCCTTTTGCAAGGTATGTAAGGGCTGTAAATGCGAGTGTATCTACATCAGATGAGTCGTTTTCTGCTATTCTGGCTAAAGATGACTTTGATACATTGCCTCCGATAAGCTGTGCGCTGTAGTATGCATAGGAAGCTGTATAAAGGCTCCATGGACTGTCTGGATACTGCTCCATAAGTGCGTCTGCTTCTTTTATGAGATAGTCTGAAAGATTTTGAAGTTTGATACTACCTGTCGGTATGTTATTTTCCTTTGCAATGGCTGCAATTTCAGCGATACGCATGGAGACGTACAGAGAACTTTCTGTTTTGCCTGGCCAATAAGGGAATCCTCCGTCTGCAAGCTGTACATTTGCCCATGTACGAATTTCTCCTTCTGCAACTCCCTTTGGATACAAAACTTCACTTTCAAGCCCAAAGATTTTGATGTAATCTCCGAATGCTACAAGCGGCAGAACTGCTGCCGAACGCTGTTCCATACAGCCATACGGATAATGGAAAACATAGGAAACGGCTTCTTTGAGTACGCCGAGCTTAGTTGGATCAAGCTGTACATAAAGCTTGCCTCGTCCGGCATCTGCACTTGATGGCAGTATGACAGTTTCGTGTGCTGAATCTTCAGTACTTCCGATGGTCGTGACAGTTTCGAAAATATACGGTTTTTCAATTTCAAGAGGCATGACAATCTTTTCGTTGATGTTTTTGCCTTTGAGTGTAAAGACGGCTGTTATCCAGCCCGGTTCTTCTGCCTTGATGTAGAACATGAGAGCGCCAGTTTTATCTGCTGCAACTTTGATGTTCTTTTGTGCTTTATCGAGAACTTGTGCTTTGCCTGGAAGTTTCTGAATTTCATTTTCGTCGTTTGTTATGCCGGCTTTATCAAGTCCGTCATAGATTTCAAGAGAAACATCTACACTGCCTGGTTTGGATGTCAGATTTGAAATAGTGAGTCCGAGTTCGCCTTTATCATCCAGGCGGAGTTTTCTAGGAAGTACGGTACGTGCGGAAATAGGCTGAACTGCGTTTATTTCATGTTCGCTTTCTCCGAAAGTATCATCTTTTACTCCGACAACAGTGATTCTGTATGCAGTGAGAGAATCTGGCAGAGTAAAAGAAACTTTTGCTGTTCCTTTTTTATCTGTGATAATATCGGCACTGTAGAATGCTGTTGCGTCAAAGTTTTTGCGGATTTTAGGTTCTTCTCCCTCTGCGTCCGGTTCTCCTTCTGAGCTGATGACATCTGTCATGGCAAGATCGCACATTTTATTTTTTGCAGCGGAACCTGATTCATAAGTTTTAAACAGAAGAGCCTCTCTTTTAAGCTCCATGAATTGCTGAGATTCCTGTTCTTCCATGACAAGGAGTGAACGTGAATCTCCTCCATAAGCCTGATTGCTGAATCTGTATTGTGAATAAAAGAAATTTACAGGATTGGATACGTGATAGTTTATCAGATCGAGAATACTGCGGTCTGTAACCTGTACAAAAAGATGTGCATCCGGTACGGCTTTTGCATCTTTTGTGGCGCGCAGATTAATCTGAACTTTGTCTCCCGGCTGATAATTTTTTTGATCTGGGGTTATCTCTATGTCAAAAGTTTTGCTCTGTGTGCTGATGTTCAGTGTTGTTACACCGAAGTAGCTTTTTGGTGTCTGTTCTGGATTTGTTATTCTGTCAGAATATGTAGAAACTGAGACATATACTACAGGTACATAACTTTCTTCAATAGGAATTTCTATGACCGATGTCGGAGCATCTATATCGATGATTTTTGCAGATTTAATGCTGTCACGCTCTACGCAGACAAGATATTTGCCTTTTGGAAGTTCTGTCTGCATGAGAATCTGTGCTTTATCTCCGATGTGATATTCGTTTTTGTCTGGCTGGAGTGTAATCTGTTCGCCGTTGTTTCCTCTGTAATACCAGTCACTGCTTATGGAATAGAAGCTTTTTTCGCTTATGACACTGTTTCCGTCTGAGTCTTCGGCAGAAAGCCGGATTTTGTAAGCTCCTCCGTTCTTTGGTGTTACTTTGAAAGAGACAGGTTTTGTTGATGATGGAATGCTGAGTTTTCGTGTATCTTCTGTAGTGAACTTGCGTTCATATCGATAGCTTATGACACCTCTGCTGTTGATTTCCTGTATGCGTGTCCATTCTTCGTAAATCAGTTCCATCTTGAGTTCGTTGTCTTTTGGCAGAACGTTCTTTGCTGCTTTTGTTTCGTCTGGTGTTATGACTGTGTAAACAAAACTTGAGCTTTCACCTTTCTTTGCAAATCCTTTTTCGGCTTTGTCTTTTCTGATTCCAATATAAAATTTTGCAGGATGTACGAGTACGCTTGCATTTGTCTGAATTGACTGATTTCCGCTGTCTGTAATCTGTGTAGTGGCTGTGTACGTCATTGGGCGTGATGAGAAGTTGTCGTCTCTTGTGTTGTGTGAACTTACAGCTTTGCCGTCATCGTCCAGTGTGCCGTTTACATTTTCGAAGCTGTTGCTGTTGTAACTGTAATCAATTGGACTGAAAGACATGTCCGCAAAGTCGTCACTTTTCGGATAAAAATAACTGTTGTTTGCCTGCCAGAATGTTCTGTATGCAGCTCCTGCAAGACTTCCGCCTCCGAGGTAACTTGCAGAGACTGTAGCGTTTATATTGTCGCCTTTGATATACGTAAGCTGAGGAATTTCTGTTTTTGCTTCAAATCTGAGACGTTCAAAAAATTGAACATTTATTTGTTCTGTCTGTTGATTTTCCTGAGAGTCGCATTTTCTTTTGAACACAATTGAATAGTATCCTGGTTTGATATCCTGTGGCAGTGTGAGTGAAGCACTTGCTGTTCCAGCTGATGAAAGCATTCCTGAATCAGAGCAGTATACTTTTGATTTGTTCCAGCCGTTTTCGCTTATGGAAATAGTGTATTTTGCTTCCTGATTTGATGGTATTTCGTATGTACCGTTGCGCAGGAGATTTCTGTCGATTACTGAAATTGTAACAGTTTCACCAGGTTTATAAAGTTTTCTGTCCGAGAAGATAAAGCTTACCATTGATTTTGGGCTTTCTGTTTCTGGACTTATTTCACTGTCACTGGCATAGCGAAGTCCGCCCCATGGGGTATAATAATAATCGTTTGGAACATAGATAATCCTGTCATTTTTTGTTTTGGCTTCAAAGTAAATGATGCCGTTTGTGTCTAACAGAGCTGTCTGCTTTTTGTCAAAATCAATTGTTGTAAGTCCATCTTTGCCGGTTGTATTCGAAGCGATTATTGCGCCTTTTTCTGGATGGAGAATCTGATATGCTTTGTCCTTCTCGGCGCCCTGTGATTTTGAAATGTAAGCTTTGACTGTTGCATTTGAAACTGGTTTGCCGGTTTTGAGGTCAGTTACTAAAACTATGGCTTTATTGTAACAATATCTGACTGTTATGCCGAGGTCTGTTACCTGAAGAATCTGATTGTTTTCCAGAGTTGCAGGTACAACTTCGTTCATTTGTTTGTATTTTATAAGAGCATTGAATTGAACTGTTCCCCTGAATTTTGTGCCGGAATCTGTTTTGACTTGTTCAAGAAACGGCCTGAGGTCTACAGTTTCCTTGATAAGTTTGTCCTGCTCTATTTTTGCAGTATCAAGAGAAAATTCTTTTGAGTTATTTTTTGACTGTGTACCGTCTGCATCTGTAAGAGATTTGATTGTATATGTAGAACCTGCTTTTATGTTCTGGTGATAAAAAGTAATGCTTGGACTGTCGGAAGATTCCATTGCCTTGAAGCCTCTGTTTTGGAACAATGCATAACTTTGAACAGAAGGGACTGTTACTTTATATGTATAGTCTTTATCAAGTTCGCGTTCGTAAATGTCTTTGAGATTCTTTGATATTGTTATGCTGTACTGCTGATCATGTTTGACATTCAGATGAGAAATAATCAGAGTTTGACCGGAAACTGAGAGATTGTCTTTTGTGATTGTCTGAGAAGTAATGTCTGTTGAGATAAATCTGGCAATTTCTTCTTCGGAGTTTTGCTTGAGTGATGAAGAAAACGGGATATATACCGGAAATCCTTTATCTTCGGCTGTGTTTGATGTATCTGTGTACATCTTCTGTGCAGTAAATTTGATGAGCGTGTGAAATTGCTTTGATCTGTCCTGTGTTGTCTGGTAGCAGTCATTGTCTGCCATTGCACCTTTATTCAGTGTGACAATAATATCTGTATCTTCCGGCGGTGTGTCAGACAGAAAAATGCGTATGCAGTTTTTGTTTTCCTGTGCAGCCGAGAAAGACAGTTTGTTTCCGTTTCCGTCTTTGACAGATATGTAGTTTTTGACTATTGGGCACGAAACCGGGGCATTGAAAAATACACCTATGTCTTGTGCTGCCTGAAGAGGAACGCTTGATGTGTTTATGTAAGTTCCTTTTACAGTCTCTTCGAAAGCAGGTCTTATGGAAGAAATTTTGAGCTCTTCTGTGTGGAATGTGTATGAAAGATTTCCGGATATCAAAGTGCCTTTTTTTGACTTGGTGTTTTTGTTTATTCTGACTGTATAGACTTTTTGTGCGATAACTTCGTCTGAACTTTCAAAACTCAGGATGCTTGTGCCTTTCCAACGGAAAGTTCCGTTGAGTTTTGGTGTTATTTCAACTATGTCTGACATGGATGTCGGCTTTCCGAGTTCTGCCAGTGCAATTACAGGTTCAGAAAATTGTATCTGGATAGCAGGATATTTTACACTGGCAGGAAGTTCTCCCTGTGGTGTAACGTTTATTACTGTAAACTGATTTGATTCGTCTGTCTGTGTTTTTGACTGAGATGCAACAGGTGTGATTAAGCCGAAAGATAAAATCCCTGCTGCTGTTATTTTTAGAATTTCATTTAGATTCATAGGGAAAGCCTCCGCTTTTTAAACTATATAAATCTTTATATGTTACACGGGCATGTATTATAGAAGATTTTTGGTACTTGTTTAATGCATTTTGCAGAGAATGTGCTTCTGTCACGGGAGGCCTTTATTGCACTATAAAGAAAATCTTGTTTTTTATTGATGACCTTTTACTGATAGGAAAATAAAAAATCTGAGACATTTTGAGGATAATATAGATGTTTTTTTATTTCTCAGCTTCAAGGAAAGCAAAAATTTATTCAAGTTCCAGTCTTTGCCACAGACCGTGCATTTCATCGCTGGACATGACAAGTTTGAGATAATCTGTCAGATCAGGATAGTTTTTTGTGTCTGGCTCTGTTACTTTGCCTTTAAATATTCCGCCATTTTCCTGGAGAGTACTTTTGATGTTTTCGTATTGTCCGGCATTGCAGTCATGGTCGAGCTTAATGCTGCAGTTGATACCGGAGATGTTTGCACACAGCGTGATGTACAGTTTGCTGTCTGAATTTTTTGTATATATAGTAGCGTGTTCACTTTGTATTCCAAAGTAATCTCTCTGCATGGCAAAGCTGTCCCAGCCTGCAGAAGCATTAGTTTTTTTGCATGCCGTAAAAACTGCAAGAAGAATACATAGTGAGAATAAAAAAGCTGTTTTAGATAATTTCTGTGTAAAGTTCATAGAGAAATTATAAAAGTCTGTTTATTTTTTTGCAACAATTACCATTGTTTTTGCACTGTGATCATACGGTGTCAGCTCAAAACCGCCATATACTTCTGCACTGGAAAATCCTATAGACAGCAGTCTGTTGCGCAGTTCTGCAGCAGAATACAACCTCTGTGTAAAAGTATGTTCTATGCGGCTTCCGTCCTGTTTGTCGATGAGAATCCATCTGGAAACAAGACCTTCCCAGGCACCTTGTACGGAAAACTGTGTGAGTACAGTTTTGCCTGCGCGGTCAAACCATTCTCCGTCAGTGTAATATTGTACTGCAATTTCCCGGCTTATACATTCCAGAATAAATGTACCGCCTTTTCTGAGGGAGTTATAAATTGATTTGAGGATAAGAGTATCTTCTGCGATTGTGTTGCAGTAACCGAATGAATTGTAAATGTTGACGGCGGCATCAAAAGGTTCTTTTGTCGTGAAAGTCCGCATGTCATGATTTATGAGAGTGAGTTTTACGCCTTCGTCATCGGCAGTTTCTTTTGCAGCATCCAGAAAAGGCTGCGTTATGTCGACTCCTGTGACATCCATCTGGCGAACAGCCAGTTCAATACTGATTCTGCCAAGACCGCAGCAGGCATCCAGTATACGGCTTGATTTTTGAAGTCCTGCAATTTGTATGCATTGTTCTGCGACACCCGGAGCCTGTGCCCACTGCTGTTCGTCGAACATAATAGGTGCGTAGTTTACCCAGAAATCCTGGTTCTCAAACCATTCCTTGTCAGGCTCTTGTTTCATTGTTTGGAATTGATTCCTCTATTTTTATAAATTCAATCTTCTTTGTTGAACAGATAGGACACAGCCAGCTGTCGTCGATGATTTCAAAAGCTGTACCTGGTGCGATTTCTGCTTCTGCATCGCCTTCTTCTGGGATATAAATGTATCCACATGTTGCACATTTGTATTTATTCATATATTTGTAATCCTCGAAAAGCAACGGACGACTTGCATGGTTATACGTCGTTTCGTTATTTTTCAAACTTTCTCCATAATATCACGATTGCTGTAGTTTTGCAATTAAGCTTTTTTTTGATATCATGTTTACATAAACTTAAATTGCTAAATGTAAATAAAACTTTATTGATTACGTTTGCAAGGACACTTGTATTTTGAAATAAAAAAAATCTTAAATTTTATAGATTGCAATTTTAAACTGTATTTTCGGAGACTGTTTGAGAGTCAGTGAATATGATTACAAATTTGATAGTTTTTACAAGTAATCAGATAACAGTTGAAATTTATTGTCTTTTAAGTGTATACTTGTTATATGTCTGAAAAGAACTTTACCGTCTTAGACCTTCTGGATATAGACTTAAAAGGACATGATTCTCTTAGACTTCGCTGCGTCGGTGGCAGAAGCGGATTGTCTCGAGTTCTGACAGTTCCTGATATTAACAGACCGGGACTTGAGCTTGCAGGTTTTTATGAGTCTTTTGCATATGAACGTGTTCAGCTTTTTGGACGCGGTGAATATGCTTATCTGAACAAACTTCAGAGTGAGAAGAACGATGAGGCTATAAAGAAGTTTTTCGGATATAAAATGCCATGCATTATTTTTACGCATAATCTGGTGCCGAGTGAGGAGTTTTTGTATGTTGCAGAATCTTCTGACTGTCCTGTTCTTGTAACAGATTTGGAGTCAACAGATTTTACATCCCGTCTGCTCCGTCTTTTTTCAAATGTTTTTGCACCGAAAAAGACAATGCACGGTGTTCTTGTTGAAGTCTACGGTATCGGCATACTTTTGCTTGGTGACAGTGGTGTTGGTAAAAGTGAAACAGCTCTTGAGCTTGTTGAGCGTGGCCATCGTCTTGTAGCAGATGATGTTGTTGAACTTTCGTGTGTTAACGGAAATACAATAATCGGACGCGGAGCAAATAAGTTCATCAGCCATCACATGGAAATACGTGGTCTTGGCATTATAAATATTGCGCAGCTGTACGGTGTCGGTGTTGTCCGTGAGCAGAAGGAAGTTCAGCTTGTCGTAAAACTTGAGACTTGGGATCAGAACAGGGTATACGATAGAGTCGGTACAGAGGAGATTACAATGGATTTCCTTGGAGTAAAGATTCCTTATATCGAATTACCGGTAAAAACTGGTCGTAATATGCCGATTATCATTGAAGTAGCGGCAATGAATGAGCGTCTGAAGTCTCAGGGGTATTATTCTGCCAGAGAGTTTAATCAGAATGTTCTTAACTGGATTGAATCCGGTGAAGCACAGGCTGCCTATTATGGAAGTGAAGATTCTTACTAAATAATATAGAAGAAAAGGAAGTTTGTTGTGATTGAAAAAATATTGACTGTTCGTAACAGAGCTGGAATTCATGCTAGACCGGCAGCACTTATTGCACAGACTGCAAATAAATTTGCATCGGAAATCATAATGGAAAAAAATACAACAACAGTGAATGCTAAGTCTATTATGGGTGTTATCACTATGGCTGCAGGTTATAATACAACTTTAACTTTGAAAGTAGACGGTACTGATGAAAAAGAAGCTGCTGCTGCAATCGAAAAACTTTTTGATTCAAAGTTCGAAGAAGACTAATTTTCTTTTCTAAACTACATGTCGGAAAAAAATACATCTGGCAGTGCCGTGCCGGAAGTTTATCTCTTTACAGGCCCCGAGAATGGTGATAAAAGCGAAGCTTTGGATAATATCAGGAGTATCGCCGAAAAGAAAAACGGGGCTGTAGATTTTTATCGTTATTATGCATCAGAGACTCGAATTGCGGATATCGTAGCACAACTCCAGAATGAGAGTCTTTTTTCGTCTGCGCTGTTCGTCGTTGTAAAAAATGCGGAACTGATAAAAAACAAATCTGATATTTCACTCCTCACATCATATATAAAGAGTGCAGGTTCCAGTTCTAATACGTTAGTCTTGGAATCTGATGAAAACTCTGTAGAGAAATCTCTTGAATCTGCCGTTGCCAAAGATCACAGGAAAATTTTCTGGGAGATGTTCGATAATCAGAAACCTGTTTGGCTTCGGAACTTTTTCCAGAAAAACGGTTTTAAAATAACAGATGATGCAGTAGAGCAGATTTTGGATATGATAGAAAATAACACGGAAGCTCTGAAATCAGAGTGTTCAAGGTTTTTCTACTGCTTTGAGAATGGACACACTGTAACTTTAGACGATGTTGATAAGATTCTTTCACATAACAGAGAGGAAAATGCGTTTACGCTTTTTGAGGCTATGGCGGATTGTTCCCGTTCTCCGAAAGAAAGGCTTGAAACGTCGCTTGCTGTTTTGCAGAAAATCAGATTGTCCCGCGATTCTGGCAGTTTCGGATTGTTTTCTGGTTTGGCTTACTGTTTTCGTCAGCTGAGAGATTATCTTCTTTTGTGCGAAGGCGGTGTATCTCCGTCTGAACTTCAACTTAAATCTGCTGACTTTACGAGCAAAAAGAAAAAAACTCTTTATGCAAATGCTTCACGTGTTTGGGGGCCTGGTGCTGTTGCCTCGATACTGTCTCTGATAGCTTACTGGGATATGGCAGGAAGAGAAAGTGGTACAATGCTTGAAAATACGAGACTTGTTCTTCTTGTGTATTCCATCGTAATAAAAAACGGTGTTTATATTGCCCAGTATCAGGCAGACTGAGATTTGTTCGGAATGTTTATTTTGTCTGGCAGGTGTACTGTCGTCAGGCTTGCTTATTGAAAAAAAACGGCTTTGATAATTATAGAGACAATTTTTTAGTCTAAATTCATTGTGTTAAGTATGGCTTTGAGAGATGAAAGCTCTTCCTTTGTAAAAGTTATGCCTTTTCCCATTTTGTCATGATTTGGTGACCATGAACGTATGTCATACTTTGCCGGTCTGTCTCCCCATGAAACAAGATTCAGTTCTAGGTTCCAGCCGCCTTTTCCTTCTGAAATAATTTTTCTTTCGTTGTCCTGTGCAAAGTCGAATTTGAATGAATCTGACATATTTTCTCCAGTAAAAAAGATGGACATCTATAAAAAATTAAGTTTTTTTTAGAAACTTTGTTGAATTTTTTGAAAGCTGTCTTAGATTTATTATACATCACCTTTTTGTATAAGCAAGGAAATCTTGATAATAGCAGGACAGATGTGTGTACTGATAAAGAGTGCGTGAGTGATATAGAAATCTGACTTCATATTGAAAAATAAATTTATCAAATTTGTTTTGTTTTTTTTAGATCATATCAATATTATGTTTTTTTTACAGTGTCTGCAGGTAAATAAGAAAAGCTGTTTTTTGCACTGTTAAATAATCTTGAAATGTAAATTTGTAAAATGTGAAAAAAAAAATTCCGATAAGGAAAGTTGGGTAGTGATTGTATTCGGGAGGATAAAATGTTGAAGCTGAAACGGTATACCTTAGTTTTTTTGATTGCAGCAGCTGTAATTTTTGCATCATGTAGCTCTGCACCAAAGAAAAAGTCCGGAAAGGATTCCGGCAAGAATTCTGGAAAAGATAATGGAAAGAGTAATGAACTGACTCTCAATGATGGTTCGAAGAACGGTTCTAGGGATGGTTCCGGAAAAGATGGAAGCGGCAAGGATTCTTCTGGAAAAGATGCATCTGACTATTCTTCATTGTTCAGTAAAATTGAAAAATCAAGAAAAGAAGCTATATCAAATGGTGCTTACGAAGAACTTCCTGATTTTTTCAAGGAACTTGATTCTGAGTATGTTGAACAGAAAAAAGAAGCTCAGAAAAATGGTAAAAGTGATGAAATGACAAATATTCTGGAAAGCTTGAACAGTGCATACCAGACTATTTCTAAATATAAGGAAGCAAAGGATAAGAAAAAGAAGATCGACAATAAGGGGTATGCTTCCAATAGTCAGAAAAATTATGACGAAGGTGCCTCTTTAATAGAAGAACTTGATGAAGTTTTTGATGAATCTGGAAGTTTCTTTAAGGAACTTCGTGCCGGTGATGAAGATGTCGCTGAGAAACTGCTTGAAAAAGCAACTCGTGCCGACGGTGATTTTATCAACGTATTTAAGGCAACTGCTATAAATGAACGTTCCGCTGCTTTTAAGGCAAAAAAACAGGCAGACAGTGTAAAGGCTTCTGTTTCTCGCAAATCTGATTATGATGATGCAGTTTCTCAGTTCCGTTCAGGCGATGAGAATTACAAATCTGGCAGCATTGAGGAATGTATTGATAATTATATCAGTGCAAAGAATATGTTCTCCAGACTGTATACAGAAGTTTCTGCTGCAAGAAAGGCTGCTCTGTCAAAGATAAATACTGCAAATGATAAAGTTAAGCACAGCTGGAATGTTGCTGACAAGGCTGATAAAACAAATCCGCTGACTGAAAAGATTGAAGGTATTGAAGATCCTGATGTAGTTTTGCTTGAGGCTGATGATTTTACAGATGCAGAGAATTCTTATGTAGAATTGAGTGAAAAGCTTGAAGTTGGAGGAATGTTATTATGAAAAAAGTAATATTCGCCACTTTTGTACTGCTTGTTACGGCAATGTCGAGCGCATTCTGTGTAAAGTACAGCTACAAGAATAATACATATCAGAAGCTTGCAGAGGAATACTCTGCAAAGGCAAGTAAGGCTCTGGATGCCGGAGAATACGAATTGTCAGAGGAATACGCTGCAAAAGCTGCAGAAAATGCAGCGCTTTCAGAGGAATTCATACGCGGTATGAACGGCAGGGAAAATGCCCTTGCTATGCTGAAGAAAGCAGAGCAGCGTCTTGATTATGCAAAGACGATTTCGGCTGATAAAAATTATCCGATAGCATTTAATGCGGCTTCAGATTATTACAATCAGGCTCAGGCTGCTTTTGGAAAAGTTGACTATTCGGGAGCTTCTGCAAATGCTCAGAAAGTTCTGGATACTCTGTCCGGTATCAAGGGTATGGCAGCAAATTTACCTAAATTCTATATTGTTCAGCCATGGGAAGTTACCCGTGACTGTTTGTGGAACATTTCTGGAAGAACTTATGTCTATAATAATCCTTGGCTCTGGGAAAATCTGTATGAAGCAAATAAGAGTAAACTTCCGGAACCTGATAACCCTAACTTGATTCTGCCGGGCATGAAGCTGGAAATTCCTTCTCTGACAGGAGAAATAAGAGAGGGAACATACGATCCGGACCTTACATACGAAACATATACACCTGGACGCTCACGTTCTTTATCAAGATAAAATGCGTTGTTGCAGCTTGATGAATGTTTTAGGCTGTTAAATTTAAAGCCCGGTCTGTAGAAAAGTCTGACGATTTTTTTCAGATCGGGCTTTTTTTATGATGAGTTTTACATCGTTATTTATTTTCTTTGAGATATCAGGTATCGGGCAAGTGCTGCTGCCATAAGTGCGTGAGGATATTCTGCGCTGCCCATTTTTTCAAAAACTTCTTTTTGAGGTATTTCCGTGTAATTTAAAAACTCGTCGTTATCGAGGTTCTGCTTTCCTGTCATCAGTAAGTTTTCGGCACAGAAAACATGCAGGTGATTACTGAAAAGTGCCGGGTTTGGATTCATTTTGCCGAGATATGTGAGTTTTCCGGCTTCGGCTCCGGTTTCTTCTTTTAGTTCGCGGCGTGCTCCGTGTTCAGGTGTTTCACCTTTGTCTATGACTCCCCCTGGAAACTCAATGCTCAGACTTTTTTCACCGTGCCGCCATTGTTTTACCATCAGGAAGTTTTCGTCTTTTACAGGAATTACGACAACCCAGTCATTTGCTTCTGTGACGATAAATTTTCCCTGCTGATTGTCAGGCCCTATGCTTTCGCGCTGTGTAACTGTAAATACCGGAGTTTTCAAAAGCTCCGTTCTTGACTGTTCATGCCATATTAAATTTTCGTCTTCCATAAGTAGATTCCTTTGTTTTGTCTTAGGTTGTAAAGAAAAAGATGGACTTTTGAGAAAAAGATGGACTTTTGAGACATCCATGGTTTATAATATTAGTGTATAAGAGGAGGTTTTTCAATTATGGCAATAATTTCGATTTCCCGCCAGGTAGCTGCTCTTGGAGATGAGATTGCTACAGCTTTGGCTCAAAAAATAGGATACTCTTTTATAGACAGAAAGCAGATTGAAGCTCGTATCGTTGAGCTTGGTTTCCCAAAGGAAAAACTTGCAAAGTATGATGAGAGAAAGCCTGGATTTTTTGCAAGTCTTGTCAAAGATCGTGATGAATATTTGAATTACCTTCAGTATGCCATGCTTGAAGTTGCGGAAAAAGGAAATTGCATTCTGATTGGACGCGGTGCATTTGTTATTTTGGAAAATATTCCGAATCTTGTATCTCTGCGCTTTGTTTCCAATGACAATGTTCGTCTTGAAAGACTTAAAAATGAATTTTCCTGGACTGATAAACAGGCTCAGGCAAGAATTGACGAAAGTGACAATAACAGAATGGGTTTTCATAAAAGTTTCTTTAATGTAAGCAATACGGATCCTCAGCACTATCTTTTGACGCTTAATACAAGTGTTCTGTCTCTGGATGAATCCGTAAAAATAATTGAAGATCTTGTAAAGATACATGTTACTCCTAAAAAAGAAAGTGATGGAAAGGTTGTTGTTGAACAGCGTCTCAAATGTCAGCGCCTTGTAAATCAGCTGCTGTTTGATTATCACATAAATGTTAATTTCCTGCGTGCTGTGGTAGACGGAAATGTTATAACATTGCAGGGTGTTGCTGATTCACAGGGGCTTGTTGAGCGTGCTGTCAGAACGGCAGCAAAGATACTGCCGACATGTGAAATCCGTTCAAATATAAGCATTGTTCAGGATTTTAAAACATACCAGTAAAAATCTCCTTAATGCATTTTGTATTTGGGGAGAGTCGTAATTAAAGGGCAGGTGCTTCTTCGTAAGTGTCTGCTCTTTTTTGTTTTGTGTATCTGGTTTAGCTGGACAATGTACATAAGTTTCCTTATACTCTCCATTATGAAAACATCTAATAAATTTACATTAAGTAGAATAATTGCAGCTCCAGTTTTTTTTATCATATATTTTTTGCCTGTCTGGCTGAATCTTGAAAGCAAAAATCTTTTTTCGGCAGTTTCTGTTTGTGCTCTGATACCGTTTCTTGCAGCCGCTGAATTGACAGATTATTTTGATGGACATTTTGCGAGAAAACATAATGAAGTCAGTGACTTTGGAAAAATGTTTGATCCTTTTGCAGATGTATTTCTGCATCTTTCTACTTTTACGTGTTTTGTATTTTCGGGATACATGCCGGCATTTCTTTATATCTTGATTTTATACAGAGAGTTCAGTCAGAATTTTCTCAGAATGGTAGCTGCCAAAAAAGGAACGGCGATTGCAGCAAGAAAAGGCGGTAAGCTTAAAACTGTTATTTATGTTGCGGCTTGTTTTATATCTTTGTGTCAGGAAACGTTGAAACGGACAGGGCTTGCAGAAATTCTTAATTTGAATATGACAGTGTTCTACTGGGTTGGAATTTGTGTGTATGTACTTTGTGTAGTTTTGTCATATGTATCGTTTATTGATTATCTTGTTCATTTTGGTTCTGTGCTGAAAGAAGCTGCAGATGAAAAAAAATAAAAAAAATCAGAAAAAACACGATTTTGCACTTGACGAAAAAATAGCACGGTGATATATTCATATCACCGTCGCGAATAGCTGATAATGAAAAAAAATCAGAAGCGACAACCGCAAGTAAAAAAAATAACTTAGCATTTCTTTGACAGTATAAGGGAAGGAAAGAAGAATTGATAGCATGATTAGCAATAATCAAGCAGCAAAAATCAAACGACCAGCGAAGAGGATGCTGTTCTAAAACAAAAGAACCGAATTCCAATCAAGAAAGATGATATTGGAGCGGATCGCAACGAATGAGGAAATCTTAAGCCTTCGGGCTTTAGAAATAATCATGGAGAGTTCGATCCTGGCTCAGAACGAACGCTGGCGGCGCGTCTTAAGCATGCAAGTCGAGCGGGAACTGTAGCTTGCTAC
>JAZQQW010000068.1:0-16358 GCA_045629255.1 Treponema sp.
CTATATCATCTGTAATATTTGATTCTGAAAAAGGCAGGGCTTTCAAGCCTCTTTTTTCAAGAATAACATCTGTATAAAAACGCTCTTCTACATCACTTCCTGTAATGACAGCACCCTGTGCATAAACAATTTCCACAAGAGCAGCCATTCCAGTGCCTTTTATGCCGACAAAATGTAAATGCACTCCCCTCAAATCATCAGGGAGTGTCTTTTCCTGTGCCATCACAAAGCCTCTTACTGCAAGCATTCAAAAACTTTAGGTTTATGAATACTTAAAAATACGAATTAAACAAAATACACAAACATGCGGTGCAAAACACGCTTGCAACTTCAAAAATAAAGGCATCTTTCCAAAACACTTGCATAAGATACTTTAAAAATACAATTTCCGAAATTACAAGGACTTAAAGCATGTCTTTTTCAGTCAGCTCCAAAAACTGCAGTTTTCAGAGCCAAATACATAAGACAGTCTCTTATCAGATACGAATCTTCTTGTTTGTACCTGCGTAGAATTCCTTACGCATGTTCTTAATCTGCTCATCTTTGAGATAATCATCAAAGTTCATCATTCTGTCGATAATGCCGTTCGGTGTAATCTCAATGATGCGGTTTGCTATAGAAGAGATAAACTCATGGTCATGGCTGTTGAAAATGACGACACCAGGGAAACGGACAAGACCTTCGTTCAAGCTTTCGATTGACTCGAGGTCAAGATGGTTTGTCGGATCATCCATAATCAAGACATTTGCACCGCTGAGCATGATTTTTGAAAGCATGCAGCGGACTTTTTCGCCTCCACTCAAAACCTTTACAGGCTTGAGGCTTTCATCACCAGAGAACAACATTCTGCCAAGAAATCCGCGGACATAAGAGTCGTCCTGCTCTTTTGAATACTGCTTGAGCCATTCTGTAATATTCAGATTGTTATCAAAATACTTATTGTTATCGCGTCCAAGATAAGCAATGCTTGTAGTCTGTCCCCAGTTTACGTCGCCGGAATCAGCCTTTACATCACCTGCAATGATATTAAAAAATGATGTCTTTGAATTCTGCTCCATTCCAACAAAGGCAACCTTTTCGCCAGGACGAATCGTAATGGAAAAATCCTTAAGCAAAACATCGCCGTCTGCATCTTTTGAATTGAGTTTTTCTGCAGTCAAAACAAAGTTTCCGATTGCTCTGTCTGATACAAAGTTTACATAAGGGAATTTGCGGCTTGTAACAGGAATATCTTCCAGTTCCATCTTCTCCAGAACCTTTTTGCGGCTGGAAGCCTGTTTGCTCTTTGATGCATTGCTTGCAAAGCGCGAAATAAACTCTTTGAGATCGGCAATTTTGTCTTCTCTCTTTTTCTTTTCATCCTTTGCCTGTTTCTGCATAATCTGACTCATCTGATACCAGAAATCATAGTTACCTGCATACTGAGTAATGCGTCCATAGTCAATATCACAAGTATAGGTACAGATTGCATTCAGGAAGTGTCGGTCGTGGCTGACAACTATAACAACATTCGGAAACTCGATAAGGAAGTCCTCAAGCCATGAAATACTTTCAAGATCAAGACCGTTAGTAGGCTCATCGAGAAGCAAAATATCAGGATTTCCAAACAAAGCCTGAGCCAAAAGAACACGAACTTTCTGACTTTCGTCGATCTCGCTCATCATCTTGTCATGAAACTCTTCTTCAAGACCAAGACCCGAAAGCATCTGTTCTATCTGATTTTCAGCTTCATATCCGCCGAGTTCTCCAAACTCAGCCTGCATATCGGCAGCTTTCATTCCGTCTTCATCGCTGAAGTCTTCCTTTGCATAAATTGCATCTATATCTTTTTCGAGCTGATAAAGTTTCGGATATCCCATCTTTACAGTCTCTTTTACAGAATACTCATCAAACTTAAAGTGATCCTGGCTCAAAACAGCCATACGTTCGCCAGTTGTGATAGAAATTTCTCCAGAGTCATATTCCTGTTCTCCAGACAAAACTTTCAGGAATGTAGATTTTCCGGCACCGTTTGCACCGATAATGCCGTAACAATTTCCTTTTGTAAATTTCAAATTGACATCTTTAAACAAAAACTTTTCACTGAACTTCAAGCTCAGATCGCTGACAGTAATCAAAATTATCTCCTACGTGTATATTTTTTTACAGTTAAAGAAGCCACAGCTCCTCAAAATTGCGACATAAAATTTCGCACAATAACAACAGTTTAAAACTCGCCTCACAAACCCCGTAAAAACTCGGGGGCTTCATTTTCTCAAAAACAATTCAAATTCAGCAGAAAAATCCGTTAACAAAGTTTAACTTTGTCCGGACACAGATTTATCTGATTTATCTGATTTATCTGCCGAATCCTGTAAAACATGTTTTCGAAAAGACTTTTACTTTCTGCCAAAAAGAGACTTTATGGCAGACAAGATTCCAGACTTAGACTTGCCGTTTTTCTTAGAATGCTTATTTTTATTTTGTACATTCTGCGGCAAAGAATTCTTTCTGGAAGAATCCTGTTTCTTGTATCTGCCACCGTTTTTCTTTACAGAAGAACCTGTACCCTTTCTTCCAGAAGAACGGCTTGTATTTTTTGAACCGTCATTCTTCGAGCCCGTATTTTTTGAACCGTCATTCTTCGAACCCGTATTTTTTGATGAAGAACTCTTGAAACCGGCAGACTTGCCATACTTCTCCTTGTAAAGCTTCATGCGCTCATCAACAGACATCGAGGCAAGCATATCTTCGTCTTCATGAGAGAAAACGCGTCTGTCTCTCCTGTACTCAGACTTAGCCTTTTCGTTACGCTCAGAATAACGTCCGTGTCCTTTTCCGCGGGAATCTCCGAAATACTTTTTGCCGCCACGACTTCTGCTGTATTCAGAAGCACGTTTTCTCCCGAACTCACTTTTATCATTATAGCTTTCATGATAATTATCAGTGCGGATATATTGGCCGGAAGTCTTATCTTCTACAAACACTGCAGGATCTGCAACGTGAGAAGGTATTTCTCTTTCTATGTAGCGCTCAATTGCAGGAAGACTGTATACATCCTGTTCGGAACAGAAAGTATATGCCTTACCGGACTTGCCGGCACGTGCCGTACGTCCGATTCTGTGAACATAATTTTCAGCTTCGTTCGGCAGGTCGTAGTTGATTACCATGGCAAGATCGTTTACATCAATACCGCGGGCAGCAACATCAGTTGCGACAAGGCATTTTACCTTGCGCTCCTTGAAAGCGTCCATAATCTGAAGTCTCTTCTTCTGCGGAAGATCACCGATAATGAACTCACTTTCAAAGCCGTTAAGTTTCAGGCGTTTTGAAACGACTTCACAAGTACGCTTTGTATTACAGAAAATAATAAGGCTTTCAGGATTATCCTTAGTCATGATGCCAAGCAGGAGCTTCATTTTGTCGTTGCTTGAAACATGAATCAGCTCCTGATCAATTTCATCAACAGTAATATTTTCTGCGGCAATCGTAATCTCTGCCGGATTGCGAGTGTATTCCCATGCAAGATTCTTGACATAAGAATTGAGTGTTGCAGAAAAGAGCATAGTCTGTCTTTTCTCTGCAATAGGAAGCACTTTCAGAAGAGTCCGCAGATCCGGATAAAATCCCATGTCAAACATGCGGTCTGCTTCATCGATGACAAGGAAAGCTACCTCATCAAGTTTCAGCTGACCACCTTCATTCAAATCAATTACGCGGCCAGGAGTTCCAATGATAATATCGACACCCTGTTTGATAGAAGCAATCTGCTTGTCATAACCAACACCGCCATAAAAGCTTTCACACTTCAAAGTAGAAGCAGAAGCGAGTTTTTCTGCCTCTTCCTGAACCTGAACAGCGAGTTCACGGGTTGGAACCATAATAAGTGCTTTTTTACCAATAGAATCCTGTCTTGCAATAAGTTCCTGGATAATGGAAACAAGATAAGCTGCAGTTTTGCCGGTACCAGTCTGTGACTGAACATATAAATCACGTCCTTCCAGAGAATTCTGAAGAACATTTTCCTGTACAGGAGTACATTCAACGTATCCTGCACTTTCAATTCCCTTTAAAAGTTTTTCATCAAGGGAGAAATCAGTAAATTTCATCTCAAATCCTGTATATTTATTCGTTTTTTCAAATTCAATTTTCTGAATTTGAAGAACTCTATGTAAAGTCTCCAGGAACTTCAGTTTCTGGAGACAAATTTAAAAATGCATGTTAAAACAAACGTTTTTAATTTTATCATCATCTTAAAAAAAAGACTTTTGCAGACTTTAATTTTTTGAAAATAACCTTAGATTAACAATTATTATTTAACATCTACAAAAATTGTTAAGATGTAGAAAAAACACTCCGATATTGTACATCTTTTTTAAAATGATGTATAGTATGGACAATGGACAATAAACTACAATATCAATCAGAACTCTTCTCAAACAGACTGGCAAAAAATTACCGCCAGCTCAAAAAATGGGCAAGAAAAAATAAAATAACATGTTATCGCCTGTATGACAGGGATATCCCGGAAATTCCGCTCGCACTGGACTTGTATACAATGATTCCAAAAGATTTTTTCACAAAGTTTCAGGTTTCACGTCTCCTTGACAGGCAGAACGAAGCTATAAGCGCAAACTCACCAGATGCAGCAAAATACATAGAAGACGAACTTAAGCGTACATACCTTCACCTTTATCTTTATGAGCGTCCATACGAAAAAGACGCCACCGAAGAAGACATCTGGCTGAACGCAATGGCAGACAGCGCCGCAAGGACACTCGGCATCAAAAGAGACAACGTCATCCTCAAGACACGCAGAAAACTTACCGGAGATGAAGAAGGCAGAAACGAACAGTATGAGAAAATAGAAACAAAAACTCACATTACAGGGACTGTACAGGAACAGGGACAGCTTTTTAAGGTAAATTTGACAGATTATCTGGATACAGGACTTTTTCTCGATCACAGAGTACTCAGAAAGGAAGTACGGGAATCATGCAAAGGCAAGTCTGTTTTGAACCTGTTCTGCTATACAGGAAGTTTTTCAGTTTATGCAGCAGAAGGCGGCGCCCGCAGGATAGAAAGCGTCGACATGAGCAAAACTTACCTTGAATGGGCAAAAGACAACATCGAGCTAAATGAATTCAATCCGCTCGACACATACAAATACAGCTTTGTCCGTCAGGATGCAGTAGGATTTCTCAACCAGAAAAATGCCGAAGTTGCCAATAAGGAAGGAACAAACAGATATGACATCATTATTCTGGATCCTCCTACATTCAGCAATTCGAAACGTACAGACACAACGCTTGACATAAACAGAGACTGGGCTTCGCTTGTCGCAAAATGTCTGGGCATTCTGAACAAAGACGGTGTGCTGTATTTCTCTACGAACAGCAGAAGATTAAAATTCGAAGAAGAAAAACTGCCATTGAATGAAGACGGAAGTCCAAAATACAAAGTACAGGACATAACACCGCAGTCTATACCGGAAGACTACAGAAACAACAAAATACACAGAGCCTGGAAAATACGGGAAATATAAAAACAAAGGCTGCCACAGTATGCGGCAATAACCTAATCGCCAAGGAATTTAAAAAAATCACTTGTGTTTTTGTCTAAAATTACAAGTGATTTTGACAATATTCCTGGGAATGATAAATTCCCATTACACATAAACTTTTGACGGGTTTGAAAGGTACTTAGCAGGAGTTTCTGTTTTGTTCTCCATCAAATATCCAGTTGCAACCAAAGTTCCCAATACTTCCGTTCTAAAATATGTTGAAGCCTTTATTCCGAGATAATCAGCAATTTCTTTTACTGAATGTTCTTTTTTGAAACAATACGAAAGAATCTTCAAGTCATTCTTGCCATTCAGCAATCCATCAACATGAACTTCAGGAACAGAATCTTCATCAATAATTCCGTAATTGAATGTAAGATTTGGAAGAACAAGTGTAAATGAATTACCAGTCGAGGAAATGAATGGCTTGAACGCTTCCCCTTTTCCTGCATAATCCTGCTCAATTTTATCAAATCCGGAACCTTTTGATTCCATATAACGACAGTATTCAAGAACAAAACAGATTACTTCATTTCTACGGCGTGGAATTATAGAAGAAATATTCTTTTCTTTTTTTAATTCTTTTACACCAAGCAATGCTCCTGGAGAAGTAATTTCAAGACGGTCCTTAAACATGTTGATTTCTATTTGGCTTCCATTCATAAAGTAATTGCGATGTGCAACTGCATTTACAACTCCTTCCGTCACAGAACGAGCCGGGTATGAAAAATAATCAACACGCTGATTGTCTTCTTTTTTGAACCCATTTACAGAGTGATTCTGAATGAATCGGATTGCAAAAGTTATTGAATCAAATAGATTTCCTGAAAAATCCTCAGATGCAAGAATCAGAGAACTACCTTTTGTAAGTTCTGGCCACAGTGTACAGGTAATTCTTGTTTTTTCGCTTTCATAATTATCCTTAAAAAGAAAGGCACCTTTTGAAAGTTTTTTTTCATTATCCATAAAACCAATGGAAATCAGAGCCTTTTCAGTCAGTTCAATTCCAGTTCTTTCCTGATACAGTGAAAACAGTTTTGAAAATTCTGAAACATTAAATTTTTCATCAGTAAAAGGTTGGTCAAAAGAATTATTATCACTTAAAAGAACCATGTCACGAATCTGTTCTGGAGTTGCCAAAACTGAGTTTCCGTAATTTCGAACATAAATTCCAAGAAGGTTTTCTTCATGCAGAGTAACTGGAAGCAGTTTGCTCTGTTCAACAACAACTTTTAATATATAACGAGTTTGTGAAGTTTCATTTATTGCAATTGAATCAATTTTGTATTTGATTGAAGGTTCCAGGCGTTGTTTTATCTGGCGATGAATCATCAGGATAATTTTATCGGCAATATCGTGATCAAGTGAAACTATAGTGTGGCTTTTGTTCTCAACTCCAATATAAAGAGTTCCTCCATCAGTATTTGCAAAAGCAGCTATGGTTTTTAGCCACCCTATCTCTTTTACCTTACCGGAATCTTCTGACTTACCTTCTTCAATAATTCCCTTAAACTCATTTCTAGTATCTTCAATATTTAATCCTGGTATCAAATCTTCCAATATCATAAAAAACCTCGCATTTACTTTACCATACAATAAAAAAACAGTGAAGTAGAATGCAGTAAAACTTCACTCCACTTCACTGCATAATTCATTACTTCACATATTTCTGTCCGCTGCTCTACCACGTTCTTCATTATATGCCCAACATAAAGTCATCATTGAACGATAGCTTTTCAAAAGGATATAGTAGGATTCCTCAACCAGAAAAATGTCGAAATTGCCAATAAAGAAGGAACCAACAATACCCTAGACATACACAGAGCCTGGAAAATACGGGAAATATAAAAACAAAGGCTGCCACAGTATGCGGCAGCCTTTGTCTGGTGTAAATTAATAATCAAAATATAGTCTATACCCCAAAGCAAACGGATAGAGATATCTTTCTCAGGGTATCTTGTTTCAATAAAATAAATGTTCGGGTATAAAAACTTGTTTTTATAGCCCTACTGTAAGTATCTATAAAATAACAAAATCAGTAAGTGTAAATATAACTATAAATTTTTAAGTGTTCTATTGTATTATGAATGTTTATTTCTTATGCAGAAGCTTCGGAATCTGGATTCTGTGAACCCGGATCAGGGAGAAGCTTTATGCCTGTAATGAACTCCTCAGAGTTTATTGCGTGCTTGAACTTAGCTGACGGAGTTACGACCAGATGAAAAGACTTTATGTCGTCTTTCGTCAGTTCCAATGCAGTATTCCTTCCTTCACTCTTGGGCGATAACCTTATCGTACAAAACGGCTCCAACTGCACAGGATGACCGTCTTTGAGATAATATGGCAGCTGATCCATGAAAGCTGTCAAAACATATTTGATTGCAGTAGGACTTATTGAACATGACTGTCCAATTCTTGCTGCAAGCTCATCAAGTCCAATGGCATTACCCTGGACTGGCGCAAAATAATATTTGCGTTCTTCTTTATTCTGAGGGTTTACTCTTAATATCTTTTTTAAGATCATATAAAGCTCCCGCAGACTGGCAAGCTGTAACAGAACAGACTTTCCAGTCTGCTTTGTTAATTTGGTAAGGGCTTCATGCGAAGCTCTTTCTATCCGCTGCCTATATATAATCTACTAAAAGATATAGCTAACCGTCAAGAAAATTATTAAAAAAATTATGTTTTTTTGTATTTTTCGAAACGTCCTGTAGTTTAGCCTAAAACATCAGGATGTTTTGTCTGAAACATCAGGACGTTTTGTCTGAAACATCAGGACGTTTTGTCTGAAACATCAGGACGTTTTGCCTGAAACATCAGGACGTTTTGCCTGAAACATCAGGACGTATTGCTGTAAGGGACAAGATCATATAGTCAGTTCGTTTAGTGTCTCTTCTAGAGTTTTTGTAAGACGCAGTTTTTTAATTGAAATTCTGTCTATTCGTACTTCCGTAATAATTTTGCAAAATCATTTTTTCCATGCATTTCAGCTACTTCTGAAAGAGTTCTAAACCAGTTTGAATTATGCACACTCGCACCACTATCCAGCAAAAGTTTTATTGTTCTTATGTCCTGATTTTTTTCAGAATCTACTGCCAATGAAATGGGTGTCCTATTTTTTGATTCTGCATTTACATCAGCTCCCTTTTCGATTAGAACTTTCATAGTATCATAACTTGTATTTAAACCGCACGCAGCTTGACCGCGTGTCGGTGATTTGAAATGCGTGTTAGGTTAATTTCACAATGAAAGAATATTTTCCTTTACAATGAAGATAGCTTCGGACGATTTCTAAGAAATGAATGAATCCATTTGCCATTTCTATAATGCCCTCTAACAAATACTTTTCCTCTGTGAATTGAAGAGGTTTGTATTTCACCAGGCTCACAAACAGGTGTATTTAATCTGGTTTTTACGATATAAAAAATTAAACACATAATTGGAAGTGACAGAAATATAATTGTCTGCCTGAAAAGTGCATCTTTCAGCGAATATTTAAATCCGAGATTAATTGATATAAGAAGTGTAATTGCAAAATACAAATACATTATCTTATTGAACACAAAATTGAATTTTCCAATATTGACAGAAAATACACCAAATTGCTCAATAAAATCAGGCATAAAATATTCAGATAAAAGTAAAACTGAAAGAAAACCACCCATAAGTAGGAACGGTATCATTTTTATAAAAGAAATAATCTGACGAATCATAGATATTATTCCTAAAACAATTATAATAATTCCTGCTGGAGGAAAAATTGTAGCAATTACAACACCGATTAAAGAAATTATAAGACCTACAATAATATCTTTCAAAATTCCTTCTGAAATTATGTAAAAAATATCAAAAACTAAGCAGTATGCAAGTATCAAACCTGCATAAATTAATACCCCATCTGAATCCATTTGATAGCCTTTATAAGATATATAATCTCTTAATAAAGCAAAGCCTGTAAAAATAGAATACAAAATTATCGTTTTTATAATAAATCCGATGAAATATCCTATAACCCCAAAGAACCCTAATTCTCCTAATGTTTCGCCAGAAGCAATAGCTGCATTTTCTCTCATTTTTTCATTTCTCTCTATTTTTTATGAGCACCATTAACTGTTTTACAATCACGATGTGTTGCTTTAAATTTTGCTTTTGCTTCTGACAAACTACCAGCTTGAACTGTACTAGGTGCTGTATGCATTTTTCCATTTAAATCAGTCCATACTGTTATAACATAAGTATCCATAAAAAAATCCTCCAATGATTTTCATTTAATTTCTTTAATCATTCAACTCAGAATCACGTGTATGATACCAGTCCTTGAATTACAAATGAAGAACGTAAAACCATTCCACCTTTTTTTAATTTCTCTCCAGAATAAAAACAATGATTACCATCTGAAACTGCAAGATTCTGCCGTTCAATGTGGTAGCATCATACAAGATAGTTAACCACAAATTCGCCTGACTTGCATTGTCCATGAGTTGAAATTTATCTATGTTTAATCACATTTTTGTTCATAAAAAAAATCCCACAAGCACAACATACTTGCGGATATAAAAGTTTACATCGTTGATAAGATTTTCGCTTTCTGGGCAGCAAACTCTTCATCACTTAAAATACCTTTTTCTTTTAGGGAAGCAAGTTTTTCAAGCTGAGTAGTTGCATCTTCCGAGAAATTTGATTTTACAGTTGCAGGATTTAAATTGCTTCCTCTGAACTCATTTTCTACTCGACTTAAAATTTCCTCTATTCCATTTTTCACAGTTTTTTTCTGATAAAAATAGAACGCAATCGGAACAAGCCAGAAAATAGTTGTAAACAGGCTGCAAACAAAAAAAATCCAAAACCAAATCGACGGTTTGTATTCAACGCTTGCAACAATAAGAGTTTCTTCGCATTTTGACTTTACTACAACAATCGTTTTATCATCGCGATTGATTGAACCAAAAGTCGCATTTACAGATTCAACAGTCAAAGTCTCGCCATTTTTCACAACTGTTTCTGCCGATTTTCGAAATGACTCCTCCAAAAATTTCAAGATTTCTTCAGTCGAAGAATTTGTTTGAAATCTTCTGCTCAAATCAAAATTCATTTTTTTCTCCCACTAGTGTACTTTTTTTCAATTTCTGTAAATCTTTCTTCTAATTCAAGATAACGCTTTAACTGACTTGAAGAAAAATTACCAATATCATCAAGAACATCCATTTCTTCTATATCGAATTTTGCTAAGAAGTTTTGATATTCTTGTGAAAATTCTTCCATTGTCATATTACCATCAGAAATAGTTCTTGCAATTCTGTCAGTTTCTTCAATAAGTTCTTCATATTTATCTAATGCATTATCAATTGGATCATTAGTTAAACAAGTCTTAAACATAAGAAAGATTGCCAGAACAGCAAGACTGATACCAATTCTTTTTCTATTTCCCTTATGAATCATAGTCCGAGCAATTTGGCTTTCTGGGCAGCAAACTCTTCATCACTCAAAATTCCCTTTTCCTTAAGAGATGCAAGTTTTTCAAGTTCTGCGGTAATATCTTTTTGAACACGGGAAGAAGATTCTGATGATGACGAGAAATTTGACGCAGAAGAAAAATGTATACCTGCTTCTTCAAGAAGTCTTCCCTGCTCTTCATCTTCAACAGAATACCCCTCTTCAATCTTCTTTTTGATAAAATTAAAGAAATAGTTTTTATTGTAGATAACATTAAGAACTACAGTACCTATAAGAGCTATGACACCTAGTGGTGGCACAACAAAAAGAGCACAAGCCAGAAAAATAGAAAGAAATAAAATGATGCATTTTACAACATCTTTTCCCTGCACAGGTTTTACATCTGCAGGTGGCAGACCAAATCTGATTGCAAACAAAGCCCCCATAACACTTAACTTTACTTTCTGAGGACATTTTACAATAATGTCTTCAGCTCCATCCTTTTTAAGAACAATTTCAACTTTTTTTGCCATAATAGCTTCTCCTAAATTACAATATAAAAAGCTGTAATAAACCTCCTTTACACAATATATTATATTGGGTTAATAGTCAATAAATCCAACATATTCTAATATAATTTTAATGCAGAAAATCCAACATAATATATTGTATGGATGATTCACTGGAAGAAATCTTTCGTACAAATCTTAGATTTTACAGGCAAAGAGCAAAATTATCACAGGAAAAACTTTCTGCAAAGCTGGACAAAAACATTAACTACATAAACATGATTGAAGGCAAAAAGAGTATTCCGCCGCTTTCAATGATTGAGCAGATTGCTTCAATTCTCGAAATTCCTTCGTACTACCTGTTAAAGCCATTGGACGAAGAACATGTCCTGGACAGGAACAAAATCATAGATGATGCTTCAAAACTAATTGCAGAGCAAACAAGGGAAATCTTAAAAAACTTGCTAAACTAAATTTACTTCCAGTGATTCATAAGACCACTGCAGTCTGTTAAATCATTGCAACATTTTTGCTGCTTTCCAAATAGTGCAGCTGTCTAAAGTGTTGGCAATCTTATATCATCTGAATGATTTTTCATTCTTGACATTACTGAGTACAGTGACGAATACATAACATTCATCACCGGCAGAATAAATAAAAGATCAGGAAAATGTCTTGGTTACAGAACACCTTTTGAGGTCTATTATTCAAAAACACTGCACTTGATTTGACAAATCAAGAAAAAAAAAGTCCTGCCATTACTACTTCTGGCAGGACTTCCAGGAACGATGCAGCATCACACGCTGCATCACCTTTTATTTTTAATTCAGTCTTTTGTTACTACGTTTTTTCTCTCACGGACTATATACTGAGTAAACCCGTTTTCATCGAGCTGACTCTGAACTGCATCCAAATCTTCAGTTGCAATATCACGCAAAACAACTCTTGTAACTTCTCCGACTTTCTGATAAGCAACATTATCAAAACCAGCCTGCAGCAACTTATGAGCCATCACTTTTGCATTTCCGACATTTGTAAATGCACCAAGCTGAATATCCCAGCGCTCAGGTTTGGCAGTTTCTTTAGAAGCTGTTTTCTTTGCTGAAGTATCAGTTTTTTCAGCAGATTTTGTTTCATTCGATGCCGGAGCTGCATCTGTTGATTTTACAGGTGCTGCTGTCACTGAAGAATCATATTCGTCATCATCGTCAGTAGCCGGCGGTGTATACGGATCGACTTCTGAAATCGGATCATAAATTACATCTTCTTCATCAGCAGAATCAGAACTTGAACTGTCACCGACCATCACAAGACCTTCTTTCTCATTGTCCAAAAGCATGAGGGAGACCTTTGCAGTTCCAGAAGTCACCATATCAAGAGCAATTGCAGCAGCCTTAGAAACATCAATTTCACGTCCTTGAACAAAAGGACCTCGGTCATTGATACGGACATTGACGCACTTGCCGTTTTCCAGATTTGTAACACGAAGTACTGTACCAAATGGAAGTGTTTTATGAGCAGCTGTATATTCGTTCATATCAAAAATTTCACCGCTTGCAGTACGTCTGCCATTAAACTTGTCAGCATAAAAAGAAGCTACAACGTTCTCTTTATACATCTCGTCTGCAAAAACAGATGCGGCTGATAATAATAAACCAATTATGATTCCAAATTTTATTGTTTTCATATTTTGTTTATCGGATGCAGTTTTTTTTTATTTAGAGTCGTCCCATAAAAACTTAAGTTTTTATTTTTCAAAAGATGTTCTAA
Source organism: Treponema sp. (assembly GCA_045629255.1). Taxonomy (GTDB): domain Bacteria; phylum Spirochaetota; class Spirochaetia; order Treponematales; family Treponemataceae; genus Treponema_D. The sequence goes on from JAZQQW010000068.1 coordinate 13,255, forward strand.
AGATCAGATTGTAATTTTCAGAACTTTTTTTGAAAACTGCGATGTTTTTTTTGCCTTAGATAACCGAAAGCTATACAATTTCAAGGCTTAAAACTTGTCGCCATCAACATATCTCGAAAAAAAGCTTTTTCTTGAGATGCCATATAATTCAATAAAAACTATCCGGTCGAATTTCAAGTTTTGCATTTACAGTTTTGAATTTGTGGAACACAGTATTCGCCCTATTCAAAAAAAAATCACAGAAAGCCTCTAAAACTTTCAGTTTTTTTTTCCGCAGCATTTAAAGACAAAAAAACCGGCATTTCAGCCGGTTTTCTGCGCACTATAAAGTACTTTTTATTCAAGTAAAAATTACTTTGTTTCTGCAGTCTTCTGACCGTAGCGCTTGTTGAAGCGATCAATACGACCTGCTGTATCAACGAGCTTCTGCTTTCCAGTATAGAATGGGTGGCAAGCAGAACAAATTTCAACATGGATATCCTCTACTGTTGAACGTGTCTCGATAACATTACCGCAAACGCAAGTAATCTTTGTAAGTTTGTACTCTGGGTGAATTCCCTTCTTCATAAAATAACTCCTGTTTCTTGCCCGATGTTGAAGAAAGCCCGGTCAGCCCTACGAAAACACAAAAAAGTGCCGTATCATTCCCTCACCGTTAACAATCAAATCAATACCACAAGATAATTTCGCGTATTATAACGAATTTTACAATCAATTGTCAACTGCTGCTGCACCAGGATTCATTGCATTCAGGAATGCAGCATTATCTTTTGTCTTGCGCATTTTCTCCATGACAAATTCGAGCATAATATCGTCTTCCATGTCATTGAGAGCTTTGCGCAAAATCCAGATACGCTGAAGTTCGCCGTCTTTCAACAAAAGTTCTTCTTTGCGCGTTCCTGATTTTTTGATATTGATAGCAGGGAACAAACGTTTTTCTGCAAGTTTTCTGTCGAGGTTAATTTCGCTGTTTCCAGTTCCCTTAAATTCTTCAAAGATAACTTCATCCATGCGACTTCCTGTTTCGATAAGCGATGTTGAAATGATAGTCAGAGAACCGCCTTCCTCTACATTGCGGGCAGCACCAAAAAATCTCTTCGGCTTATGAAGTGCGTTGGAATCAACACCACCGGAAAGAACCTTTCCTGATGTCGGAACAGTCTGGTTATAAGCACGTGCAAGACGAGTAATAGAATCAAGGAAAATAACAACATCCCTTTTGTGTTCAACAAGGCGCTTTGCCTTTTCCAAAACCATTTCAGCAACCTGAACATGGCGTGTTGCCTGTTCATCGAATGTAGAAGAAATAACTTCTGCATCGATAGAACGCTCCATTTCAGTAACTTCCTCAGGGCGTTCATCTATAAGCAGAACAATGATATATGCTTCCGGATTATTCTTGCGGATTGCGTTTGCAACTTTCTGCATGATTGTCGTCTTTCCGGCTTTTGGCGGAGCAACAATCAAAAGACGCTGACCTTTTCCAATCGGCGCAAAAAGGTCAACAATACGAGTACTAAGCTCTGTCGAAACCGTTTCAAGCTGAAATTTCTCTTTCGGATAAAGAGGTGTCAGGTTTTCAAAAGGAATACGTGTCTGAGCAACTCTAGGCTCATCAAAGTTTACAGTCTCTATGCGCAAAAGTGCAAAAAATCTCTCACCTTCTTTCGGACTGCGAATCTGACCGTAAATAGTATCACCAGTCTTGAGGTTAAACAAACGAATCTGACTTGGTGAAATATATATATCATCAGGTCCCGGCAGATAAGAGTTCTGAGGACTGCGCAAGAATCCGTAACCATCAGGCAGAATTTCCAAAGCACCGCTTGCAAAAATAATGCCACTGTGCTCTGTATGTGCTTTCAGAATGCAGAAAATCAAATCCTGCTTTTTCATTGGAGCAAGTTCATCTGCCAAAAGTCCGTATTCCATTGCCTGATCACGAAGTTCAGGCATACTCTTTTTTGTCAGCTCGTTTATTTCAATTCTTGGTTTTGATTCGTATTCTTCTGGATTTTCAATTCTCTGTGCTTCGACAACAGCTTCAAGGCGCTGCTGCTGCATACGTTCGTAATTACTGTTGAACCTGCGGTTATTGTATCCGCCGGAGCCATTGTTATTGAACCTGCGGTTGTTATATCCGCCGAAATTATTCTTTCCACGAGAATTATTGTCCCAGCGCCTGCTTCCCTGATAGCGGGGCTGATAGCCACCCTGTATTTCGCGGTGCTCTCCGCCTGCAAAAGACGAACCGGAAGCAAAAGAGCTGTCATTTCCGTCACCCTGAACTGCAGCTCCCGAAGCAGAATCACCTTCGTGAGCAAAAACAGTCTGTGCAGCAGAAGCTGTTGAAGAACTTTGCAATGCTGAATTATCACCTGAAGAAACCTCAGAAGAATCAAAAAGCGACTGCTGCAGGTTTTCGTTACCTGTATTTTCTGAATTATTATTATTATTTTCGGAACTTGCGGTATTTGAAGGATCTGCTGCAGAATCTGAACTTTCTGCAGCTACAACTTTTTTTACAACTCGTCTTTTTCTAATTTTCGGAACAACATTTTCTGTGTTTTCGGTGCTTTCCGCAGTAATCTGGTCATCTGATAAAGATTTTTCCTCTGAATCAGACTGATTTACTGCATTCTCTGTCTGATTTTCGGCGTCTAAAGATTCACCATCTTCTGCACATTTTGTGCTAAGGCGTTTAGTAAATGCCATCGATGCTCTCCATAAAAAACAACTAAGAATAAATTATATTGACCAGCATAAATTCATAGCGCTGGAATCTGATAAAATAAAATATGTTAAGGAAATAAAAAAATTTCTTAAGTACGATAAGTAAAAGAAATACTTGCAAAGGCAAAGACTTTCTAATAGTTTCATTCTAATCACAAAATATATACTTTGTCAACAAAAAACTCTTTTATGTAGTGATTTTTTTATCTTCAAGTTTTCGGATATATTATCATATTTTTTCTCCTGAAATACTAATAGGTCAAATTTCGAGTTATAAATAAATTTACAAAAAAGGCGTAATTCTTTAGAATTTAGTTACCACACAAAAAACAAAGGAGTTACGCCATGACCGAAAACGATCTTATAGAATT
>JAZQQW010000069.1:0-4780 GCA_045629255.1 Treponema sp.
TAAAGCTATAAAAACAATCTGGCATCCCGAATTTAGTTCGGAATCTATTAATATGAGAGATGCTAAAACTAAATTCAATTTGCTGTCTTCTGTTGTTAACGAATTTTTACATCTATTTTATTAAACTCGACATTCAGCCTAGAATTTAAAAAAGAAAAAATAATTGCAAATCTTTTATTCAGTGATAAAATATAGATTATGGGTGCATTTAAGAAATTATAATGAGATACTGACGAAGATGCACGTTTTCAGGGATAAATAATGTTTTTTTTGTTTGAGTTGTTCCAGAAAATGTAGTTTTTTAAAGACAGCTTTAAATGTATTTAAATATTTTTTTGAAGAAGAGGCAGATAAAGGAGCTGGTGTTTTTTGATGGCGAATATATTATATTTTGAAACAGCATTTTTGTGCTGCATAATTCTTATAATGCTTTTGTATGGAACTAAAAGGGTTTCTGATATAAGCCATACTAAAAAAGAGTTCATTACATTGCTTCGTTTTGCAATTGCATTTTGTGCCGTTGATGCTATATGGGGAATTTTTGCATCTCATACTCTTGTCTTGGGTGTTATAGGTTATGAGTTATCTACTTATAGTTTTCATGCATTTGCTGCATTTGGTGCATTTTTCTGTACAAGATTTGCGGTAAAAGGTGTCAAAGGTGGTAAAAGTTTCAAATCGCCGTATGTTATTATTGCGTTTTGCTTTATGTGTACGGAGTTTGCTCTTTTACTTGTTAATCCCGTATTTCACAATGTTTTTTATATAGACAGCAATATTGTTTATCATCCGCAGTATCATAGAAAAGCTATTTTTTATTTGCAGCTTGTCAATTACATGTTTATTGCGATTGGTTCTATCAGGTATCTGTTCAAAAGTTCTAGAGTTGATGCTTTTCGTGCGAAGAATGTAGCTTCTTTCAGTGTGATTATCTTTTTGGCAGGTGTTTTGCAGCTGATAAATCCTGATATGCCTATGTATTCATGCGGGCTGATTATCGGCTGCCTGACAGTTTATATTCTGATTATTTCAAAGGAACAGGATATGATCCATGCAAAGGAACTTGATTATGCAACAGAGGCTGCAACTTATGATGTATATAATGCACTTTCCGGTATTTACAGCATCATATATATGTGTGATCTCGAAACAGGTGATGCGAAACTTTTGAAATCTGCGCAGAACCTGAAGACTGAACTTCCCGCTGTGTTTAATCTTAATAAGTTAAAGGAAAGGCTGGCTGATTCAGAAATAGAACAAAGCCAGAAGGTGATACTGAATGATTTTTTTGATATAGAAGCTTTTGATTACAAGCTGAAGGATACTGATTGTTTTACACGCGAGATCAAGAATGCGAAGCTTGGCTGGATACGGTACAATATACTTGCATATACTCGCGATAGCAGTAATCATGTGACGAAAGTTCTGTGGCTGGTGCAGGAGATAGACAAAGCAAAAAAGCAGGAACTTGAGATGTCTGCTGCACTGGAATCTGCATTGAGTGATGCAAAGACTGCAAATGAAGCGAAAACAAACTTTCTTTCCCGCATGAGTCATGATATTCGTACTCCGATGAACGGCATTATAGGTATGACGAAGATTGCCAGAGATCATATTGATGACAAGGATAAAATTGCAGACTGCCTGAATAAAATTTCAATAAGTTCAGACCATCTTCTGTCATTGATAAATGACATACTTGAATTATCCCGCATTGAAAGCGGCAAAGTTGTCCTCTCAAAAGATTTGGTGGACTTGAATGATATAGCTGATGTTTGTCTTTCTGTCATGCAGTCATCGATTGTCGGACGTAATATCAAGATAGATGTTGTTTATTCAAAAATTGATAACAGATATGTATATACTGATGCTCTTAGAATGCGTCAGATTATCATGAACATCATATCGAATGCTGTAAAATATACGCTTGACGGCGGATCAATTATGCTGAACTTTGATAATAAGGTTATTGATGAAAGTCATCTTCTGGCAATAGTCTCAGTCAAAGACAGCGGAATCGGTATGAGTGAAACTTTTCTCAAGCATATCTTTGAACCGTTTTCACAGGAAGATGAGCATGGTGCGCGTACAAAGTATAAAGGTACAGGTCTTGGTATGGCAATCGTCAAAGAGATGATGGATTTGTTTGGTGGTACTGTTGAAATTCGGAGTGAGCAGAATGTCGGTACTTGCGTTACTTTGAGTTTTCCTCTTGAACTGGCGAAAGAAGTTTTGGTTGAGGATGAAATGATGGGAGAGGCTTGTGCTGTGAATCATGCTGTTCTTGAGGGACTTAATGTACTGCTTGTTGATGACAACGAATTGAACAGAGAAATAGCCGGAGAGCTTTTGTCGTCATTTGGTATGAAGATAACAATGGCATGTGATGGAAATGAGGCTGTTGATATTTTTTCTGCGTCAGAAGAAAATGAATTTGGCTGTATTCTGATGGATATTCTGATGCCGAATAAGGATGGCTATGAGGCGACTTCTGAGATTCGAAGCATGAATCGCGCGGATGCCAGGACAGTGCCTATTCTGGCAATGTCGGCAAATGCTTTTGAGGAAGATATTCAGAAAAGCAAATCTTTTGGCATGAATGATCATTTATCAAAGCCTATCGAAATTGACAGTGTAGTCGCTGCAATTAAGAAATATACACGGGGGGGGTATTGATTAGGCGCAACTGATGTTCTTTTCAGAGATTTGCTTCGATATGTGAACTTTTAGTTTTCTTTCATGTTACTTGTGATTTTTTTAACGCTGAAGTTGGTCTGTGATTTTACAGCCTCTGGCATTTGAGTATTTTTGACGATTTTTTTACTGAAAATAAGTTTTTTTGTAATTCGTATCTTTTTTTTATGCAGACTGTAAAATAATTATCTGTTTTATCTAATTAAGCAAAGGTATATAAAATTGAACTTTTTTGAGCTTTCAGATATGCTATTGAAAATTAGGGAAGGTTTATTATGGCAATTGAAAATACAAAAAATAAGATTCTTATGGAAGCAATGAAGCTTTTTTCTACGAAAGGCTATGCTGAAACCAGTGTTGTTGACATTGCTACTGCTGTAGGAATAAAAGCTCCGTCTTTGTATAAGCATTTTGAAAGTAAACGGGCAATTTTTGATACTTTGTTTAACCGCAGCCGTGAAAACTATGAATATCAGATTCAACGTTTTGATGTAGACTGTCTCAAGGATACGGATGATGCATTTTCAGTCAAAAGACAGATTGCGAATGTGAAAGATTTGTTTTCTTTCATACTGCATAATCAGATGTCGTTTGGCTTTCGTAAACTCGTAGAAAAATATCAGGAACAGAATTCTGAATTTGCAGATTTGTGCAACAATAATTATCTTGATGTTCCTCTTGTAACATTAAAAAAGATGATTCAAAAAATGGTAGACATCGGCATTCTGAAAGATTTTGGTGTTGATGAAATGGCCTTGGCATATACATCTGTTATTTCTGTATATCTTCAGGCTTGTATTCGAAGACCTGAGCGTGAAGCAGAAGCTGTTAATGCTATCACTCGTTATATCGAACATTTCAATAAAATTTATGCTAATAATTAGATAGAAAAGGCGGATTATTTGTATTTTTAAATAATCCACCTTTTTTTATTGTTAGACATCGCAATTATTTATAAGAGTTTGCATTTTTTATCATATACAATTGTTTAATTTTAATGTATCTAATACTAGGAATTTTTAGTGAAAAATGTTATAGTCCGGTCAATAAGTGGTCGCAAATACGAAGCTTAAAGAGGAAAAACTATGTTTGATAGAAAAAAATGTAAAAGTGATGCAAAAGCTTTATTGTCATCAAATTCAAAAGCATGTATACTTTCAGGTTTGGTATTTTTTGGTATTTTGGCAGTTACTGTTATTGCTTTTTATGCTTCATTTTTGAAATTAACTATTTCTGCAGCATATTCAGGAGATATTATGGCTGTAATGCCTCGTATCTGTTTGCTTTATGCAGTATTTATTGTTGTTTTATTTCTTTTGTCTGTATTTGACATCGGATTATTTATATTTTATTACAATATAAAAAAAGGCACTGTAAAAGAATTCAAGGATTACTGGAAATTTATTAGAGGAAAATCAATACTTGTCACACTGTATATCTTTGTAAGATTATTGCTTTTTGTGATTTTCTTCCTGGCTTCATATATTGCTTGTATGATCTTGTTTAGCTTTGCTGCAGTATATTCAAAATTACTTTTTATCCCGGGTGTAATTTGTATCGGTTTGGCAATCTGCCTCTATATTGTTTTAATCCAGAAAGCAATAGCCTATGGTTGTGCTGAATATGAATATGCTGATAATCCTGATGAGAAAATTCGTGTGTCATTTAAGAAAGCTGTTGAGCGTTCAAAGGGAAATAAATGGCCTATTTTTGTTCTGAAGCTTTCATTCATTGGTTGGGGACTTCTTTCCTGTTTGACAGCTGGAATTCTTTTAATATGGCTTATGCCTTATATGTATCTTACATATATTAATATGTGGGACAGCATAAAAGCTGAGAAAGAGCAGAAACTGATTGAAGAATAAATACACTAGTTAGAAAGTTGAAAATCCCTGCAATGCATGGAGTTTAGAAATAAACTTTGATGTACCGGCGGGGATTTTTTGTTTCCTGAAAAAAAACTGCTTTCTGGAAAAAACGGGTATTGATCGGAAGAAAAGCCATATCGGCAGAACCGGTACGACAGATTAGGGTAAAAGACAGTTTAAGAAAAAGATAAAAAAATCTTTTAAAAAAGCGAAAAAAA
>JAZQQW010000070.1:0-7699 GCA_045629255.1 Treponema sp.
CTGGTTCATTGAATTCTCAATACTTCTGAGACCATTCTGGTTTGTAATCTGCGCAAAAAGCATTGCAACAAAATGTTCCCATGTAGAAAATCCTTTGCAATATTTGTCTGATTCAGTGTTATTTACCAGTTTATTGAATTCAGATCTGTTAATTAAAGATAGTAATTGTCCCAATAATGTGTTATACTTGTTCATGTCTGTACTTCCTTTTTTGATAATGTTTTGTGTGTTTACTTAATATTATCACGAATTACAGACTTTAAAAAGTTCCTATTTTATCTTGGACACTAGTGATAATTCATCATAATTTTTATTTTCTTGATATATATATGTAATAACATTATCTTTTATCGAAACTGTACTACCATTTGTTCTTATTAATTCATATTTACCATGTAATGATTGAAGAATTTTAGAATAATCAAGAAAAATTGAGTTATAATTTATATTTACATTTGGATCAATAAAATAATATTCTTCTTGTGGTAGGATAATAATATTCTCTAATGTTAAATCACCATGAATTACAGCAACTTTATCATTTTGAAATATTTTTTTTAAATTTTCTTTTGTAAAAAGTTTTTCACTGTTTTCCAGAATCGTCACCGGAAACATCGGCCTGGCTCCTTCGTATGGCGGCTTCGGTTCTGATTCCGGCATATAACGGCTGCTTGCAGATGTTATTTTGACCATAAATCCGTCTCCATATATTCCGCCAAAAATCCGCTCACGATAATAGAAGATATACCCTCCTATCATCGGAATGCTTCTGACGTCTGAGCCGAGCATTTCAAGCTGATCATGGACACACTGTGCAAGTTCTTTTACGCCGTCTGTCATTTTTTTCCATCTCCAAGATTTGCAAGACGCTCTGCAATATTTTTTTCAAACTCCTCATCAGTAAACTTAGGATCACGTGTTTTTTTCCAGACATCACATGGAACTTCCGGACATTCGCCACAGCTGCATAAATGTTCTTTTGTTTTACAGCACACATAGATTGCACAACTGTCAGAAGAATGAAACACTTTGCCTCTGTTTGAATTGCAGCCAGAACACATTTTACCGAAACAGCAGCATGAAGAACAGTCAGTACCGCAGACAGACAAAAGATTATTTTTGTACTGTAAAAACCATTGTTCAACAATCTCTTTCGGATGCTGTGTAAGTTCTGCAACTTCATCTTGCGTTTTGCCTTCAGCAATGAGTTTAGAAGCAACAGTAAACATACTCTCGCCTACTTCGATGATATGTCCATCAGGATCAAATATACGTATACCCCGTTGCATCCATGGAAAAATCTTTGCTTCGTGCAAAAAATCTACTTCCGGATGTTTTTCCAGAAGTACAAGAAAAGAATCAAAATCATCTGTTTCAAAATAAACTTCCATATTATACGAACGGGATATAATTTTATCACGTGAAAAGTCTGCGATTTTTTCAAAATTTTCCTGAAGCACAAGACCGCATGTCAATGTTTTATTCCAGCCCAAATCAACTGTCACATCCTGATCAAAAATTTCTTTGTAAAATTTAAGTGATTTTTCCATATCACTCACAGCCAGCAATGTACATCCTAATTTCATAATCTCCTCCAGTTCTGCAAAAATCTGTTTTTTTTCAGAGGAAACATCCGGTAAATATTTTTCAGCAATGCCCTTGATTATATTTTACCTGATATGTTTTTCTTTTTCTTGTAAAAATGCGACATCGTGTTTTGCAAACTGCAGAGCTTCCTTAATGCTCATTGTATGATAATGTTTGAACTCGTGCAAAAGATGTGCCTGGTCTGTATAGCCGTATTTATCAACTGCATCAAACACATCAAATTTCTTCTGCGTCAGAATGTCTTTCCAGAGATTCTGATAACGTACAAGCGAACAGATTTTTTCGGAGAAAGTGCAGCGTACTCAGAAAATATCCTCTCAAGCTGACGGACACTTTTGGCACTGTTTTGGGCAAGTTCATTTATTCCCAGGCATCCATTCTGCATAAGTATCGCATTCATACAAGACTCTAAATCTGTCTGTATCTTTGACTTGTTCAGTCTGTCATAAAAAATTTTCTGAACGAAATCAATCTTACTGTTCAAAGTCGTTAAGTCAAAAAGCCTCGGACGCAACAATCTATCAAGCCATGTAAAATATTGCTTCACATCATAATACCCATTCACAGTACCTAAAAGTGAATCATCTGTAAACTTGTATACGCTCCACGCAAAAAAACAGATACCAAACACGCTGACTTTATGACCATCTGCAAAGACAGATCCTGAGATGAAGCTTCTGTCATTTACTGCACAAAAATTTCCGCGGACAGTGTTTGCACTGTAATCAATATGATAAATGATATCAGCACATAAATCCGGTACAACAAGGCCTGAAGTTTTTGCATGTTCAGAAGTTTCATGAATGTATGGGTTGGCACATCCCCAAAAACAATGTATGTAAGGCGACAATGCCAGACATGGCAATACTTCCTTGTATGCCCTGCCATGAGTATACGGAGTTGCTGTCATCGATCTGAATGTCACAATGCGGCTCATAATCATATTATATTTCATGTCTGAATAATTATAAAGAATACATTCAAAATAAATACAGCCGGTATTTGCCCAAGTTTTAACCTTTCAAATCAAAACTCTGTTATCATAAAAATACCCCACCACAGTTATACTGAAATACAGTACTATGTTTCAAGTCATGCAATTATTGCAGGAACAGTCTGGAAAAGAATTACAAACATGAAGTAAACTCATACTATCTGCAAAAAAATATCATGCACATATTAAAATACAAATTCAGAAATTAACTTCTTCCGTACAAAATTCTTTTACAAACAGCAAAGACCATGAAATATTAAAATCACGTACTATAACATCCGTCCTGATTAAAATATTTCCACAGCTTTCCTGAAAACTGTATTCATACGTATAATAACAGAATCAGCTGAGTTTTCGAATTTTTGACAAATCTCCGCTTGTAAGGATTTCCAGGTTTGCAAATATTTTTTCAGAATCCCAGTCCCACCACTTAAGTTTCAAAAGATACTCTTTCAGATCATCGTCAAAACGCTGCTTTTTAACTTCACACGGATTTCCTGCAGCAATTGTGTACGACGGAATATCTTTTGAAACTACAGAATCAGCTCCGATTACTGCACCATCGCCAATATGAACACCTGGTAGAACAGTCACATTCTGCCCAATCCAGACATCATTGCCGATTACTGTATCACCTTTCAAAGGAAGTTCGTTCAACGGAGGCGCGACTTTTTCCCAGCCGCCACCCACTATATAGAAAGGATATGTTGTTACAGAATTCATTTTATGATTCGCACCGTTCATTATAAATTCTACGCCTTTTGCAATTGCACAGAATTTTCCTATAATCAGCCTGTCACCAATGAAATCATAAAAGTGTGTTACATGTTCTTCAAATTTCTCTGCCCCGTTTACATCATCGTAATATGTATAGTCACCGACTATGATATTTGGGTTTTTGATTACGTTTTTTATGTAACAAAGACTCGGAATGTTCGGATTTGGAAATGCCTGGTCTGGATCTGGTCCCATGTCATACCTCTTTTTAAAGTTTCTTCCATAATAATATAACATAGAAAACGTTCTTTGAAAAATCCGGCTCCACTGCAAAAACCTCTCAAATGCAGATTTAAAAATCAATAGTTGCGGCTCTGACAAATTCGTGATACATTTTATACAGTGCAAGAAGAAATTCTGACGTACAATGACATTTTTTATAAAGAATTTCATAAAGTCTTTAAAAGATACTAGTCGAGAACTGAATTAAATTAGGAGCATACTGCATGCTTAAGTATATCGCCGCTCAAATTGTAGAACTTTGCATCCTCGCAGTTCTCATTATATTCAGTCTGGCAGACAAAAGAAAAAACCACCTCTTTCTCACTGTATTCCTTCTTTCAGTTTTCGGCACTCTATTTTTTACAACTCTGCAGCTTTCACATTATCAGATAAATACTTATTCTGCACACGCTACCCTTTTTATGAATATTGCATATCTTTTCAGCTGTCCAGGATACGCTGTTTATATTCAATATCTGTACAACCAGTATAAAAAGAAAACCAAGGTCGCCAAAGTAATTTATGCACTGTATTATATAACTCTTGCAGTTTATACTCTTGAATGGATTATCAATACTATTTTTCCTATATTCTGCTACTCAATGGGTTCTGTTGACGTTTTTACAGATGCCGGAAAATTTGTGAATTACACAAAAATCGTTTTTTTTATTTTATATGCAGCTTTTATTATCAGTTCCATCAAAAATATTCCTATAAGGGTTTTCCGGACTTTTATCATATATAGTATTTTTTTCATCATAGAAAACCACATAATGAGCTTTGGAATAGACGCCCTGTACGGACTTTCTGTTACAATAGGAAGCTGTATCATTTATATCGGGCTTCATGAAAAAAACACGTACGACAGAGCTACCCGCGAAAAAGACGAAGCCATAGAAGCCGTAAATGCCATCACAAAGCTTGCATACAATGTACTGTATATCGATACTGTCAAAGATTCTTTCAAAATTATCAAGACAATAAATCCTATCCATGAAAATCTTTCTTCGGCAAATGGTGTTTTTTCGGTTGCGTTTGAATACTTTGCAAAAACAGCAACTTCAAATTTCAAGGAATGGATGGAATATTCCACAAGCGCAGACTTGTTCGTGAAAAAAATTTCTGAAAAAGAAATCACATCTTTTGTCTTTAAGCTGAATGCTCCTGTACTGCACTGGACAAAGACAGATTTTATTGTTATTGACCGCCTGCCGGACGGAACTGCACATCATGTCATCTGGACAAGCCAGGACATAAGCGAAATCAAAAAAATCGAACAGGAACATACTAAACTCCGTGCAGACGCAGTCGCTTTTTTCATGAAGAATGACTATGACCCTATCAAATTTTTCCAGACATTTGCGGAACGGATTTTGTTCCTGCTGAAATGTGACCAGATAGTATACTATAACCAGGTACAGACATATGCAATTCAGAACTCTCCGGAATCAGCTGACTTAACAACCATTCCTGATAAATATTGTCATAACTGTCCGGATTTCAATGCACATTATAAACGATGCTCAAAAAAAGAAACTGCCGCGGCCGACAGCAAAAATGGTTTAGGCGGAATTTCTTCAAACTCAGAATGTCCTGTCAAATCATCACTTACTCATCAAATTTATTTGAACGAACAGGTTGACGGATACATCACTCTATATTATATAAACAACTATCATGAGTTCTCTGATATAGAACGTTCAACGATGAAAGAATTTTCAAACCTTCTGTCTCTATCAGTTTCGATGAACTATACAAAGCTCAGTTCCGAAAAATATCAGCGGCTGATTGACGAAGAAAAAATCCGTTATCGCGGAGCCCTCTTGTCAAATGCACACTTGAGTTACACTGTAGATTTAACTGATAATACAATTTACAAAAAACCGCTTGCCAAGTTTGGCACTTTCATACATGACATTGGTATTTCATTCCCGGCAAATTATGACAAATATGTCAGAAAGGTTTCCAGCCTGTCAGAGACTCCATTTGAATTTGACGGACAGGAAGACAACTGCGAAAATCTTATCAGAAAATACAAAGAAGGAAATACCTCAATTCAGTATGTCTGTTATTCAAAACCGCGCAATGAATACAAGCTTAAATGTTTCCTTCTTTCACAGAATCCAGATGACGGACATATCATCGCGTTTGTTGCAATCTACGACATTACAGAACAGCGCAAAAAAGAGATAGAACAGATGAATGCCCTGAGACAGGCAAACGAAGCAGCACTTGCAGCATCCCGAGCAAAATCTACATTTCTTGCAAACATGTCTCACGACATACGCACACCTATGAACGCAATCATCGGATTTGCAGGCATAGCATCAAATCACATTGACGACAAAAGCAGAGTAAAAGACGCCCTGGATAAAATCATATCATCAAGTACACATCTTCAGAATCTAATAAATGACATTCTTGATATGAGCCGCATAGAAAGCGGAAAAATTGTTATCCATGAAACAAAATGTTCACTTGCAGACATATTACATACAGTCATGCCGATTATTCAGTCACAGGCAAAAGCAAAAGACCAGGAACTGCACGTTGATGCCGTAAACATCAGAAACGAATATGTATTTGCTGACACGCTCAAGCTCAACCAGATACTTATAAACCTGCTCGGCAATGCTGTTAAATTTACGCACTCAGGCGGAAAAATTTCACTTACGCTTGAGCAGACTGGTGTCAGGGACGACGGTTTTGCAGACTACAAAATCACAATTGCCGACACCGGAATCGGCATGACGGAAGAATTCAAGAAGAATCTGTTTACGCCGTTTGAGAGAGCAGAATCAACAACTGTAAGCCACATAGAAGGAACAGGACTTGGACTTTCCATCACGAAAAGCATTATCGACCTGATGAACGGAACAATCAATGTAAACTCAGAGCTCGGAAAAGGAAGTACTTTTACAGTAAAGCTTCCTCTCAAACTGCAGGATGAAAATCTGCCAAAACCAAATATCTCACAGCTCGAAAATCTAAAAGTTCTTGTCTCAGATGATGATCTTCTATCCTGCAGTAATATCGTTACGCTTCTCAAAGAAATCGGACTCAGGCCGACATTTTCTACATCAGCAGCAGACAGCCTCATCAAAGCAAAAACAGCTTATGATGAAGACAATCCATTCCAGCTTTACATAATTGACTGGATCATGCCGGACATGAACGGCATAGAACTTGTTCGCCGCATCCGCAAAGTAACAGGTGACAACATTCCTGTCATCATGATTTCTTCGTATGGCTGGAGTGAAATTGCAGAGGAAGCAAAAAAAGCAGATATTTCTGCATTCTGTATGAAACCAGTTTTTGTATCAGATCTCAAAAACGCACTGCTTGAATCTTTTGGTATGACAGAACAGGCAAAACCTTCTGAACAGTCTCAAAATGAAAAGGAACAATTTAAAAACACAAGAATTCTTGTTGTCGATGACAACATGATAAACAGAGAAATTGCCGTAGAAATTCTTTCGGAAAAAGGATTTGTCACAGACATTGCATGTGACGGTTCTGAAGTTCTGGACAAACTCAACAAATCAGAACCCGGTTACTACAATATGATTCTCATGGACATACAGATGCCGGTAATGGACGGTTATGATGCAACACGCACCATACGTCAGTCAGAGCGAAAAGACATCAAAGAGATACCAATAATCGCCATGACGGCAAATGCATATGAAGAAGACAAGAAGCATGCAGCTGAATGCGGTATGAATGCACATCTTTCAAAGCCGATCAATATACCGGAAATGATTTCTACTATCAAAGAATTTTTGAAATAAGCAAAAACAGCTCAGAGCATTCGAACGCGAACATTCGGATAAGCTCAGCCTGTAAAAACAAAAATCTCTCCAGAGGACTAAGTTTTTTGGAGGCAGCCAGACAATTTTTATAGAAAATACAGAAAGACATCTGTAATCTGTATTTTAAATATAAACTGCAAAGCGCAAGAGGTAGTTGTTACGATTTGAAAATACGAGAAAAGCGGGATACTCTAGATTGACGGATCTGGAGAGCCGGTGGAAGGCAGGTCATTTTTGCGAACGGAAGAGTTCGGGAGGTAGTTTTTGTCTAAGCCAGCCACCGTAT
>JAZQQW010000071.1:0-13686 GCA_045629255.1 Treponema sp.
GTTCTGCAACCTGTGGATGACTGATACCTGCTGGACAGCGTGATGAACAGCATCCGCACATAACACAGTCGAATGAGAGATCTGCACATTTGTCAAACTCTCCGCGCTGTGCGTATGCGATATACTGCATTGTGTTGAGGCTCTGTGGACATGCACGTGTACATGCGTTACATCCGACACAAGAGTAAATCTCAGGGTAGAGCTGCATCATAACAGCCTGCTCTGGCTTAATCTTTTCAATGTCGTAAATCTGCTTTACACGTGGGAAGAATGGAAGTGTTGCAATAAACATTCCTTCTTCGACTTTCTTTGAACATGCCAGACATGTCTGGAGCTGATTCTGTCCCTTGATTCTGTAGATTGTAGCACAAGCTCCGCAGAAACCATTGCGGCAGCCACATCCACGCTTGAGCTGATATCCTGCATATTCCATTGCGTTCATGATTGTAAGTTCTGCAGGAACGCTATATTTTTTACCAAAAAAGTAAACGTCAACCATTTCTTTTTCTGCCATAGTAATTTTACTCCTATGCTGTTGTAAAAGCGCCTTATAAAACTGCAGCAAGTACATGCAGTTTCTCTGCGCATCAAAAGTTTAGCTATTAATTTCTGCGGGCTTTACATGATGTAAACCCGCAGAACAAAATCGTCGGAAAGGGCGATTTTGCGGATTAATACTCTGGTGGAAGCTCTCCAAGCTGGTCAAAGCTGAATACCGGACCGTCTCTACAGACGAACTTGTCTCCGATGTTACATCTTCCGCACTTACCGATACCACACTTCATGCGCATTTCCATTGTTGTGAAAATCTGCTCATTCTTGAAACCAAGCTCTTTGAGAATTCCCAAAGACATGTGGATAAGAATTGGAGGTCCACACATGATGACTGTCATATCAGGGTTTGGATTGCATTCCTTGATGAAAGGTGGAACGAATCCTACATGTCCGTCCCATCCTTCTTCTGCACGGTCAATTGTGAGGTCGATAGAACAGTTTGGCTGTTTCATCCATACGTTCTGCATTTCATCGAGGCGAACAAGGTCACTCTTTGAACGTGCACCGTAAATAACCTGGATTTTTCCGTAATTGTCGCGTTTGTCCATCATGTAGTTAACTACAGAATGAACTGGAGCAATACCGATACCACCGGCAATAACGAGGATATCTTTTCCTTTGAGAGCTCCTTCTACAGGAAATCCATTTCCTACAGGTCCGCGCAGACAAATCTGCTGTCCAACCTGTGCTGAGTGAAGCCAGTCTGTAACGTGTCCACACTTTTTGATGGAGAATTCCATAGCATCCTGCATTGTTGGTGAAGATGTAATGGAAATCATTGATTCTCCGACTCCAGGGACGATGAGCATAGCACACTGTCCAGGAATGTGTTCAAAAAGCTTTTTGCCGTCGAGACCAACAACACGGAATGTCTTTACATCAGGAGTTTCCTGCTTGATGTCAATAATTTTGCCAACATAAGGAATGAATGATTCTGTATCCATTATTCTTTTCCTCCCTCGTCACCCATGTCATTGTATGTCTTGACAACTTTTACAATGTTCATGTTGATTGGGCAGCTTTCCAGACAGCGACCACAACCTACGCAGCTGTAAATATCGCTGTGTGCCATTGGATAATACATGAGTTTGTGCATAAAGCGCTGTCTGAATCTTTCTTTCTGTGTAAGACGTGGATTTGCTGCTGCCATCTGAGTGAAGTCAGAGAACATACATGAATCCCAGCATCTTACCTGCTTGATGCCGTCGTCGCTTGCAAAGTCGCGTACATCGAAACACATACAAGTAGGGCAGACGTAAGTACATGTACCACAGCCGAGACAGCTTTCTGACAAAGATTCCCATACTTTTGAGTTGAAAATCTTCATCATATCTTTGCCCTTGAACTTTGAAAGGTCAAGAGATGAGAAAGGAAGCTTTTCAATCTTTGCACGGATATCTTTCTTTGCGTTTTCTACAACGTCGTCTTTTGCATCAGTGAAAGCGGCTTTTGCACTTTCGATAAGTTTTGTACCCTTATCAGTGTTTGCCTTGAAGAAGTATTTTCCGTCTGCGCACCAGCATGAAACGTCTCCTGCTGGATCTGCTGCATCAATACCGTAAGCTTTGCAGAAACATGTCTGTGCCGGCTCATTACAAGCCAGAGTGATGATTGTTCCATGCTCGCGGCGGTTTTTGTAGTATGTGTCTACATATTTTGGATCGCCAATGTAAACTGCGTCTACAATGCCGAAACTTTTTGCGTCACATGCTCTTACACCGAATACAACAAAGTCCTCGAGTTCTTTTCTAGGATCTTCTACTGTAACTTCCATGCCCTTTCTTTTGTAGCTGACCATGTGCTCAGCTTTTGGAAAGAAGAACTCTTTTGCAGAACGGACTGTCTTGAGTGCGTCAGAAAGTTTTGTGCCTTTTGACCAGCGTGCAAAATCAGCTGTTCCTGCATTGTTTGTTACAGGTATGTACAAAGCTTCTTTTGAACCGATGAGCTCAAAAAAAGCATCTATTTTTTCTACTGGAAGTGAAAGCATTATTCAGCACCTCCTGTTGCCTCGTCGTCACGTGAGCGGACGATGCTTGGCTCTGCATCATCTGTTGTGAATGTAAGCATTGGCGGCTTTGTTTCAAGGTCGCTTCCTGCCTGATATGGTCCGTAAATCTCATTGATATCCTTGATGAACTTGCGGTTAAGCAAGTGCAGAGGAATAGACTGAGGACATACGCGTGAACATTCTCCACAGTCTGTACAACGGCCTGCTACGTGCCATGCACGGATAATGTGGAAAAGATTTTCTTCGAAGCTGTTTTCTGCGACTTTCTGTGATGTGTACAAATCGTTGTTGTCGAATACACACTTTTCACAAGTACATGCAGGACAGATGTTGCGGCATGCATTACATCTGATACAGCGTGAAAGTTCACCTCTCCAGAAGTTGTAACGCTCTGTGTCGTTCATCTTCTCGAGCTTTTCTACCATGTCAAAGCGGTTTGACTCGATAACGTCGCCTTCTTCGCCAATGAGTTCATCATATGTGATGTGTTTCTTACTCTTACATGAAGCACACTTTACAGAGAGTTCCTTTGTTACAGGATCTGCCATGCCGTCGCAAGGAATGCCGATAGCATAAACATCATCTCTTGTAATGCGGTTTTCTTTCAAAAGCTGTGTAAAGCTGTATGAATCACATGGCTTGAGGAACACGAGAACAGTTTCCTGTGGAATCGGTGCGTCCTGAGCGTTAGGATCACGCTGCTTTGCCATTGTATTGTTCATACGGGTTGTGCTTTTCTTTGTCTCAATTTCTCTTGTAATTTTTACAAGGTACTTTGAAACGTTTGCACCACAATATTCGTTGTAAACAAAATTCTTATCAAGGTCATCAGCTGTTGTAAAAACGGCAGGTGTGACATCATAGTCAAACAAGCCTTTTTTCCAGCCGATTACGCGCTGAACTTTGCCTTCTGCAAGCAGAGCTTTTGCGCGCTCGATCAATTGACTGCTTATTTTGTTGTCTTGCATCTCAAATCCTCCAGGCGCTTGTTTTCGCCAAGGGCTGTAATCTGTGCAACAAAGTCGTTCATAAGACCTGCAAAGCGCACACCTTCAGCAGCAGAACACCATTCAACACGAGTTCTTTCTTTCTCAATACCCAGGAAATTGAGCATAGAGAAGAGAAGTGTCATACGACGACGGGCAAAGTAGTTGCCTGTTGAATAGTGGCAGTCACCAGGATGGCAACCGCACAAAATAACACCATCAGCTCCGCGCTGGAATGCACGCAAAATGAACAATGGGTTCAAGCGGCATGAACACGGAATACGAATAATCTTAACATTTGCAGGGTACTCAAGGCGGTTGTTACCGGCAAGGTCAGCACCTGCGTAAGAACACCAGTTACAGCAGAATGCTACAATTTTTGGTGTCCATTCTTTTTTTCCTACAGATTCTGACATACTGCGTCTACCTCCGCCATGATCTGGCTGTTACTAAATCCATACAGATCCATTGCTCCAGAAGGACATGCTACTGTACATGCACCACATCCCTGACACATTGCTGTGTTAACCTGTGAAACATGGCGTGTAATAGTTGTTCTGTTTGGACCACGGAAATCTTTGTCTACATAAGAGATAGCTCCGTAAGGACATACATTTGCACACTGACCGCATCCGTTACATGCGTTCTCGTTAGGATGTGCTGTACATGCATTGTTCTTGAGCTTGTCTTTTACGAGAAGACAAATTGCCTTTGCTGCAGCACCTGAAGACTGTGCAACAGTTTCTGGAATGTCTTTTGGGCCCTGGCAGCATCCTGCAAGGAAAATACCTGCTGTAGGGCTTTCTACTGGACGGAGTTTTGCATGAGCTTCAAGGAAGAAGTCATTGTTATCCATAGAAGTCGTAAGCATTGTTGCCAAAGGACGTGCTGATTTGTCTGCTTCAATAGAAGCTGCAAGGACGACCATATCTGCCTTGATGTGAACCTGCTTGTTCAAAATGAGGTCTGAACCCTGGACGTCAAGTGTGCCGTCGGAAAGAGGAGTTACCTTTCCCACTTGTCCTTTGATGTAGTGAACGCCGTATTGCTCAACTGCACGGCGGAAGAATTCATCAAAGTTTTTGCCAGGTGTGCGGACATCGATATAGAATACATAGCAGTTTGTATCAGGATAATGGTCACGTGTCAGAATTGCATGCTTTGCTGTATACATACAGCAGATTTTTGAACAATATTCGTGTCCCTTTGTAGAGTCTGCAGCGCAACGTGAACCTACACACTGAACAAATACGATTGTTTTTGGTTCTTTGCCGTCTGACGGGCGCAAAAGATGACCGTTTGTTGGACCAGATGCGTTGCAGAGACGCTCAAATTCAAGCGAAGAAACAACGTCTGGACTCTGAGAATATGCATATTCATCGAACTTTTTCAAATCGATCGGGTTATAACCAGTTGCAACTACGATAGCACCGTATTTTTCTGTAATAACTTCTTCTTTCTGATTAAAGTTGATTGCTCCTGCAGCACAAGCTTTTTCACAGAATCCACAGACATTGTCTTTACCATTAGCAAGACCTTTCATGTGGAGACAGTAGTTAGCATCAATGTTAGCTACCTTTGGAACAGCCTGAGCAAAAGGAATGTCGATTGCTTTGCGATTATTCAAGTTCAAGTTGAAAGCGTTAGGAACTTTCTTGTTTGGACATTTTTCGATACAAGCACCACAACCTGTACATTTTGTTTCATCAACATAACGCGGATGGCGTGTAATATCGATTTCGAAGTTGCCAATATAACCTTTGACACGGCTTACTTCAGAGGCTGAAAGTATGCGGATGTTAGGATTCTGGCTTACTTCTGTCATTTTTGGAGTAACGATACAAGATGCACAGTCCAAAGTTGGGAAAGTCTTATCAAGCTTAGCCATCTTTCCACCAACTGTGTAATCTTTTTCAACGATATCAACAGGGAATCCTGCATCTGCAATATCAAGAGCTGCTGTAATACCTGCAATACCTCCACCGATAACCAAAGCACGCTTTGTTACAGGAGTTTCACCTGCTGTAAGCGGTGTGTCAAGGATAGTCTTTGCTACAGCAGCTTTACCCAAAGCAATTGCTTTTTCTGTAGCATCCTTTACATCTTTGAGAACCCATGAAGTCTGTTCACGGATGTTTGCAACTTCGACTTTGTATGGGTTAAGTCCAGCTCTTTCTGCGCAGGCACGGAATGTCTTTTCGTGCATACGTGGTGAACAAGAGCAGAGAACAACACCTGTAAGTTTGTCTTCTTTAATGTGATCCTCGATCATCTTCTGACCGGCAGAGGAACACATATATGTGTAATGTGTTGAATAAACAACACCGTCTACTTTGCCAAGTTCTTCTGCAACTTTAGCAACGTCAACTGTGCCTGCAATGTTTGTACCACAGTGACATACAAAAACACCAATTCTTTCCATCTGTCACTCCTACTTACGGTACTTTCTGAAAGCACTCATCAAAAGCTGTTGAGGTGTGTCTTCGTCGATTTTTTCCGGAACCTGTACTGGATCCAGGTGAAGAGGGCCTCTTTCTCTCTCTACAACAGTTCTTACTGCATCAATAAGTTTTGCAGGTTCGACCTGACGAGGGCAGCGCTCAAGACATGCAAAGCATGAAAGACATGCATAAATTGACTTGCTCTTGAGCAATGGCTCTATGTCACCATTTTCTACCATCTGTACAAACTGGTGTGGATGATATTCCATGGCATCATAGTTTGGACAAGTGCCTGAGCACTTTCCGCAAATCATACACTTCTTAGGATTTACACCGCTGGTTTCAAGAATCAGTTCTTTGTATTTCTGAATTTCAGATTCGAGCATTATGCTTCCTCCTTGACACCGAGAGCTTCTGCAAGCAGCTCAGTGAAGTAGATAACGTCCATTTTTGTGTCGCCCTGATTTTTAATCAAGTTGTAGCGGCAGAGAGGACAGCTTGTTACGAGGAAGTCTGCACCCATATCCTGTGCATTTGTAATGATTTTCTTTGCACGGTTCTGAGGAATTGAAGAATCTTCAAATGATGCGTAAGCACCGCAGCATTCGTTGCGCTCTGCATAAATTACAGGTGTTGCACCGATAGCCTTGATGAAATCTTCAAGAATCTGAGGATTTTCTGGATCATCGAATTCCATGACTTTTCCAGGACGGAGAAGAAGACATCCGTAGTAAGCTCCGATTTTCTTTCCTTTGAGAGGATTCTTTACAGCAGCCTTTACTTTGTCCCAACCGATTTCATCGCGGAGAACTTCGAGAAAGTGAAGAACTTTTGTCTCTCCGTGGTATTCAATACCGTCCTGAGCGAGATAATTGTTTACTTTGAGAATTGTATTCTCATCGTTCTGCAGGTCGTTGTTTACCTGCTTGATAACATTGTAGCAAGCTGAGCACAGTGTTACCAATGCCTGATTTTTATCCCTGGAAGCTGCCAATGCACGAACAGACGGCAATTTTGATGCAATCTCATTTTTGCCTGTTGGATACACACCGCCGCAGCACTGCCAGTCTTCGATTTCTTCAAGATTGAAACCGAGAGCTTTTGCGCAAAGGCGGCCGTACATATCTAGTTCTTTTGCTTTATTTTTTAGAGTACAGCCAGGGAAGTATGAATAAGTGGTGTTGTTTTCCATTATTACATCCTTCATAAGCAATACTTGTGCATTGTGCCTGTATGCACGATGCACAGCCATGATTTATTTTACTAAGAAAATAAGTTACTTGTTTTCGTTTGCCATTTCTTCCGGATGGAAGACTTCGTCAAACTTTTCTGCAGTCAGGAATCCGAGCTGGACACATGCATCCTTGAGAGAAATGTTTTTCTCATAGGCGAGGTGAGAAGTCTTTGCAGCATTCTCATAGCCGATGTATGGATTCAAAGCTGTAACGAGCATCAAGGAGTTATACAGATTGAAGTGCATCTTCTCCTTGTTTGCTGTGATACCGACAGCACAGTTATTGTTGAAGCTGACCATAACTTCTGCAAGAAGTCTAACTGACTGAAGGAAGTTATATGCGATTACAGGCATGAAAACATTGAGTTCGAAATTACCCTGTGAGGCTGCCATTCCAACTGCAACGTCATTTCCCATAACCTGAACAGCAACCATTGTCATTGCTTCACACTGTGTTGGATTTACCTTTCCAGGCATGATTGAAGAACCCGGTTCATTTTCCGGAATATGAATTTCACCGAGTCCGTCACGAGGACCAGAAGCAAGCCAGCGTACGTCGTTTGCAATCTTCATGAGGTCTGCGGCAAGAGCCTTAAGTCCACCATGTGCGAAAGCTACTTCGTCTTTGCTTGAAAGAGCATGGAACTTGTTTGGAGCTGTTACAAAGTTTTTGCCTGTAAGCTCAGAAACTTTCTTTGCTACGAGTTCATCAAAACCTTTTGGTGCATTCAATCCAGTTCCAACAGCAGTTCCGCCCAAAGCAAGCTGCTTCAAATATGGAAGAGATGATGCAATCATCTCCTTATCGCGCTCAAGACTGCTTCTCCAGCCGGAGATTTCCTGACTGAAAGAAATCGGAACAGCATCCTGCAGGTGAGTACGTCCTGATTTTACAATGCCCTTGTTTGCAGCTTCAAGTTTCTTGAATGTGTTTACAAGAAGGTCAATAGCAGGGAAGAGTTTGTCTTCAATTTCTACAGTTGATGCGATATGAAGTGCAGTTGGGAATGTATCATTGCTTGACTGGCTCATGTTTACATCATCATTCGGATGACAGAGCTTTGTACCGGCAATCTGATTTGCGCGGTTTGCAATGACTTCATTTGTATTCATGTTGCTCTGAGTGCCGCTTCCTGTCTGCCATACGACGAGAGGAAAGTTGTCATTGAGCGAGCCTAAAACTACTTCGTCACAAGCCTGGCTGATGCACTTGAGCTTTTCAGCTGTCATTTTTTCGCCTTTAAGCTCGTTGTTTGCCATTGCTGCTGCCTTTTTCAGGTAGCCGAAAGCTTTTGTGATTTCTCTTGGCATTGTTTCAATGCCGACACCAATCAAAAAGTTCTCATGGCTTCTCTGTGTCTGGGCACCCCACAATTTATCTGCAGGTACTTTTACTTCGCCCATTGAATCGTGTTCAACGCGATAATTATCCATTTATTTAACCTCAGTTATGTCAGTTAATTAGAGAGAAAAGTCAAGCTGATTGATTACACTCTTAAGAGCATCTGCTGATTTCTTGAGAGATGCAATTTCGTCGTCTGTAAGTGGTGCAACGAGCTTGCTTGTGATTCCGTTGTGTCCGACGATTGTTGGAATACTCAGACATACATCGCTGATACCGTATTCGCCGTTAAGCATTGATGTGATTGTAAGAACAGAATCTGTATCGTATGCGAGAGCTTCGCACAAGTGTGCTGTAGTTACGCCGATAGCATAGTTTGTGCACTTCTTTGCAGCAATGATAACTCCACCTGACTTTCTGATGTAATCTTCAACGTCATCGTGATCGAAAGAAGGAAGCTTGCCGTTTTTGTAAGAATCTGCGTACTTGTCTACAGGAATACAACCTATATTTGCGAGAGACCACGGGACAAATGAAGAATCACCGTGCTCACCGAATACGTAACCATGTACGTTTTCCTGTGCTACTTTGTATGTCTCAGCAATGCGGGCACGGAAACGAGCTGTATCGAGCATTGTACCTGTACCGAAGATGCGGTTTGCAGGGATACCAGATGTCTTTACGAGCTGATATGTAAGGATATCTACTGGGTTTGCAACAACAACATAAAGTGCGTCAGGTGCAACCTTTGTGATTTCCGGAATGATAGATTTCATGATGTTGACGTTTGTCTGTGCGAGGTCGAGACGTGTCTGACCTGGCTTTCTTGCGACGCCAGATGTAAAGACTACAATGTCAGAATCTTTTGCATCCTCATAATTTCCATCGTGAACATAAACAGGTCCGATGAAAGGAGTTCCCTGGCGAATATCCATAGCTTCGCCCATTGCTTTTTCTTTTACAACGTCGATAAGAACTATCTCTGATGCAAGTTCCTTAACGGTGAGGGCAAAAGCTACTGTTGATCCAACCTGACCAGCACCGATAATGGTAATCTTCTTTGTATTAGCCATTTTATTCTCCTGAAAAAATTGTTTACAGCCATGTAGATAAAATTATGAAATTTGCATGAAAACTTAATTTCTGCAATAATGCCATAATTTCCGCATACAGTATAAAATAAAATCTACTGATTGTTAAGTGCGTTTTTTTGTTATGGACTTATATTTATAAATGAATTTGATAAATTTATATACTTGTGTGAATTTTTGCACAATGTTTGCTTATTAGTGTGATTTTTATCACGCACTTAAAAATATATAAAATTACATAAAAGTTATGTTTTTTTTGTCATGCGATGCAGTTCATTGATAACTTAAAAGATTATGCATTTTAGGTTTATTTCCAAAATCTGTTTTTTTTAATTTTCTGAGAGATGTTTTGTTTGCATTTTTTAATGCTGCTT
Source organism: Treponema sp. (assembly GCA_045629255.1). Classification (GTDB taxonomy): domain Bacteria; phylum Spirochaetota; class Spirochaetia; order Treponematales; family Treponemataceae; genus Treponema_D. The sequence goes on from JAZQQW010000071.1 coordinate 10,035, forward strand.
GAATTGATATTTTTTCACTAAGTAACTAAAATTACTGCACTATGGAAAGTCTTAGAAGGTTTTCGGAATCTGTTATTGCTGGTATGAAAAAAGATGTGCAGGAAGCCGGCGGAAATGAAGTTTTCTGGGCTGGCAGGATAAACGAGGATGGACTTGTAATTTCTGCAAAAGTTGGATCGCGCGGTAATATAGATTCTGTCATTATGAATCAGGATGCTGCAAGGCAGGGGCATGTACTTATCCATAATCATCCAAGCGGACATCTTTTTCCGAGTGAAGCAGATCAGCAGGTTGCCGTCAATGCGACAGATTCTTCTCTTGGCTTTTATATAGTAAATAATGATATTTCTGAAGTTTATGTAGTTCTTGAACCTGTAAAGCTTAAAAAACTTGTAAAGATAAATCCTGAAAGTGCTGCGGATTATATATCAAACGGCGGTACTTTTGCACAGAAATCAGAAAACTTTGAAGAACGTCCAAGTCAGATTGAGCTGCTGAAGTCTGTTGCAGAAGCTTTCAACGGATCGAAAGTCGGTGTTTTTGAAGCAGGAACCGGTGTCGGTAAAAGTTTTGCATATTTGATTCCGTCTATGCTCTGGTCTTTGGAAAATAAGGAACGCGTGGTTATCTCCACTGGAACTATTAACTTGCAGCAGCAGCTTTCAGAAAAAGATATTCCTGCGGCAGAAAAGATAATCGGCAAAAGTGTAAAATCTGTGCTTTTAAAAGGAAGACAGAATTATGTCTGTCTGCGTCGTCTTGCTGAAGCTGGTTCGGAACGTGATCTTTTTAGTTCGGATACTGCGGTTTTTGATTCGATTGTCGCCTGGTCGAAAATAAGTTCGTCAGGAAGCCGTAGTGATTTGTCTTTTGTTCCGCCGGAAAGTGTATGGTCTCAGATAAACAGTGAAAGCGATGCATGCATGGGTGCCCGCTGTCAGTACCGCGAACAGTGTTTTGTCATGAAAGTACGCAAAGAGGCAGCTGATGCCAATATTATTGTTGTCAATCATCATCTTCTGTTTGCAGACATCGAAAGCCGCATGAATGGTGCCGGTTATGATGATGCGGCAGTTCTGCCTCCTTATAACCGTATTGTTTTTGATGAAGCGCACGGTATAGAAGATAGTGCAACGAGTTTTTTCAGCGAAAGCATGAACCGTTTCAAACTTACAAAGCAGATAAATCTGCTGTACCGTGCAAAAAGAGGTGCAACGGCAGGTCTTCTTACTGTAATAGCACTTTTGTCAAAAGATGACGAGTTTACTGCAAAGTGTTCATCATGTGTCGGTGATATCAAAGATTGTATTATCGCACTTGATGAGTGTGCTCTGTCTGTTATGGGAGATTCTTATACTTTCCGGCTGCATTCACCGACTGTAGAATCTTTTGCTGCTGTATTTTCTGCGATGGACAGTCTTCGTGAGTCGATTGCGTCTTTTAGCGGTATGGTTCGCGAAACTGTAGCACAGCTTTCCGACGATGATATGGATGTGCCTGCAGTATGGGAAACGAAAACTGTTTTGCGACGTCTGGATTCTTATGTTCTGCTTTTGAAAAATTTCTGTGAGTGGAATGAACATGAGGATAAAGTTTTTTACTGCCAGAAAGAAAGGCTTGCTCCGAAAAAACAGGGCGATATGCCTGTTTTGTTTGTTGAGTTTACACAGACGCCGCTTGATATAGCGCCACTTATGAATCAAGGTGTTTTTGAGCCTATGGGAACAGTTGTGTGTACCAGTGCGACGCTCAGGACAGGTGGAGATTTTTCTTACTGGATGCGAAGAACAGGTATATCTTTTATAGAAGAAAATCGTGTCATGCAGCAGGTTTTTGAATCTCCGTTTCCTTATGGTTCAAATGTGCTTTTCGGTGTGCCGGGAAATGCTCCGCTTCCGGATTCCGGCGTGATTTATCAGAGTTTTACAGAAGATGCTGTCGGTAGCCTTATAGAGGCTTCCGGCGGACGTACGCTTGTTTTGTTTACTTCCTATGAATCTCTCAAAAATACATATCAGACTGTCCGGCCTGCTCTTGAAAAAGCCGGCATAACATGCCTCAAACAGGGAGATGATGACCGTTTTCGTCTTCTGGAGCATTTTAAAGATGACAGGACTAGTGTTCTTTTTGCAACTGATAGTTTTTGGGAAGGTGTTGATGTTCCCGGAGAGAGTCTGAGCCAGGTAATTATTGTAAAACTTCCATTTCCAGTACCGTCTGATCCGGTTTTTGCAGCTAGAAGTGAAGCTGTAGAAAAAAGAGGCGGCTCGTCATTTATGGAACTTAGTGTTCCTCAGGCTGTAATTAAGTTCAGGCAGGGGTTCGGACGTCTCGTGCGCAGAAGTGATGATAAAGGTGTTATTATTGTTCTGGACCGGCGCATTGTAATTAAGCCGTACGGACGGATTTTTACGTCCAGTGTGCCTCAGACTAGAAGAATGTACAATCCTTTAGAAGAAATTGTCAGTGCAGAAAAAAGGTTCTGGAATAACCTGTAATTTTTTGTTTTGAAAAGTGGAAACTGCTGGAAAAAAAAGCTTTTGCTGCAATTTTTTTTGATATAAACTTTTTGTAGACTTAAAAATGTTTCTTGATTATACTCTCTTGTATGTTAAGTATACTTTCTTTGACCTGTCTTTTTGGAATGCTTGTATTTCCAACGTTGATGTTAACGATAACTTATCCTATAAGCTATAAGGCAGCGTTGTTCTGGTCTAATTATATTACAACAGTATGTGCCGGCAGATTTTTTGCAATTCTGAAAACTTATCTTAAATTTGATTTTGCAGCAGAATACGAATCAAAAAAAGACTTACCGGAACAGTTTATAATTGTGTCAAACCATCAGAGCCTTATAGATATTGTAGTTTATCTTGTGTTTTTTGCAGGCAAAGAAGTCCGTTTCGTAGCCAAAGATAATCTTTCTACTGTGCCAATGGTTGGTAAAATGCTCAAATGTCAGGGACATTGCATGATTCCTAGAAGGGGAAAGCCTTCAGAAGCTATGAAAACACTTCATAAGTTTGGTGAACGTGTAAATGCAAACAGTAAAATACTGCCCCTTATTTTCCCTGAAGGAACAAGAAGTAAAGACGGTGAAATCAAGCAGTTTTACGCAGCTGGATTCCGTATGATTGCACAGACTGTAAAAATGCCAGTCGCTGTGTGTGCTCTGGACGGTGGATGGAAACTATCAAATCTTAAACTTATTTTGAGCAGTCTGAAAAAAGGTACATACCGTGTCAAAGTTCTCAAAGTTTTTGATGCACCGGAAAATAGGGACGATGAAAAACAGATTCTGGCTGATGCTCATGATTTGATTGAAGCTCAGCTGAAAGCATGGCGTGAAGAAAAGTAGTTTTTCTTACGGGGCCTGTATGCAGGGGTATGTTCTGAAAAAAAAATGCAGTTTTTTCTGCTTGTATAATTTTTGCAGGTAGGAATTATACCGAAATGAAAAATAAAATTTTCGGATTTTTATGGAACTTAGTTTAGTCCCTTGACTACGCTGCGTAAATTCTGTATAGTTAGCGCATATCTATATTTTTTATGGAGGATAGTCATGGCTGGAGCCAGTAAAAACTCTCGTACAACAGTTGCTACACATAAATTTATCCACGAAGGATGTGGCGGCGAAATCATAATGAAGAGC